>DFOV01000276.1 GCA_002376965.1 Gammaproteobacteria bacterium UBA3532
GATGCTTAAGGTTCAGGCTATGAAGCGGCGTAAAATACAGTCGAAAAACAATCCTACTAAGGGTTGCGACTGCTGACGCAAGAAGTTGGCGTAGTCTTTTTCGGTCTGCTGTACAAAGTTGGTTGAGCGCATCAAATGCAGTTCAGTGCCCAATGGAGTATCACAATAGAAGGCCATGGTTTTGGCATCGCTATCAATGCCCGCAACAGATCGAATATAGAACTCATTTTCTACTTTGATCGCAAAACTGTATCCGGCCAGCGCACTTTGCAAGGACGATGGCGAACAGCGGAAGTGTTTGCACAGGGCATCGATGCAATTTTCGACGGCCAGTGAATCGTTATTAATAAAACTGGTGACGGTTCGAGTGGCGCTATTTGCCGCACCAATAGTCCATTTGGCACCGGCAGGTTCGAAATTTTGCGACTTGAATGTATGAAACTGGTAGTCAGGTTTCAGCTTTAGAAAACAGATGGTGGCATGTCGATCACACAGCTTAGTGCCATCATGATAAGAAGCCCGTTTAAAGTCGAGCTTACCAGCAGTGGTTCCGCCAATAAAAGGCACGGGGAAGTTACCCGTTTGGTAAACTGCTTCCATAAGCCAGTTTTCACAATTGGTTAAGCCGTTAACCAAAGTCAGCGCGACACAGTTGTCATCATCCAACCCGAATGAGGGCTTAACCTTTTCCAGCTGTTGGACGATTTTGGCAACACGCTCACCAGGTAACAAAGTCGGATTGCCGCGCATGATATCTTCGCAGGGCAGCTCGATGGTGTGCATGGAAATATCATCAATTAATAGCGGTGAAAAGAGATGCAATATAATGGTTTCACGCGCATCTTCCGCCCCCTTATACAACTGCCCATTCAGATTGCATAGCTCACCGGCGGTCAATGTGAACATCATTGGAGTGCTGATCTTGCCTTTCAGGGTAGAGACAACCGAGTTGAGATCTACATTTGGAGCGGCAAAGCCAATGATAAAGGCGGGCTTCATCCCATCGACGATAAAATCTTGTTCGTTTAAACGGCCCAGTTCGGAGCGCCGTATTTCCAGCAGTTTGCATCCTTCAATATTGGCTGCAGCTTGATTGGTTCGTTTTGCTTTTTTGAAAAACACAGGCACCTCTCCACAATATGCACTTCGAATTGAGTAGTAATAGCGTATTCCTAATACGGCTAACCACGTTGAGTATAGTCAAAAAAAAGGCCAGCAGGGGTAGCTGGCCAAAGCACTGGGAGGTTGTAGTGCAAAAAAAGCTTATTTAAAGTCGACCCACTTGATTTGGCAGTTGGCATCGGAATAGCCCGTGACTTCTTTCATACCATCCTGGCCTTTGATTAAGGTGTTGGCCATCAAACCATTTGACGTATACCCGGCATACTCGCCATTGGAGCCTGGAGCGATATAGGCCCTAACCACAACAGTACCGTCATTTTGCTGCTGGACTCGAACGCGGTCTATGGTCCCGCTCCATACTTGGCCACACATGTTATTGGCGTATGCTTGTCCGGCAAACAGTGCAGAACCTACGATAACAACTTTCACTAATTGACTGAAAATATTCATGATTCTATCTCCTGACTCGTTTGAGTGCTTTTGCTTGGTTGATGTAATCATGTTATCGAATCCGGCAATCTGACGATGTAATCCAGGTTACAAAAAAAGGGCTAACTTGATGGGGTATTTGGTGTGAAGTAATTAGCAGAAGCCGCCGCCTTCATTCAAAGACGGCTAACGCCAAAGCCATTGAAATTATTGCACAATGCGCCAGTCTGTTGGGATAAGGCCAAAAGAGTGTATGCGCTCAATCCGCTCTGCTTGCATGAAATAGATAGCCGTTGCGCCCGAACCAGCATGACGCCATAGCAAATCAGCTTGGCCATCAAGATTGAGATCCGTCCACTGCCGTGGTTGCCACGCCTGATCAGCCACCGTGTTAATATACCGGCTGCGCGCGATTTGTCCTTGGCTCATTTCATATAGCCAATTTACCCCCGTTTGGCGATTGCGCCACAGAAGGTCGGCTGTTCCGTCACCAGAAAAATCTGCGGCTGCAACAAGCGCCCAGCCATCAGGAACTGTCGTTAATGGATAGCTATTGGCGATGTGGTGTGCGTTCATTTGATACACCCATATCGAGCCTTGCTCATGTTGCCACAAAATATCGGCCATGCTGTCGCCATTGATATCACCCGCCGCCACGACATGCCACTGAGGGTCGCTGACCGTCGCAATATAATGACTGGCTTCAACACGCAAACCATTCATCACATAGAGCCAAAGCTTTCCGGTTGATGCTTGTTGCCACAGGATGTCGTCTTTCGCATCGCCACTAAAATCTGCGATTGCCGCGATCTGCCAGTCAAGATCAACGGATGGCAGAGGTCGCCCTTCTACCAGCGAAAAGCCATCAAGAATGAAACCATAGTTGGCCCCTGTTTCACTATTTCGCCATATGATATCTTGCTCGCCATCGCCGTCGATATCCGCACGGTGCCCTTCCCAAATAAGCGGCACTTGATTCAGCGCTTTGCTCTCCACGATTGCGCTGCCATCCATTTGATACATCCAGTTTTGGCCGGTAGCCTGATGACGCCACCAAATAGACGGATGCTCAGGCGTGGCCAAGCAGCTGTTTCTGGTGTATGTCAGCGAGGCTTGGCCTATGTTTCCAGCCGGATCGAACGCACTAAGGGTCAGGTTGATCTCTCCACTTAGCGGAGTATCTTGATAAAGCTCCTGAATTTGCTGTGGCAAAAGCCTTTGATTCCAGATGTAGATATCATCGAGGCTACCTGCATAATGATTCTGGTAGTTCTCGGTATGATTCATTTTACGCCCGATCCAAAATGCTTGCGAAGCGCCGACTGGCCAGTTGATTTCTGGTGTTGCAAGTGTGCCGCGCGCCTGCTCTTCACCATTGATATAAATAACGACCTCTGCTGCGGATTTGGTTATTGCTACATGTTGCCACACGCCCAGCTCAATAACATTTTCCGGCGTTTGCACCACGATATTTTCATTAAAGTTACCGCTATTATTCGATGATGCCCATGAAATAGAACGGGCGTTATTGTTGTTGTGGTTGGTTGGCCCTAAATGAACCACCCAACCAAACTCACTGCCGATGTACCACCAATTCTGCGACATAATCACGCCTTCATCGGCATCGGGCTTCATCCAAAAAGCCACGGTGACCGCGTCTTCGATGGCCAATTGCGGCTCTTCAAACGACAGGTAGTCGTCAATGCCATCAAAGTGCATCGCCCCTCCTTTGTCGTCGCGGCTTGTCCTCGTTGCGCCCAATCGCTGTCCGTGACTTGCCAAAGGGCTACTATCGGTGATCGCATCCCCCGAACCATCAAAAAGCAACCCAATACGGGAAGCCAGCTTTACTGGCATGTCAGGTAGCTGATAGGGATGGCAACCAGGCAGCTCGACCGGATATTGGTTCATCACCAGTTCGCAACGGGTAACAGAAAACAGATCCGTCGCCGAATAGTCCAATTGAAGCGCATCGTTACAGCCATAGCTTGTTGATTCAGGCGATAAAATGTCGACACTGGGAGGGGTTCGATCGGGGTTTTGTGGCGTGATGGTGATGCGCTGCTCTTGCACGCTCCCAACACGGTCATAGGCACGAACCAGTAGCTCATGAAATCCTTCGGCGAGTGAGTTGGTATCAAACAGCCACTCATAAGGGGCGGCTGCAACCGTTGCAACCCACTGCCCATCCAATATAAATTCAACATGAGCCACACCATGTTCATCGGCTGCATCGACAACAAATCGCTGCTCTCCCTCCACCAAGGCTTGTGACGGATGAGAGGTAATTGACAACTGCGGTGGTGAAAGCGGCGGTAACGGCGCAATCACATCCCAGTTGCTCGAATAGTGATAAGGTTGCTGGCCGACATCCCAGTTACTCGTTGGTAAAACACAATCTGGCTCAACCTGCCCTGGCGCGCAATAGTCAACACGGGCCAAACTAATAAGCGATATAACAGGCCGTTCAGGCTGCGGAATCACTTCAAAATCTTTTGCTCTAACCGTTAGACTAAATGTTTGTGCTGGTGCATCCGGCGCGAGAGTGGGAATCTTCCACGCCACAGAAGACGTGCGGTTAACCCCGCCTTCACTAAATGAAACCACCTCCAGAGCATTGCCACTGCGAGACATGGTTTCGATGTGCACAACCACATTTTCTGCCGCAATAGATCCCACATTTTCGAGCACGACCTCAAACGTAAACTCATCACCGGGCTTATAAAACTCATTACCAGTCTTATTAAACATGCCACCCACCGTATTTTGCACCAGGGACAGACGCGGAACCGTCTGTCCGTCGAAATGATTAAGCGATGTGTCGGTGCCTACCAAAAAGTCGAGATTACTCGTTGTTCTAAACCACCAGCTAAACTTGCGTGGTGGCGCAAGGCGATAGGCCGCCAAGAGCGATGCCGGAGCTGTCGGTCGAATCCAGTGAAGAAAGGTTTTGTCTGCCTGAGTGTGGTATAGCTTGCTAAGAGGGGTAAGATAGCTGATGTCGGGCTGGCCGCTCTGACGAGAAAAATAGTAAGCCAGCGCCAAGATTTTGGTCACATCAATGGCGTGTTCCTGATAGCTAAAACCACAAGGATCGCGCCAACCGTCGCTGAAACTTTCACCAGCAAAGTAGTAAGGCAAGAAATAGTAATCCTTGCCGCTGTAACCGCTCCACTCACATAGCGACACACCATCCTCACGCTTGAAAAAATCCGCCATCTTTCGAATAAATTCAGGTACTCGCGTATCAGCAGAGTGCAAATAAAACCGTTCAACGGCATCCACCAACAGTGTGCTCATCCAGGGTGATGCCATGATTTCATTCCCGCCTTCAGAATGATCGCCTGATGTATGCATTAAGCCACCCGTGACCGGCATGCCAGGGATCGGTTGATTTTGCATCTCAACCAAATCACCAAAGGTTGCTTTTGCCTTTTGGGCGATGGCAGCGTCGCCCGTTAATTCATAGGCCGTAACATATCCCAACAATTTAAATGCGGCATGGCGTTCGGTCCAAAAATTGGTCGTTTCGGTGTAGCGCGACGCAAAACTGTCCCAGGCAGGTAGCATTGAACTGATGCGATCGGGTATCTCAGGATCGCCCTGCAACATAAAGTTTGTTAACAATCCCTCGCCATAGCTGTATTTCATATCATTGCTGGATTTTAAATCGAAATAACCTGCGGCATTGATGTGGGATGCATAAAACTGAGCGGCGCGATGTGCCGCTCTAAAGTAGCGAAACTCACCACTTCGAAAGGCCAACTGGTACAACGTCATGGTTCGGTCGAATAACCATCCCGCATATTGGGTCAGATACGGCTGCAAGTTGCTGTCTGTCACACGCGGATCAACGCGATTAATCGCCGTATCACCAAATAATTGAAAAGCATGGTCATAGGCAGACATATCAGGATGGCTATTGAACGGTAAGGTGCGTGTTTTGATCACATTATTACCATACCATTCTGGGCTGAAAACCGCGTAGGCCAGCGGTTCATAGACTTGATGCTCAGCCGGAAAATTCGCATCATCGACCAATACCCAATCGTCTTTGACGGGGCTAAGCGTTACCGGCGGCATGGTTCTGGCTGCGCCCCACTCCAGCGATAACGCTATTGGAGCAGGAGCACCATCGACGCCTTGTTGAAACACCAGGTCGGCTTGAATCAACACTGATCGAAAGCTTGCCAACGTCTGCTCTGTGCCCAAATCACGCCACGGTAGCAGCACCTTTGCGCCAATAGGGATCTCTGCGCCCGACTCATTCAGCACTCGCAGAAGCGCCAAATCACTTAAATAACCCCGCGGAAGCGGAACCCCAAAAGAAACGCGCACCGGTTGCCCCACAGGTGCCGCTTTAATCGGATAAACCTTAAATGACACGGAACCGGCGCTTTGAACATCAGGGAAAAACCCAGAAGCATCAGCCAAAGCCGCCTGGAAAGAAAGAGCAACAAGCACAATCAGTGCACGTAAAATAAAGAAGTGTTTCATGGTGTTTACCCTGCCAGCGCGATAATGCGGATTTGCTTTATTATCATTCTATCGATAGCACATCGAGTGTGCTTTCTCTAAACTATGGCAAAGCACCAGCCGGTTAAAAATAAACCCATGACCAGCGGTTGGATTATTCCGATTTGAGGAAATAACGCAGAGCTAATAATGAAAAAAAAGTTATCCGACGAAGCACTCAATAAACTCAACCAAACAATCACTCAACACGCCGAGCACCTTCATCCACAACTACAATGCGCCGACGCGATCGATGGATTCTTTACCGGTATTTTTTATGCGCCGGAACCCATAGCCGAATATCAATGGCTCCATATCCTCTACGACAACCGTGAGCCTCATCCCGATCTTGACGCTCAGCTTACTGAATATTTTGAATACGTGCGCTGGCTAGTCCAGCAAAAACAAGAGACACACTCACCTCAACTGGCCAAAGCCTGTCAGGCACCGCCTACGATCACAGCAATATGCCACTGGTGCGAGGGTTTTATGCTATCGGCTCAGTGTTGGACATTTAATGGCTTTTCGATCAGTAGCGACATACTGACTGACGCCCTTCACCCGATCAGCAACTTTGGTTCACCGGCATTACAGACGCACTTCTTGACCAAAGACCATGACCTTTTGCAAATGAGTGCTATCTTAATCCCCAGCGTCTTGAGGCAACTGCGTACCAAACTGCTAAAAGCGCTACCGCCCCAAAAGCCCATCGTGCGTGATGGGCCAAAGCCAGGCCGCAATGATCCTTGCTCTTGTGGCAGCGGCAAAAAATATAAGAAGTGTTGTATGAGATGATCAATAAAAACCACTGAGCGAAATACATGCAATGCCCTAAATGCCAAACCAAACTCGCCCCCATCAGACTTCAGCCGATGAATATTCTGATGTCCCGTTGCCCTTCTTGCAAAGGCTTCTGGGCTGACGAAGAAAAGATTGCCCCTATTTACGGGGAAGCCATCGCCGCCAAACTTAAAGTGCCTCAATTTGCCATGAAAGCGATGGGAGCACAGTGCCCATGCTGCAATGTGCCGTTATTTGAGTTTTGCTACCCAAATAGTGAAGTGTTTATTGATGGCTGCCGTCAGTGCCATGGCATCTGGTTTGACGATGCCGAATTGAAAGCGATAAAAAAAGCCGAAGAAGCCTTGATTGATGTCGCCTGCCCGCGCTGCCAATCCAGCAATTCACTGCTTCCCGAAGCACTAGCGACTGCGTCCTGCATATCTTGTGGTTCGTTGCTACAACCACCGGTTGGTACAGCCGAGCCATACGCCAATCTGGCGGAGGATGCTGATGGCGATACCCCTGTGTGTCAACCTGATGTTGAAAACATAGACGA
>DFOV01000127.1 GCA_002376965.1 Gammaproteobacteria bacterium UBA3532
ATCGAGCGAGCGTGGCAAGAAATTGAGCAGGCCGATCGCATTTTAATGGTGGTGGATAGTCTGGAGTCGAATGAAACCCATCCAGATAATATCTGGCCAGAATTCATGCAGCGCATTCCCGAAGGGATTGGTGTAACCGTAATTCGCAATAAGGCCGACCTATCTCAATTGCCGATCGAGCAGTCCCATCAAGAAGATGCGGAGGTTTTTACTCTATCGGCCAAAAATGCTGAGGGTATAGACTTACTTCGCCAGCACTTAAAAGCCTGCGTCGGCTATGAAGGCGGCGTCGAGGGTGGTTTTATGGCGCGTCGCCGCCACCTAAAAGCGTTAGAAATGGCCTCGCAACATCTATGTCATGGTAGTGAGCAGTTACATGCTTTTGCCGCTGGCGAACTACTGGCGGAAGACCTGCGTATGGCCCAACAATGCTTAAGTGAGATCACCGGAGAATTTAGTTCTGACGACTTGTTAGGGCGAATTTTTAGCAGCTTTTGTATTGGGAAATAAGGCCAAACTGCGTTAAAGTAGCAAGTCTAAATCGCAATATTGAGGTTGTAGTCGGCTATGTTAAATGTTGATAAAAACGTGCTGGATCGGGTTTGCAAAACCTTTAATATCCCCTCTAAACCGGAAATATTGATTGAGTTACAACAGCTGACAACCAGCAAGGATCCTTCTGTTGGTGAAGCAGCCGAGTTAATTGGTAAAGATTTAGGCTTGGCAGCTGCAGTACTAAAAGTCATTAACTCTCCTATGTTCGGCATGTCTCGAACTATTTCTGATATTCATCAGGCTGCTTTTCTACTTGGATTAGATAGTATTTCAACTCTGGTATCTGGTTTTGCACTGCGTAACGCATTTGATGGCAAAGCCTGTATTTCGATGGAGCGTTTTTGGGATACGGCAATCGATGTTGCTCAAACCATGGTGTTTATAGGCAAGCACGTACCCGATACGGTGCCCTTAGATACCTTGTATACGTTGGGGTTGTTTCATGATTGTGGCTTGGCAGCGATGGCAATGAAATATCCTGATTACATTGAAGTGCTGCAAGAAGCCAACTCTTCCGATGCCAAAAGCATTATTGAACTAGAAGAAAGTCGTTATCAAACCAATCATGCTGTCGTGGGATTTTATATTGCTTCTTCATGGCACTTACCAAAAAACATCTGTCAGTTGATGCTACGTCATCATGACATTGGCGCTTTTCATGAGTTAGAAGATCGGGAAGCATTGGTGCCGCTAGCCATACTTAAATTGGCTGATAGTACGGTACATTGGGTGCGTCGCCATTCGGAAGAACCTGAGTGGCCGACTTTTTATCCTCATGTATTAGAAGTCCTTGGCATCAGTGATACTGACTATCAAGATTTGATAGATGATATAGCCGATATATTAGCTTAGCGTATTGAACAGCAATACGTCCCCTCAGGTACTTTATGAAAATCGAAAAACATATTATTGTCAGCGACGAGGATTCGTTGGTCGCTTTGGATTGTCTTGCTGATCACACTGGGCTGGCTAAATCTCGTATTAAAGACGCGATGAGTAAAGGCGCTGTATGGTTTAAGCGTGGCAAACAAACCAAACGCTTGCGCCGCGCCAAGACGGATTTACGACCTGGCGATCAGTTAAGTGTGTATTACGATGAAGATATTCTTAGAATCAAACCTGTCAATATCGAGTGCCTGTTTGATAGCCCTGATTATTCGGTATGGTTTAAGCCAGCAGGCATTTTAGCGCAGGGAACCGAGTGGGGAGATCACCTCTCGCTGCTTAAAATAGCCCAGCAGTATAAGGGGGCGCGTGAAGAGCTGTTTGTTGTACATAGATTGGATCGCGAAGCTAGCGGGTTGATGATACTTGCTCATACTCGGCGTGCAGCCGGTATGTTGTCCGAACTATTTAGTAATCATAAAATCGAAAAGCACTATCGTATTGAAGTAAGCGGTGATATTCGGCCATTTTATCAAGAGCATGGGGACAAGATCGAGCAACCACTTGATGACAAAGAGGCTGTTACATTTTTTTCTCCTGTTAAATTTGAAGACTACACGCAAACGTCGGTGGTTGATGTCAGGCTGGTTACGGGGCGTAAACATCAAATCCGTCGTCACTTTGCTGCAATAGGTTTTCCGGTTGTAGGCGATCCGCGTTACGGTGACAATAATAAAAACCGTGAGGGCCTGAAACTAAAAGCCGTATCACTTACCTTTGATTGTCCTATTTTCAAAGAGCAAAAACACTTTTCGGTTTAATATACCCAACCCATAGATCGCTTATGTATCTTGATTTAATTGAACTATGCTTAATTAACATTGGTTTTGATTAAAGATACTTAACTTTGAATTTAGCGATCCGGCGAGAACTATTCACAACACTTGGTATTGCCCTGGCCTATTTTGTGACTGGCAAACTAGGATTGTGGCTGGCTATTCCCCCTGGGTACGCCACTGTCATATGGCCTGCATCCGGTATTGCTCTTGCCAGTATGTTTATTTTTGGTGGGCGTAGCGCTCTCGGTATATTTCTTGGCTCATTTGCCATAAACCTGTCTCATTCGTGGCAACCGGGAACCCCCGTTGAACTGGTGACGCTGCTCGTGCCTTCCCTTATTGCTATTGGTGCTGTGTTACAGGCCATGACGGGCAAGTGGTTGGTTAGTTATTGGAACAAGCCGCCACACCTGCTTATCTATCCCAAAGAAATTCTCATTTTGATGGGAGTTGGTGGACCCTTAGCCTGCCTTGTCGGCGCAACCAATGGCACATTAACCTTGGTTATGTTTGGCATCGCCAATTGGGAAAGCTTTTGGAATAATTGGTTAAACTGGTGGATTGGCGATACGATGGGGGTTTGGGTTTTTACTCCTATCACTTTAATCCTACTGCAATTATCTGCTATTTCACGTAAACGCGCTTTTGTTGTGTCTACCCTGCTCGGGAGTGGCTTTGCGGTCGTTGTTGTGGTCTTTGCTATTGGTCGTTCCTACCAATTTGAACAGTTAAAAAGTCGCTTTCAAATTGATACCTATCCGCTTAAGCAAAATATAGAAAACCAAATACAACAGGTTGGCACAGTAGTGCATGCGGTACGCGCGCTCTACAATAGTTCACAGTTTGTTTCACGAGATGAGTTTCATCAGTTTATTGGCGAGTTAGGACTAAAAGACTATGGAATGCAGGCAATATACTGGGTACCTGTTCTCAATGAACGAAATATTGAAACCTATTCTAATCAGGCAATAAAAGATGGCTATCAAGGATTCACTATCACCGAACAGGAAGACTATGGACGTTTCCGCGTAGTTGATGCCGATAGCCGAATGTTATTTCCCGTCTTTTATTCTTTTCCTGTTAGCGATGAAGAAACCTTGCTTGGATATGATTTAGGAAGCCATCCTAAGCTTGAAGCGTTGTTGCAACATGAGTTGGTGGCACCCTCTAATGTATTGAGTGAGCCACTACTACTAACATTAGAGCGCCATCGACAGTTAACACAATTGTATTTTTTACCATTGGTTGATGGCCATAATGAGCTGACCAGTTTAATTGTTGGGCGAATAAATCCGGTAAGTCTCATTGAATCTGCTGAGTCAGGCTTGGATATGCAACCGTTTTCGGTTCGAATCAGCGATGTTCAGTCGGATGTTGTTTTGTATGATAACAATAAGCAAGCCTCGAACATTGAGCTGCGGTATAGGGTTAAATTGTTAAACCGCCATTGGAATATTGATATCGCCTATAGCAATGATTATCTGGGAGAGTTGAAAGACTGGAGTTCATGGTGGCTGCTGATTGGAGGCCTGGTATTTATTGCTATCTTTGGAGGAATCCTACTGATTGTAACTGGCCTATCTTCTACCATAGAAAAAGAAGTTGAGCATAAAACCCGCGAGTTAATCAAGGCCAAAGAGAATGCTGAACGAGCGGATCAAGCAAAGAGTACCTTCATTACCAACATGAGTCATGAGCTACGAACTCCCCTCAATGGTGTGCTGGGTATGCTCGAACTGAGCCGTTCGACAGTGAATGAGCAAAAACAACGCTCGTATATCAATAAAGCTGAGCAATCTGCTCAGTTCTTGCTGGGGATTATCAGTAATTTGCTGGACTTTTCAAAAGTAGAATCCAATACATTGCATCTGGAGTGTGAGTCAGTTGATTTATCCGAGAAGCTAACTAATACCATGGATATGTTGCGCTTCGAAGCAGAATCGAAAAACATCGAGCTGGTTATGGAGCTGGATCCTGAACTTCCTCAATATGTATGGGCGGATTCATTTCGGCTAGAACAGATACTGACAAATTTGCTTCACAATGCCATCAAGTTCACTCATGTGGGACAAGTTGTGCTAAGCGCTGGCGTTGCAGAAGTTAAAGATAAACAAGTTCTTTTAACATTTGGTGTAAAAGATACCGGTATTGGTATTTCCGAAAAAGATCAGGCACGCTTATTCAATCCTTTCATGCAACTGGATGGCTCAAAAACACGACGCTATGGTGGCGTTGGTTTAGGTTTATCACTAACCCAGCGCCTGGTTACTTTGATGGGGGGAAAACTTCAGTGTGAGTCCGACCTTAATAAAGGGAGTTACTTCTCATTTTCCTTACCCGTAACCATTGATGACCGCACTAGTGATAACCAGCCGATGCCAGCCGAGCCTTTAGAAGTGGCCGGATTACGTTGTCTGGTTGTTGAAGATAACTTGATTAATCGTGAAGTGGTAGCCACCCTGTTGGAGAATGAAGGTATTGAGGTGGTGTTAGCCAGCAATGGTCAGGAAGGAGTTGATCGTATGCAGGCACAAACTTTTGACTGTGTATTAATAGACATACAGATGCCGGTGATGGATGGCTTGGAGGCAACCAAACGGATTAGACTGGATGAGCGCTTTAAACACATCCCTATCTTTGCTTTATCTGCCCATGCTTCACCTGACGATGTGCAACATAGCCTGGATGCCGGAATGAATGAGCACATAACTAAACCGATTAATCCAGAACAGCTACTAACTACAATAGCTCGCTATTGCAGTTAGTATAGTAGGTAAATTCTGTCCATAATCGCTGAGTCGTTGGAAGTTTCTTGCGCAAAACGCCGTGAAATCATCCTTGATGGCTTAACTGCTGCATCCATCCAGCATATATTTGCTCCAGAAACATCCAACGACTCAGCGATTATGGATAGAAGTTATTCACAATCATACTCTGGTTTAGTAATAGCACTTTCGCTTCGCCAAGTTTACAATGGCCCCTTTTGGTTGGTGGGTTTATATGGGCGAACAACAGGCGTTATTTCGGGCTAAGTTAAACGGTGATACCGCACAAATATCGTGGCAAGAGTTAGAGCCATTCTTTGCCAAGGGCAACCTTATTTGGCTGGCATCAGACCTGAATCTGATTGATGTTGCGGTCGATTTAAGTGAGGATAACGCTAACGCCATCCAACAACGTATGGAGTCGGGTCAAATAAAGCGGGTCGATGATGTGATGGCCAACGACTATGTAGAACGCGATCCTATATTCTGGGCATTGGTATTAACCCCGTGGGTTTTAATTCAGGAGGTCGATCCTGAGCGTCTTCCAGCGTCGTCTTCGTAAAAATTCCTTGAAATAAATCTCATCCTCGATAGAATTGCTCAACTTTTGTACAAGATCCTATGGTAGATAATCCATGCTGTATCATGAATCATTCGATGTTATTGTAGTTGGTGGCGGTCATGCCGGTACTGAGGCGGCGTTGGCCGCAGCGCGTATGGGCTGTCAGACATTATTGCTGACACATAATATTGAAACTCTCGGCCAAATGTCCTGCAATCCGGCTATTGGTGGAATAGGTAAGGGCCATCTGGTCAAAGAAATCGATGCCATGGGTGGCGAAATGGCACGGGCCATTGATAAAGGTGGTATCCAATTTCGCATCCTTAATGCCAGTAAAGGCCCTGCTGTGCGAGCTACGCGTGCTCAGGCCGATCGTGCTTTATACAAAGCCGCAGTTAGATACACTCTGGAAAACCAACCTAATCTGAAAATATTTCAACAATCTTGTGATGATCTTATGGTTGAACAAGATCGTGTTACCGGTGTTGTTACCCAGATGGGACTGCGCTTTGGTGCAAAAACAGTGGTATTGACCGTTGGTACTTTTTTAGGTGGCGTTATTCACATTGGATTGTCTAATTTCCAGGGTGGGCGCGCTGGTGATCCGCCTTCAAATGCCTTATCTCAACGATTACGCGAACTGCCGTTTCGCGTTGAGCGCCTAAAAACCGGAACCCCACCGCGTATTGACAGCCGCTCTATTGACTATTCAGAGCTGGAAGCTCAGCCAGGTGACACCCCTACTCCGGTATTTTCGTATCTCGGAAGCGTCGCCGAGCATCCAGAGCAAGTTGTCTGCCATATCACTCATACAAACGAACAGGTTCATGATTTTATTCGTAGTGGTATGGATCGTTCTCCTATGTACACCGGTATTATTGAAGGGGTTGGGCCGCGTTATTGTCCGTCGATTGAAGATAAAATTACGCGTTTTGCCGATAAAGCATCACATCAAATATTTATCGAACCGGAAGGGCTAACTACTCATGAGGTGTATCCAAATGGTATATCTACCAGCTTGCCTTTTGATGTGCAACTAGATTTTGTTCGAGCAATCAAAGGATTTGAGAATGCACACATTACCCGGCCAGGATATGCCATAGAGTACGACTACTTCGATCCGCGTGATTTGCGATCAACGCTAGAAACCAAGTTTATCCACAACCTGTACTTTGCCGGTCAGATTAATGGTACAACCGGTTATGAAGAAGCTGGTGCCCAAGGTATGTTAGCTGGTATCAATGCTGGCAGGCGAGCTATGGATAAAGAAGGATGGAGTCCACGCCGCGACGAAGCCTATTTGGGCGTCTTGGTAGACGATCTGGTCACGCTGGGTACTCAAGAACCTTACCGCATGTTTACCAGCCGTGCAGAATATCGACTGTTATTACGAGAAGACAATGCCGATTTGCGATTGACCGAGAAAGGGCGTGAGTTGGGAGTGGTGGATGATCATCGCTGGCAGGTTTTCTGTGAAAAGAGAGAATCAATTGAGAAAGAACGCGCTCGCTTGAAAGACAATTGGATCAATCCAGCAAGCCCTTGTATAGATGCGATCAATCAACTGACGGAAAAACCTATAACACGGGAACATCGCCTGGAAGATTTACTGCGCCGACCAGAAATTCAATACCATCAATTGATGGCCATAGATTCGATTGGCCCAGGTGTTTCCGATCCGGTAGTGGCTGAGCAGGTTGAAGTGCAGATCAAGTATGCTGGCTATATTGAACGTCAGCAGGATGAAATTGCCAAATTACGTCGTCACGAATCGACACTATTGCCAGAATCGCTGGATTATTCCTGCGTCAAAGGGCTATCAAAAGAAGTGTGTCAGAAGCTTAGCGATTCACGACCTGAAACCGTCGGTCAGGCATTGCGAGTTTCAGGTGTGACACCCGCAGCGATTTCATTGTTGTTGGTTCATCTTAAAAAGCATGGTCAGCTGAGAAAAACGGCCTGATGGAGACATTGTTAATACGTGGATTAGACGCTCTGTCACTAACTCTGACAGAGTATCAGCAACAACAACTGCTGGATTTTGTGGCTCAGCTGGCCAAGTGGAATAATGTTTATAATTTCACCGCTATTACTGATCATGAAGACATGGTCGTCAAACATCTGCTAGATAGTCTGGCTGTGGCGGCAATGATTAAAAGTGGCAATGTTGCTGATGTTGGAACGGGGCCGGGATTGCCGGGAATTCCTTTAGCCATTGTTAAGCCTGAGGTACAATTTACCCTGATTGATACCAACGCAAAGCGGGTTCGCTTTCTCCATCAACTGATACATGCGCTAGGGCTTAAGAATGCTCAAGCCGTTCATACCAGGATTGAAAAGCATCACCCTCAACCAGGTTACGATCAAATCATCAGTCGCGCATTCAGTCAGATAAAGCCTATGGTGGAACTGACGCTGCATGCGCTGGCTGACAATGGCGAGTTATTGGCAATGAAAGGTGTTTTTCCCGAGCAAGAGATGGGAGAATTAACAAATATGGAAGTAGCGATCACTCAGATACAGCCTATCAAGGTGCCGTTTCTAGACGCTGAACGCCATCTTGTCGTGCTGAAGAAGCGCAATATATCGGATTAAAGAGGAATAAATCGTGGCCAGAATTATCGCAGTAACCAATCAAAAAGGTGGTGTTGGCAAAACAACCACCAGTGTTAACTTGGCTGCATCTTTAGTCGCGACCAAGCGCAAAGTCTTGCTTATTGATTGCGATCCTCAAGGAAATGCCACCATGGGCAGCGGTATTGATAAGCATGACCTTGATGGCTCTATGTTCGATGTGCTGATTGACCAGTCTCCCGTGTCTCAGGTTCGGGTTAAGGCCTACCAGGGTGGTTATGATGTCATCGGTTCAAACGGCGATTTGACTGCTGCAGAAGTACGTCTTGTTACCATGATTGGTCGAGAATTTCGTCTAAAACAAGTGTTGGAAGCGGCCAAAGAGCAGTATGATTTTATCTTTATTGATTGCCCACCTTCATTAAATATGCTGACAGTCAATGCGATGGTTGCATCCGATTCTGTGCTGATCCCGATGCAATGCGAGTACTATGCATTAGAGGGCTTATCGGCACTGTTAGATACCATTAATCAGATCCAGCAAACAGTTAATCCCAAGCTAGAAATCGAAGGGGTTTTGCGCACTATGTATGATCCGCGCAACCGCTTAGCGCTTGAAGTGTCTTCACAGTTAACCAGTCATTTCGGCGAAAAAGTCTATCGTAATGTCATACCACGTAATGTGCGGCTAGCTGAAGCGCCAAGCCATGGTATACCAGTTTTACTGTATGACAAGGCATCACGCGGTGCAAAGTCTTATTTAGCACTGGCTGGTGAAATGATTAGCCGAGCTGAAGAGCTCAATAAGCAGCCCGAAGAAGCTGTGTTATAATCTGACAGCGCATATTAGCTATTTTCCTCAATTTTACTGGCTGTTTTCCAGAATTTTATAGGTAGATTAGATGTCATCGAAAAAGCGTGGCTTAGGTCGTGGGTTGGATGCCCTGCTCAGTTCATCCAACCATCCTGCGGTTGCTGTAAGTTCAGAGCAAGCAGTGAGCGAGCAATCTGGCGAATTACGTCGTATTGCGGTGGAAAAAATGCTCCGCGGTACTTATCAGCCGCGCAAAGATATGGATCCGCAAAACCTGGAAGAGCTAGCAAGTTCGATCCGTGCTCAGGGCGTTATTCAACCCATTGTAGTACGTGAAATAAACAATGAGCGCTACGAAATCATTGCCGGTGAACGGCGCTGGCGCGCCGCGCAAATTGCTGGATTAGATCAGGTTCCATGCGTCGTTAAATCCGTGAACGATGAAACCGCACTGGCCATGGCGCTTATTGAAAATATCCAGCGTGAAGATCTGAATGCGCTGGAAGAAGCTGTAGCGTTGCATCGCTTACTGCAGGAATTCGAACTGACTCACCAGCAGGTTGCTGATGCTGTCGGCCGATCGCGCACGGCAGTTACTAATCTGATGCGATTGATTCAGCTAAATGAAGATGTAAAAGTTTTGTTGGAACGCAGCGACATTGATATGGGGCATGCCCGCGCATTACTTGCTCTTGAAGGAGAGCAACAAAGTGATGTTGCTAAAGTCGTAGTAGCAAAAGGGTTAACTGTTCGCGAAACAGAAAAACTTATCCACAAGCTCCTTAATCCTATCCCACCAAAAGCGGCACCGGCTTTGGACCCCAATATTAAGTCATTACAAGAAAAACTGGGTGAACAACTAGGTACTAATGTGGCCATAAAACACGGTAACAAAGGAAAGGGAAAAGTTGTTATCGAATATGGTAGTGTCGACGAGCTAGAAGGCATTTTACAACATATCCAATAGCCAATAATTTGACGTTTTTGATGATAAAATATAGTGAAAATTAAGGTTTCTAAAAAATATAGCTAAAACGTATTCTG
>DFOV01000424.1 GCA_002376965.1 Gammaproteobacteria bacterium UBA3532
CGTAGGCACGGGGATGATCCGGGCCGCGTGTAGCTGCGGCCAAAAAGCCTCTGGGCGTTCCCCGTAGGCACGGGGTTAGACTTATATTGAAGGCTTGATAGGACTACTTTCAAAGTGCATAGCCTTTCCTATTTGGTAGGAAGACTCCACAGTAGCGGCTTGCCTGTTATGTAGAAAGCTAAACTATTGTTCTACATCAATCAGCCGCACCGAATATTCCGAAAAGGCAGCGTCTTTAGTCATAATAAACATCCCTTCTGCTTGAGCCTGAGCAATTAACATTCTATCGAAGGGATCTTTGTGGGGTTTGCCGGTTTGAGGGTGGTTGTGTATGGGTAGATTACCTGCTTGCTCGCCGTGGTATAGGGAAATCGGAAGCTTTTGAAAGCCTTTGTCTTCGACGATGGAGTCTAGGTCATCAGGTGCCACTAAGGCTCCAATGCTCTTTTTAATTGATATTTCCCATATGCTGGCGGCACTGATGTAGACATCATTTCTAGTGTCTTCGATTTGCGCTTTCGATGTTGGGCCGATCTGTTTGTGTTTTTCATTGTCGAGCCACCATAAGAGTACATGAGTATCGAGGAGGATCTTTTTCACGGGTTGTCCCCGTAAAAATCAGCGGCAATATCGCTATCTACAGAGTCAAACTTTTCCATTTCAATGGTGAAGCCTCCGGGCGTTCTGCTTTTCCTCTCCTTATGCGGCACTAAATCAACGTATGGTTTGCCAGCCTTTGCTATGACAACTACCTCGCCTGCATGAGCCAGATCGGCCAGTTGAGAAAGTTTTGACTTCGCTTCGTGCATATTAGCTTGGTTCATATTGAGTACCTTTACATATAGTTTAGCTACGCTTAGCTAAATTGTAGCAGGGGCATCGTTTTGCGCAAGATGATGTCTCGTTGCATAACGAGCTATGGAGATAAATTCGAGTAACTGCGCCAGATGACGTGACAATTATGGCGCTGTTTTGGAAACTGCGCCATAATTGCGCCAATAGTAATGCCAAACTGCGCCAAATGTTATGTCTAAGATGAATGATTTGTTGAAATGTATTCAAGTATCTAGCGACGGAATGACGTTAGCGGAACTCCTGATCCAGAATCCCGAAGTTGCCAGGCGTACCGCACAGCGTCAGATAGCCAGGCTAATTGAGCGTGGTGAGGTCGTTGCGCGGGGGGGAGGACGTGCCCGGCGTTACTATAGTGCAGACGGAACAGTCGGTGTGCCCGAAAATATAGAGTCTGGCGACGCGTTTCCTTCGTTTATACCGGTATCCGCAGATAGCCAAGAAATTTTGAGCTACATAAATCAGCCTTTGGCTGCACGTCGACCAGTTGGTTACCAACGAGACTTTCTGGATGATTACCGTCCGAACAAAACTTATTACCTTTCGAGTGCCCAGCGACGTCAATTACATAAAATGGGTAAAACTGCGGAAAGCGATGCACCTGCCGGAACCTATAGTCGCGCCATTTTGAATCGGTTGCTTATCGATCTGTCCTGGGCTTCGAGCCATTTGGAAGGGAATACTTATTCTCGACTTGATACCCGAAAGCTTATTGAGCACGGAAAGTCTGCGCAGGGAAAAGCGGCGATTGAGACTCAGATGATTTTGAATCATAAATCGGCTATCGAGTTGTTAGTGGAAAATATCGATACTGCTAAATTCAACCATTATACCGTTCAAAATTTACACAGTGCGCTGTCTGAGAACTTGCTACCCAACCCCGCAGATGAAGGGCGCATTCGTCAGCATGCGGTCGATATTGGCAAGAGCGTTTATCGCCCGCTATCAGCGACAGTGTCAATAGAAGATGCTTTCACTGTATTGCTACATAAAGCCGAGCAGATTAGCGATCCTTTTGAGCAGTCATTCTTTACGATGGTACACTTGCCTTACTTACAGCCATTTGCGGACATCAATAAACGTACTTCTCGTTTGGCTGCAAATTTGCCTCTGTTTCGAGCGAACTTGTGTCCATTGACCTTTCTTGATGTGCCTGAACAAGCATACAGCCGCGCCATTCTAGGTGTTTACGAAATGACTCGTTTTGAGTTGTTACGTGACTTGTATATCTGGGCTTATGAGCGTTCAACACATGAGTATTTGGCTATCAAACAAGAGCTAGCTGAGCCTGACCCCTTGCGTTTGACATGGCGGGATTTAATTAAGCAAACGATTCGTATGGTAGTCATTAATCCAGAGAAAGCTCCATTGTCGGTAATTCAGCTAGCCGTTGAGCAGCAGGTACCTACATCTGAGCAGAAAGAGGTACAAGCATTGATTATTGATGAGCTTAAACGTTTACACGAGGGCGTTCTGGCACGTTATGGTTTGCGGCCTTCTGAATTGGTGGCGTGGAAAGCTAAACACTAGATTGCTAGGCCAAGCTTCCTATCGAAGCATGGCCAAAACCACTGACATCACCGCCGCTCAATCACCACCTTGCCCGGCGTATTACCAAGGCTGTGATAATCCGGTCGATACATGTCTTCCAAGTAGCTTGGGGGGATCTGGTAGGTGCCAGGGGTGAGCGCTCGGGCGAGGTAGAATACATGGCTGGAGCGGTACTTTTTGAGATCAAGCGCGGCAACAAAGCGATCGTCGCGGTATTCCATATGCTTGATTTGGTTTCCTTCTACCAGGTTCTTGAGTGACTGGCCGTCGATGCTGAATTTGGAGAGGTCGATGGCGTCTTCCATGTTTTGATTTTCCAGTTCCAGCCCTGCCGGTAATAGATCGACAACCAGCGCATCGGGGGTGCGTTGTTGGGCGCTGAGTGATAGCCCGACAATAACCAGCTCGCCGACTTTTAGTTTTGACACGTCTTTAATTTTTCCTTCCAGATCGTAGTAATCACGACGGACGGACAGTTTGTTGTCATATGGGGCTGGTGTTGCTTTTGGATAGCCCTGAGTAATGACAGTGCTGTAAACCCCTTTTTCGCCTTGAGTCGAGATATTCAGTGCCTGAGTATCTGCACCGCGAAAGCGCTGTTGGGCATTACCGCTATTAAGTGTTTGCTGTTGTGACTTGTTGATCAGCAACTGGGCGGTCCAGTTTTGCTCTGCGACATCGGCCAACGAGGTTCCGGCCAGAAACAGAGCGTTGCGCTCCTGGGTGCTAAGGTATTGCTTCTCTGGCAGCTTATCAGCCAATAAGCTGGCGAGTTGCTGGGCGGCCTGATCACGCTTGGCATACCGAATCAGCAGGTGGATGGCCATGCCCATATCGCGCTCGATCGAGCCATAGTCACCGAGATATTGATGGCGATGGCGAAACTCAGATTTAAACTGAGTGATAGCCCGCTCGATGGCTGCGCTGCCATTTTTGATGTCGCCCATGCGCTCTAAAGCGATACCAATATGGAGCAAGGGTAGTGCTGGGGATTGGGCGCTAAATTCTTGTTGATATAGCGTTCGCAGTTGGCTGAGCGGGGCTTTATTGACACGCGATAATACGAAGCTGGCATAAGCTTTGGTTGCCAGGCTGTAATAGTTGGCATCGTCGCTCCAACGTTGTTTGACAAAGTGACCACGTTGACGGGTGTAGTTGGTTAGGCGTTGTAGTGCGTTGTCGAGCAGGGTCTGAGGTACATCAACGCCTTCTTCACGGGCGTTGAGTAAAAAATCGCTGACATAAACGGTTAGCCAGTGTTCTTCGGGGGATGTGTTACTCCATAGTCCAAATCCGCCGTTGCTGCGCTGGAAAGTTGACAGGCGTTGGATGGCTTTTTGTAACGAATCACTGCGTTTGTCCAGTGGTAGTGGCTTTTCCGGTAACTGTTTGAGCAACGGGTGGTTAGCATAAACCCAAGGGTAGGCGCGACTGCTGGTTTGCTCCAGGCATCCATAGGGATAACGCAACAGACCTTGGAGTTGGTCGGCGATATTTAGCGGTGGTTGGCTGGTCATATTCAGGGAAATTTGCATCGACTCAGGGTGAAAATCACTGTGGGTTGATTGCAACCATTGCTGAGGAGCTTTCTGGGTGATCAGCTGATGTTGGCGGCGGGTAACAGCAGGATAGGGGGAGCGCACACCCAGTCGCCATTGGCGAGAGAAGTCGTTTATCTGTTCGCCAGATACAGTGAGGCGGATGGTGGATGTGTCTCGGAAGTTCATTGCTTGGATATCAAAAAATAGCGTCGATTTTTGCAGGTCGTCCAGTGTTATCGAGGCTGTATTACTGTCGAGTTTTATTGGCTCGCTGGCGGCAAGATCAATAGTCAGCTGTTGCTGTTGGCCTGATAGATTTTGTATATCCAATGCCAGGGTCGATGCATCGCCAAAGCCCAAGAAGCGCGGCATGCTGATCTGGGTTACCACTGGTGCCGCGACCTTCACTTTGTGTTCGGCAAAGCCATATTGGTCGTCATCAAAACTGAGCGCCATTAAGCGCAGTTCGCCGTTAAAGTCGGGGATATCCAGTGGAATGGTTGCCTTGCCTTGTTCATCCAAGGCGACGGGGCCACTGAAAAGCGAGACAATTTGCACATCCGCTTGGGTTTTCTC
>DFOV01000423.1:0-1331 GCA_002376965.1 Gammaproteobacteria bacterium UBA3532
ACCGGGTGCTTTCAAAAGAGTTATGCCATGTTGAATAAATATCCGTTGTGGAAATACCTGTTGCTTATAGCAGTCGTTGTTTTTGGACTGGTGTATGCAGCGCCGAATCTTTATGGAGAAGATCCGGCGGTTCAGATCTCTCACACCAAAGGTGAGCCTGTTGGTGATGATATTAAAGCCAAAGTTGAGACGATCCTGGCGGATAAAGGCATAACGGCTAAATCGTATGAGGAGGGTGAGAAGCGATCGCTATTGCGCTTAAACTCACTCGACGATCAGCAGTTAGCTCAAGAAGCGATTAAGGATGCTTTAGGGCGTGATTATATTGTTGCGCTGAATCTTGCGTCAGCCACACCAGATTTCTTCAGTGGATTTGGTGCAACGCCAATGAAACTGGGTTTGGATCTTCGTGGTGGTGTCCATTTCTTGATGGAAGTGGACATGGAAGAAGCGTTGAAAAAACGCGAAGAGCAATATATCTCAGAATTCAAAGTGATGTTTATCGAAAAGCGCCTGCGCTATGGCTCGCCGCGCCGACTGCCTGAAAATGGCATTCAATTTCGCTTCTCCAACCGTGAATACTTTGACGAAGCGACTTCTCTAGTAGAGAAAGAATATCCAGAGCTCACCATCTCAACAGTGGAAGAAGGGGACACCTTCTATCTTCAAGCTAAAATGAGCGAGCAAAAAATCAAAGAAACATACGACTATGCCGTTCAGCAAAATATCGCTGTATTACGCAACCGTATTAACGAGCTAGGTGTTGCTGAGCCGCTTATTCAGCGTCATGGTAAGGACCGTATCGTTGTCGAGTTGCCAGGTGTTCAGGACACCGCCGAAGCCAAGAAAATTTTGGGCCGCACAGCGACACTAGAGTTTCATTTAGAAAACGCAGAATACAGCGCATTTGAGTATATCGATAAGGCTCCACCACGCGGTACCAAGTTTTTCGAAACCAATAATGGCCGTCCGATCTTGTTGAACGAAGAAGTTATTTTATCTGGACAAAGTATCACCGACGCCGGATTTGGCTTCGATGAAGATGGCTATCCTCAAGTAAATATCAGTATCGATACTGTTGGTGCACGTCGTTTTAGTGATGTAACCGGTGATAATATTGGTGAGCCAATGGCGACAGTATTCATCGAATATAAAACCAAAACGGTAATTGAAAATGGCGTAGAAAAAGAAGTGCGCTATCGTGACGAAAAAGTGATTAACGTCGCGACTATTCGTGCCAAGTTAGGCAACCGCTTCCGCATCACTGGCTTAGATTCACCAAATGAGGCACGCGAGCTGGCATTGCTGCTGCGTGCTGGTGCCTTGATTGC
>DFOV01000423.1:1733-4106 GCA_002376965.1 Gammaproteobacteria bacterium UBA3532
TTGGGGCTGTCACTCGTTGTTATCTTTATGATTGCTTATTATCGCGTATTTGGTGTGGTTGCTAATGTCGCGCTATTTTTGAATTTGGTTTTGATTGTGGCATTTATGTCGAGCATCGGTGCGGTTTTAACCTTACCAGGTATCGCCGGTATTGTTCTTACTGTTGGTATGGCTGTGGATGCCAACGTTCTGATATTCCAACGTATACGAGAAGAATTGGCTGAGGGGCTATCACCACAAAAAGCTATTCATGAAGGCTACGACCGTGCATTTTCTACCATTGCAGATGCTAATATCACCACACTTGTCGCGTCGGTCATTTTGTTTGCTGTTGGTACAGGTCCGATTAAAGGATTTGCCATCACATTATCCATCGGTATTTTAACCTCCATGTTCACCGCTATATTCGGTACACGGGCCATCGTTAATCTGATATACGGCGGCAAGCCGGTGAAAAAACTGCCAATAGGAGGAAAAGCCTAATGACTAAAATTAATTTCATGGCGTGGCGCAAAGTCGCATTTATTCTATCCTCACTGATCATCATCGGTTCTGTGGTGTCTCTGTTTGCAAAGCAGCTAAACTGGGGGCTGGATTTTACCGGTGGTACCTTAATAGAAGTCAGCTACACTGAATCGGTCACCTTGGGGCCTGTGCGTGATGCATTGTCTCAGGCCGGATATGGCGATGCGGTCGTCCAGCATTTTGGTTCATCCAAAGATGTTATGGTGCGCCTGGAGCCGCGCGAAGGTGTTAACAATCAAGCATTAGGCGACAAGGTTTTTGATGTATTGGCCGCTCAGAATCCAGAAGTTACCAAAAGTCGTGTTGAGTTTGTTGGGCCTAAAGTGGGTGAAGAGCTGGCGAATGATGGCACCCTGGCTATGGTGACCGCATTAATCTGTATTATGATTTATGTCGCGTTTCGCTTTGAGTGGCGATTTGCCTTGGGGGCGGTCGGTGCTTTGGTGCATGATGTCATCATCACCTTGGGCGTCTTTTCCGTTCTTCAATTGCCTTTTGACTTGAATGTGTTAGCCGCTTTGCTGGCGGTGATTGGTTACTCGTTAAATGACACCATTGTTGTGAGTGATAGGATTCGAGAAAATTTCCGCAAGATCCGTAAAGGCACACCGGTTGAAGTGGTGGATATTTCATTGAATGACACCCTGTCTCGAACGTTAATGACCTCTTTAACCACGTTGTTAGTATTGGTTGCGTTATTCTTCTTGGGCGGTGAGCAAATTCATGGCTTCGCCACGGCATTGCTGATTGGTGTGATTGTTGGTACCTATTCTTCAATCTATGTAGCAAGCACCATTGCGTTAGCACTGGGAATCACTAAAGAAGACCTGATGCCGGTACAGGTAGAGCAAGAAGGCGCTGATCAGGAGCCAATGCTTTAATTAATCTAAACTTGGTTGATTGATAAATCTAAACTTGGTTTTTTGATAAAAGGACGTAAAGGAAGCTTTATGTCCTTTTTTGTTTGTAGCGTAAGCTTTTATTTGTTTGTAGCGCGAGCTTTTAGTAGGACAGTATGAGATGGCGACCGATAAGGCCCAATATTCAATCAATAAATTACATAAGAAGCTTCGGCGAGAGGTGTTATCTGCGATTGACCAGTATGGCATGCTCAAAGAGGGTGATAGGGTTATGGTCTGCCTGTCTGGTGGCAAAGACTCCTATACTTTGCTTGATATCTTGCTGCACCTTCAGCAAACAGGGGCGATAAATTGCTCGTTGATCGCCGTCAACCTGGATCAAAAACAGCCAGGCTTTCCTGCTCATGTTCTGCCCGACTATTTGCAGCGGCTTGGTGTCGATTACCACATTATTGAGCAGGACACCTATTCGGTGGTCAGCGACAAGATTGGTGAAGGTAAAACCATGTGCTCGCTATGTTCACGTATGCGTCGAGGAGCACTATATCGTGCCGCAACAGAGTTGGGGGTGACCAAGATCGCTTTAGGTCACCACCGAGATGACATGATCGAAACGTTATTTTTGAATATGTTTTATGGCGGAAAAATGAAGGCCATGCCGCCGGTGTTAAAAAGCGATGATGGTGAGCATGTTGTTATTAGACCACTTGCTCTTTGCTCAGAAGCATCGATTGCTCGCTATGCACAAGCGAAAGCATTCCCTATTATTCCGTGCAATTTGTGTGGCTCACAGGATAATCTACAGCGCCAGGCCATCAAGGAAATGCTTGTCGATTGGCAAAAAAATCATCCAGGTCGGATAGAAAACATTTTTAGGGCCATGGCAGATGTAGTGCCTTCCCACCTTAATGACGGCCAGCTTTTCGACTTTAAGCAGCTTTCCCAAGAAACAAATGGCGCGAACATCGCAATGGCTGTTGAATATGTT
>DFOV01000398.1 GCA_002376965.1 Gammaproteobacteria bacterium UBA3532
GGACATCTTGCGACCTTGCGCATCGACGGTAAAACCATGAGTCAATACGGCTTTGTAAGGCGCCTGGTTATTGATCGCCATGCCCGTCAATAGTGATGACTGAAACCAACCACGATGTTGGTCTGAACCTTCCAGATACAGATCGGCGGGGTATGGCAAGCCTGTCTGCTCGTTTAAAACACAAGTATGAGTGACACCAGAATCGAACCAGACATCTAATGTGTCCAGCACTTTCTCATAGCTATCTGCGTCGCTGATTAACTCGCTGATTTCAACATCCCACCACGCTTGAATACCGTCTTTTTCGATTAGCTTGGCCACTTTTTCAAATACTTGATTTGATTCAGGGTGCAACTGACCCGTTTCTTTATTGGTAAGCAAAGTAATTGGGACACCCCAAGTCCTCTGGCGAGAGATACACCAATCCGGCCGACCATCGACCATTCCTTCGATTCTATTTTGGCCCCATTCGGGAACCCATTGGGTTTGGCCAATGGCTTGCATTGCCATTTCACGCAGGCCATTTTGTTCCATACTGACAAACCACTGCGGGGTTGCTCTAAAGATGATTGGTGTTTTATGACGCCAGCAATGAGGATAGCTGTGCTCTAATTTTGACTGATTCAGCAAAGTACCCTTCTGCTCAAGCGTTTCAAGAACAACAGGGTTTACCTTATTTACATGCTGACCGGCAAACATTGGCGTACTCTCAAGAAACACGCCATTTGATCCGACGGGATTATAGACTTCTAACCCATACCTGTTACCAACGACAAAGTCGTCTTGACCATGTCCAGGAGCTGTATGAACCGCGCCTGTACCAGCATCAGTTGTTACATGATCGCCTAAAATAACGGGAACCGTTTTATCATAGAAAGGATGACGCAGGCTCAGGTTTTCAAGCTTAGCTCCGGTGCTTCGTCCCAGGACAGTGCCTTCCAGGCCAGCTCGACTAAGCACGTCCTGATATAATGCTTCTGCTAATACCAAGCGTTGCGGCTGGTCATTCACAGTTGTTTGGATCAGGACATATTCTAAATCGGGATGTAAACAAACAGCCTGGTTCGCAGGCAGTGTCCAAGGCGTTGTTGTCCAGATAACAACACTTATCGGCCCCTCACCAGCACTGTCTTGTACATCAAAAACTGATTCAAATTGCGCCACATCCACTGCATTGAACATCACATCAATAGATGGGGATACCTTGTCTTGATATTCTACTTCCGCCTCGGCTAACGCTGAGGCACAATCCAGACACCAATGCACGGGTTTTGAGCCTTTTAATAAATGACCGTTTTCGACGATCTTTCCAAGCGAGCGCACAATATTGGCTTCAAATTGAAAGTCCATGGTCAGGTAAGGGTTATCCCATTCCCCCAGCACTCCCAATCGTTTAAACCCCTCTCGCTGACCATCAACTTGTTTGGCGGCGTATTTACGGCATTCTTTTCTAAATGCCGCCGCGTCGATCTTAACGCCTGGCTTGCCAACCTTCTTTTCAACCATTAATTCAATAGGTAGTCCGTGACAATCCCAGCCGGGAATATAAGGCGCGTCGAAACCACTGATGGTTTTTGACTTAACAATAATATCTTTAAGGATTTTGTTAACCGCATGACCAATATGAATATCGCCATTGGCATAAGGAGGGCCGTCGTGCAAAACAAACTTCGGTGCGCCTTCGCGCGCTTGCCGAACTTTTGCATAGTAGTTATTGTCTTGCCAATTTTTTAACATTTGCGGCTCACGTTGGGCCAGATTTCCTTTCATCGGAAACTGTGTGTGCGGCAAGTTAAGTGTCTCTTTATAATCGCTCATGGGTAAACCTATAAGAAGGAGGTTTAAGAAATAATGCTAAATACATGTTGAGCAGCTAGAACATCTTGGTCTATTTGGTTCTTTAGTTGCTCAACGCTATCGAATCGTTGTTCTTGGCGTATGAAGTGCTGCAATTCCACTTCTAGCGTTTCGCCATAAATGTTGCCTGAAAAATCAAACAGATGAGTTTCAAGCAAGGGTTTTTCGCCGTTAACGGTCGGGCGTATACCTATATTTGCGACACCATTGTAACACTCACCATCGCGCATTTTTACCTTTACGGCATAAACTCCATTTACAGGAAGCGCGATTCGGCGCAAGCGAATATTCGCCGTAGGAAAGCCAATCTGTCGACCTCGTTTATCGCCATGCACCACGCGCCCAAACAAAGAGTACGGTCGCCCGAGCATGGCAGACGAAGCAGTCAAATCTCCCTCGGCTAACGCCTTACGGATAATAGTGCTACTCACACGGCTCTGTTCTAATACAAAGCTTCCCATACGCTCTACTTCAAATCCATTTTGTTGGCCAATACGCTCGAGAAGCTGAAAATCTCCGATGCGCTTGCGACCAAAACGAAAGTCATCACCCACCATCAAGTAACGAACTCCGAGCCCCTTTAGAATTATATTTTCTACAAAGGTTTCAGGTGATTGTTCTGAAAATGCGGCATTAAAGCGCAGGCACAGCACTCTATCGATACCACATCGTTGTAACATCCTGATTTTTTCATGTAAACGCGTTAAACGAGGGGGGGCATTGGCGGGATCAAAAAATTCTCTAGGCTGAGGTTCAAAAACAATAACAGTACTGGGAACACCTAGCTTTTGGGCTTTCTGGGTCAAGCGCTCAAGAATAGCCTGATGTCCTAAATGAACACCATCAAAATTACCGATGGTCGCAGCGCACCCTTTATCTGCGTCGGTAATATTGTACAGGCCACGAATCAATCGCATTAGCGCTTAAACCTCAATCTAACCATCTTTTTGTCTTGGTTATTCCACGTCTGCAAGACCAAATTGATCCATGCGGCGGATATACATATCTACAATCGAGTTCATACCTTCTTCATCAAATGCGCGCAAGCCGCTTAACACCATCTTCTTGTTACCTACGCCAATTTGCCGTCGTTGGGATTCGAGAGAAAACGCAAAGGTCGCATCACCACGCTTGCCATCAACTTCCAGAGTTGTGTTAGTCAAATTAAGCGCAACCTCATCAAATTCCAGCGTATCAAGCTTAATACTCATGCTGTCATAGATTACAAATGGTCGAGAAGGGTTAATCATCACGTCATGTGATTTCATCAGTGGTACTAATTGATGAGGAAAACACTTGCCAGAAAATTGTACGTACCCAAG
>DFOV01000142.1:0-2371 GCA_002376965.1 Gammaproteobacteria bacterium UBA3532
TATAAGAGCGGATGATGCGCTGGCCCCACTCATTGTCTGGTGCCATGATAGCGGCGCGTTTCAATCCTTCTTTCTTGGCATAGGCCTGTATGCTGGCCAGCTCGTGTTCAGGAGCGAGAGAAAAGTAGAATAGCTCGTCACTACTGTCATCGCTATCGAGTTGATTCAATACGATAGTAGGGATTATTTGTGGTAAGTCTTGTAGTCGTTCGATGTTTGATTTCAGCAATGGCCCCACAACTACGTCTGCTCCATCAATAATCGCTTGTTGGTAGAGGGCATGCATTTGTTCTTTACTGGTTACTTTGCCAGTGTCATAGGCACGTATTACTGGTGGTTTATCTAGCTCTGTTTTGGCGTCAAAATAAGCACCCATAAACCCATCATGTATGCTTTGCACTGCAGTTGCGTGCTGGCTGGTATAGGGTAGTAATATCGCAACCTGGCGCGGTATGACAATTTCTGCTTGAGCATAGTTGGCAACATCGCTGGGGAAGTGGTCGTTAGCTGGATGCGCGGGGTATTGTTTTTGCCAGCGCTTGATGCCTTGCATCAGTCGGCTGGGCTCATTTTGGAATTCTTTAAACAGGATGGCAAGTTCCAGCCATCCAGAAGTGACATTGGGCGGCGGGTCGATTTTGAACAGTCTCAAGGTTTCTTCGGATAAATTACCTAGTGCAAGCCAGATCTGGCGGTGAATGGCTGAAAGAGTCTGGTTGTCTTGCTTGGTCGACCCATCTGTACTTTCAGTTTCACCGGTACGCTCAGTTCCAACGGTACTCTCTAAATCTATCAGTGTCTGGGCCGATTCGAGGTAGTTTCCTTGTTGATAAAGCAACGTAGAACGCATAAAAACCAGCTTCTGTGCGTGTTCATGGTTCAATTGATAAGTGGAGGCGGTGTACAGGGTTTCTATAGCGGCATCAAGTTGACCCAGATTCAATTGACTATCAGAAAGCAAATAAAAGTATTCACCTTGTAGCTCACTATTGAGGGTTTGTGGCTGCAATAGCTTAAAGGTGTCTAGCACTCGTTGATATTGTTGTTGCTGATGGTATAAGCTGGCAGCTGTTACTAACAGCTTTCCCTTTTCCTGCGGAGCGGCGGAAGCGGCCTGCTGGATCATTTGCTCTGGTGTTGTTGGTTGCTGGAGCTTCTCCTGCTTGGTAGTTGGGGCTGTGCCGCAGCCCGAAACAGCGAGCAATAAGAGCGTGATACAACTTAGGCGACACCAGGACATCATCATTTTTTCCCTTTTTTAACTTGAGTAATTAAACATGAACGAGCAAATAGGCGTATTGCATATCGTTGCCACGCCAATAGGCCACCTGGACGATATTACTCGTCGAGCGCTTGATATACTGCAACAAGCGGATTATGTTGCTGCAGAAGACACGCGCCACTCGTCCAAACTGCTGGGCCATTATAATATCAATAGCCGACTAATTTCATTACATGAGCACAATGAAATTGAACAGTGCCAGAGAATTATTAACGATCTTGAAGCTGGGAAGAATATCGCATTGATTTCTGATGCAGGTACACCATTAATTAGCGATCCCGGCTACAAGCTGGTTGAGCAGGCATTGAAGCAGGGTTGTAAGGTATCGCCTATTCCTGGCCCGAGTGCCATTATCGCGGCACTGTCCGTTGCGGGACAGCCTACTGATCGTTTTACCTTTGAAGGCTTTCTTCCTGCGAAACAAGGTCAGCGCCGAAAGCTGTTAGAGGCGTTGGTGCAAGAACCAAGAACTATGGTGTTTTATGAAAGCACTCACCGCTTGGTCGATTGCTTGAGCGATATTGCACATACATTAGGCGTTGAACGAAACATGTCTTTGGTTAAGGAAATCACCAAGAGCTTTGAGCAGATACATAAAGGAACTGTTCAAGATGTCATGGATTGGTTGGATGAAGATCCCGCTCGCTGTAAAGGTGAATTCGTGTTGATCCTTCGCGGTGCTCAGGTCGAACCCGATCAGCTTGATGAGGGAGCTAAACAGCTAATGTCTCTTTTAATAGAACACTTGCCACCTAATAAGGCCGCTGCCGTCGTAGCCCAGCACTATAATGTACGTAAAAATGTGATATACCAGTGGGCTTTAAGCCATAAAGATAAATAGATGCTAATTGCTTGTGTATCTTTGGCTGTTGGTTTACTCTTTGCGGCGAAAATGTCAGCCGAACAGTCGCTGTTTTGCTTTTGCAAAATGGAGGAAAGTCCGGGCTCCATAGGGTAGAGTGCCAGGTAACGCCTGGGGGGCGAAAGCCTACGGCCAGTGCAGCAGAAAATAAACCGCCTGATTCGTCAGGTAAGGGTGAAATGGTGCGGTAAGAGCGCACCGCGCTTCTGGTAACAGAAGTGGCAGGG
>DFOV01000142.1:2697-22442 GCA_002376965.1 Gammaproteobacteria bacterium UBA3532
AAACCCCACTCGGAGCAAGACCAAGTAGGAACTCACTAGGCGTGACCCGCGCTGAGTTCGGGTAGGTTGCTACAGGGGTACGGCGACGTACTTCGCAGATGAATGACTGTTCTCGACAGAACCCGGCTTACAGGCTGACATTTTCATTTCCTTTTTTCTGCCCTGTCCATTTATCGAACAAAATAAAATTTTTATCTAATAGTTATAAAAAAACTTAAATTAATTTTTTTTATAACTATTAGCAAAAAGAGTACCTGAAAATTCTACGATCTGCCTTTTTAGGCTACATGTAAACGCCTAATATTTAAGTGCTTATCCCACACGGTTAAAAATCCCCCCTGGTTAACACCTATACACCCCACTTTGAACCACTCGCGCATCAGGCTATCAAGTAATAGCTAACATTATGATATTTATAAATAAAAAATCTATTGGTTGCATTTATGCTGCAGCTTGACATAGGGGGGACGAGTTCCTATAGTGTACCGGTGTGGGGAAGAGTGGTAGAAAGTGGATCAGTAGCCCATCATGGTGGATCATTTTCCATGCTTTAACAAGCTAGGTGCGATTGGTGTTTCGGGGAGCAAGTGCAATAACGGTAGATGCAAAAGGGCGCATGGCTATGCCTGCTCGCTACCGTACCTGCTTGTCTGAAAATTGTGATGGTCAGCTCATCGCTACGATCGATAGCCGGCAAGCCTGTTTGCTTCTCTACCCATTAAACGAGTGGGAAATCATTGAGCGAAAGCTCTCCCAACTGTCGGATATGGTTCCTGCAGAGCGGGCACTTAAACGCTTGCTTATAGGGCATGCTCACGAGTGTGATATGGATAAAAATGGGCGCTTGCTTATTCCTTCGCTGCTGCGTGATTATGCGGCGTTGGAAAAGAACGTCATGTTAGTCGGGCAGTTCAACAAGTTTGAAATTTGGAGTGACATAGCGTGGAATGCTCAGATCCAGCAAGACCTGCAGCTCAATATGGGGGCAGAAGCCGATTCACCGAGATTGTCGGAGCTGTCACTATGATTGAACATGTCAGTGTTTTGCTTCATGAGTCTATTGATGGCCTGGCTATTCAACCGGATCAGATATACATGGACGGTACCTTTGGTCGAGGAGGACACAGCGCCAAAATTTTGGAGCAGCTGGGTGCTAGCGGACAACTGCTTGCCATCGATAAAGACCCTCGAGCTATTGAGGCTGCTGCTCGCTATCAAAACGATAAACGTTTTTCTATTCATCACGATTCGTTTTCTAATTTAGAGACTATAGCCGATAGCTTGGGATTGCGTGGCAAGGTGAGCGGTATTCTGCTTGACCTGGGGGTTTCTTCGCCGCAATTGGATAATGCTGAACGAGGATTCAGCTTTATGCATGATGGCCCATTGGATATGCGGATGAATACCTCTATGGGTATTACTGCGTCTGAGTGGTTAGCAAGCGCTGACAAACAGGATATAGCCTGGGTCTTGAAAAACTATGGTGAAGAGCGCTTTGCTAATAAAATAGCATCCTTCATAGTAAGTGAGCGCCAACTATCATCGATAGATACGACCAAAAAGCTCGCAAACTTGATTGCTAAGGCAGTTCCGTTCAGAGAAAAGCACAAGCATCCAGCGACTAGAAGTTTTCAAGCGATTCGCATTTTTATAAATGACGAGCTGGGTGATATCGAAAAGGCACTTGCTGGTGCCTTGAACGTTTTAGCTCCTGGAGGACGATTGGCTGTAATCAGTTTTCATTCTCTTGAAGATCGAATAGTTAAACAGTTTATGAAGCGACAAGCGCAAGGGAAGCCGGTGCCTAGAGGTCTGCCGGTGCGTGATGTAGATAAGGATGTCAATATGCGATTGATTGGTAAGGCCATCAAGCCTTCATCTCATGAAGTTGAGGCTAACCCTCGGTCGCGAAGCGCTGTCCTACGCATTGCGGAGAAAATTTAATGAACGTCATGATGAAAGTTAAACAACAGGCAGAATTGAGCCACTTGATCGCAAGGGATTGGTGGCAGGGTGGTCTATTAGCGCTGTTGATTTTTGCGGTATTTGCTAGCGCGTTTGGCGTAGTTTATTCGTCCCATGTTAAGCGTCACCTGAGTGCTGAATATGAATCTTTATTACAGCAGCAGGATAAATTAGACAACCAGTGGCGCAATGCAAAGTTAGAAATCAGCGCATTGGCATCTCATGCCCGAATCGAGCGTATTGCTAAAGCTCAACTAGATATGTCACAGGTTGAGCCAGACTATCAGGTGGTTGTCGTACAGTGACCGCCAATACCGACACGCCTGCCACGCAACCCGTTATTGCGTGGCGTTTTTATTTTGTGCTGGCCGCCCTGCTATTATTGCTGGGTGGCTTAGTCGTGCGTGCCGGATACATACAAGTTTATGAAAAGCAATTTTTGCAGTTCCAGGGAGATCTTCGAACCGTCCGAACCACTGAGTTACATGCTCAGCGCGGTGACATTTATGATCGCAATGGCGAACCTTTGGCTGTTTCAATTCCCGTCCAGGCCCTTTGGGTTGACCCAAAAGTATTTCTGGAAGATCCGTCGATTCGTAACTCACACCAATGGTTGCGTTTATGTCAGATCATCGGTCGAAAACCTGCTGACTTATACCACAGCATCGCGGCGAAAGCTGGTAAGCGATTTGAGTATATTCAACGACAATTAACCCCCAATCAAATAAACCGTTTGCATAGCATCGATATTCCAGGAATTGACCTACTGGCAGAATCGAAGCGTTACTACCCTACAGCCGAGGTGACTTCTCACGTGTTAGGGTTCACTAACATTGATGATGTTGGTCAGGAAGGGCTCGAAATGGCTTTTAACCAATGGTTAAGCAGCCAGGACGGAAAGCGGCAGATTATTCGCGATCGTTTTGGTCGTGCTATTGATGAACCTGAAACCTTACAAGCAATGCAGCCCGGCAAGCCGCTATATCTGACGATTGATAAGAAATTACAATACGCCGCTTATCGTGAATTAAAGCAAGCGGTTATGACTCATCAAGCAACGTCAGGCTCTGCCGTTTTATTAGACATTGAGTCTGGCGATATTCTAGCCATGGTAAATCAACCTACCTTTAATCCCAATGATACCGAGCAGCGCCACAGCTATCGCTATCGCAATCGGGCAATGACTGATTTGGTTGAGCCAGGGTCGACAGTTAAGCCCCTTGTAATGGCCGCAGCATTGGAGTCAGGTCGATACCACATGGGTGATCACATCGATACCTCTCCTGGGCATTATACCTTGGGTGGCCGAACGGTACGCGACCCTGTTAATTATGGTGAGATGGATTTGACCGGCATTATTCGTAAATCGAGTAATGTCGGCATTTCGCGAATTGCTCTATCGCTGGAAAATAACGAAATTATTAATACTTTGTTTAAACTTGGCTTTGGGGCCGACAGTGGTACAGGGTTTCCTGGAGAAAACACGGGAAAAATCGCTGCCCGTCGCCGCTGGTCTGAATTTGAAGTTGCAACCCTCTCATTTGGCTACGGCATTATGGCAACCCCAACTCAGCTTGCACGGGCCTATGCCATTTTAGGTAGTGGTGGTGTACATAAGCCACTCGCACTGATAAAAAGAGATAAGGTGCCATCAGGGCAGTCGGTTATTTCTGAGTCGACAGCGCGCTCTGTTGTTTCCATGATGCAATCAGTTACCGAATCGGGCGGAACCGCTTTGCAAGCTGCAATCCCCGGATATACCGTAGCTGGAAAAACGGGTACAGCCAGAAAAGCTGTTCGAGGCGGTTATGGTGATGATTATGTGGCTATTTTTGTTGGTGTGGCTCCCGCATCGGCTCCGCGATTTTCATTAGTTGTTATGGTTGATGAGCCAAAAGGCGAGAAATACTACGGTGGCGATGTTGCAGCGCCAGTTTTTAGCCGTGTGATGCATCAGGCGTTGATGGAATACAATATTGCGCCAGATAAAGCGCATCACCCTGAAGAGCTGGCTCATAGCGAGGTTGTTCTGCCCGAGAGTGGAGGTAAGTTATGATTGAATTGCAGCTGTCTCAAATTGCTGGTGCATTAGAGGGGCAACTCGTCGGACAGGACTGCCGCATTCATCGAGTTAGTACGGATACACGAAGCATTATTGCTGGTGATCTCTATGTTGCATTAAAAGGGCATAGATTTGATGGCCATCAATTCATCGACGATGCTTTGGCAAAAGGGGCTGTGGCTGTTGTTGTTTCAGAAAATATTGAAGTGGCTTGCCCAAAAATTATCGTGGATAACACCACGTCTGCCCTTGGCAAAATAGGTGCTTTTGTTCGCCAGGTTTGGGGCGGAAAAATTGTTGGTATTACTGGTAGCAGCGGCAAAACTACCGTTCGCCAATTAACTCAGGCTATTTTTGAGCACGTAGCGCCAACGCTGGCGACACAAGGCAATTTTAATAACGAAATCGGTGTACCGCTCACACTGCTGCGTCTCGAACGTCAACACCAGTATGGTGTGATTGAGATGGGCGCTAATCACATGGGAGAAATTGAGTATTCTACCCAGTTGGTTAAACCCGATGTTGCCATGATTACTAATGTGGCGGCTGCCCATCTTGAAGGGTTTGGCTCGGTGCACAATGTCGCTCGCGCTAAAGCGGAAATTTATGATGGCATCGCAGAGCATGGTACGGCAATCGTTAACTCTGATAGTTCGTTTGCAAATTATTGGAAGGATTTTTTACGCGATATGCCGGTTAAGTTGATGACTTTTGGTATAGAGCGCGAAAGTGATGTTTATGCTCGAAACATTAAACGTACTGAGGAAGGCTTTCCCTTTTTTGAGTTTTGCTATCAAGACATGGCACTCGGAATAACCGTTCCTTTGCCCGGCGAACACAACGTGTATAATGCGCTAGCCGCGGGAGCTGCTGCATTAGCGTCAGGTATTTCAATGGCTCAAATCCAGGAAGGGCTGAGCAATGTGCAGCCTGTGGAAGGGCGTGTCAATATTCGTCGGGGCGTAAAGGGTTGTCGTATAATCGACGATTCATACAACGCCAATATCGGATCGGTTACTGCGGCGATCAAACTGCTGGCTTCTTATCCGGATAAACGTATTTTAGTGTTGGGAGACATGGCTGAACTGGGCAACAAGTGTCGCCACTACCATCAGCTGGTTGGTGAAATGGCAAAGGATGCTGGACTGAATGAGCTCTACACTTTGGGCGAGCTAAGTCAGTTTACCTCAATGAGCTTTGGAAACAATGCTCGCCATTTCAGCCATTTGGAACCTTTGTTGGTACATTTGAATACGCGACTGGATAAAAACACCACATTATTAGTCAAAGGCTCGCGCAGCGCTCGAACAGAGCGTGTTGTCGAGGCATTAATGGATGCGTCACAAGCTCCAGAAGTTATAGAGGGATAAGCATGTTATTGTGGTTGGCTGATTACTTAAGTCAGTTTCATAGTGGTTTCGGTGTGGTTAACTACCTGACCCTTCGCGCAATATTGAGTATTTTAACCGCGCTTGGTATGTCGTTGGTGCTGGGGCCTAAGTTGATTCGACGCCTTGCGGAGAACCAGATAGGTCAAACCGTTCGCGATGATGGCCCACAGTCGCATTTAAGTAAGTCTGGCACACCAACCATGGGTGGCGCGTTGATTTTGACGGCGATTGGGGTCACCACTTTATTATGGGGTGATTTAAGTAACAAGTATGTCTGGGCTGTGCTGCTAACGACACTGGGATTTGGGGTAATTGGCTGGGCTGATGATTACATTAAGCTGATCCGAAAAGATCCTCGTGGTTTGATTGCTCGCTGGAAGTACCTGTGGCAATCAGTTATTGGTTTGGGCGTTTCCATTTTTCTCTACAGTACGGCGCAAATTCCGGCCGAAACACAACTCATTGTGCCATTTTTCAAAAATATTCTTATCGACCTGGGGCCTTTTTATATTCTGCTGACGTACTTCGTTATTGTTGGCACCAGTAATGCGGTTAATTTAACCGACGGTTTAGATGGGCTGGCTATCATGCCAACGGTTATGGTTGCCGGAGCTTTGATTATTTTCGCCTATCTGACCGGAAACAGTAAATTTGCTGATTATTTGCAAATTCCTTATGTGCCTATGGCCGCTGAACTAGTGATTTTTTGTGGGGCTATCGTTGGTGCGGGTCTGGGATTTTTATGGTTTAACACCTATCCGGCTCAGGTATTTATGGGGGATGTTGGTGCTCTTGCACTAGGGGCTGCACTTGGCATTGTCGCTGTTTTGGTTCGTCAGGAGTTGGTCTTAGTTATTATGGGCGGTGTTTTTGTAATGGAAACCGTCTCGGTAATTTTGCAGGTTGGTTCCTTTAAATTGACGGGGCGCCGAATATTCAATATGGCTCCCATTCATCATCACTTTGAATTGAAAGGTTGGCCAGAGCCTCGCGTCATTGTGCGGTTTTGGATTATCACCGTGGTATTGGTGCTCATTGGTTTGGCTACACTGAAGATCAGATAATATGCACGTTATTGTTGGCACAGGTAAAACAGGTCTTTCCGTCGCACGCTTTCTGGCGCGCAGCGGCATTGACTTTGTGCTATTTGATACGCGCGATGAGCCGCCTGCGAAAAATGAACTGCTGCTGACATATGGTGTGGATAAGTGTTTGTTCGGCGCCAGTCAAGTTGGCATTTTAAATGATGCCGATGTGGTAGTCGTTAGCCCTGGTATTGACTTACGCGATGAAATATTCAGTGGTCAAGATACATCAGCCGCTCACTGGGTGAGTGATATCGACCTATTTGTTGCTGAGAATAACAAGTTTGTTGCTGAGAATAACAAGCTGTCCTCCGATACTGCCCGGCCAGTTGTTGGCATCACTGGCTCCAATGGTAAATCGACAGTGACGACCCTGGTAGGTGAGCTACTCGCTGCGGCAGGCCTAAAAGTGGCGGTTGGCGGGAACATAGGAATACCTGTGCTCGATCTGTTAGAGCAACCTTTTGACGTTGCTGTGCTGGAATTATCGAGCTTTCAGTTGGATATCACTCGTAATTTGCCGCTTCGTGTTGCGACCATTCTAAATGTTACTGAAGACCACATGGATCGTTATCCCTCCATGCAGGCTTACCGCTCAAGCAAGCAACGCATCTATCAACAAGCTGCGCAGGTTGTTATTAATGCGGATGATCAAGCGACAAATACCGAGCATGCTCTGAAGATTAGCTATGGCCATGACCCTCGCCTTGATTGGTTTATTGAAAGCGATTCAGCTACGACAATTATCTGCGGGCGTGGGTATAAGCTGGATACTGGCAAGCTGCATGTCAAGGGAGTGCACAATTGGTCTAATGTTATGGCTGCACTGGCGATTTGTCAGGCCCTGGATATTGACCTTCATCATATCGAACAATCACTCCTAGGGTTTACTGGCCTGTCTCATCGCTGTCAGTGGGTGGCCAATGTATGTGACATGGATTGGCTAAACGACTCCAAGGCCACTAACCCAGGTGCGACTTTAGCTGCTATTTCAGGTTTGGCGGGAAGCTACTCGAATAAGGCAATTCTCATTGCCGGTGGTGATAGTAAAGGCGCGGAGCTTAGCGTTATGGCGCCTGCTTTGGCTGAGCATGTTGGGCATCTCATTGTTTTTGGGCGAGATGCTCATCGCTTGGCAGCGATTTGTCCAGACTCTGTTGAGCTATCGATGGTAAATGATCTTGATGAGGCGGTTAGGCTGGCAGCAGCCAGGCCGTTGCCTAGTGGGTATGTCTTGCTATCTCCCGCCTGCGCCAGCTTGGATATGTATCCTGGTTTCGAGGCCCGTGGACAACATTTTATTAAGCTCGTTCAGGAGGTGGTTCATGCAGCTCATGCATAGTTCGGCTTCCTATGACCGTAATTACCTCGCTTTGTGTGTGTCCTTATTGGGCATTGGGCTGGTTATGGTGTTTTCTGCATCACTGCCAATTGCCGAGCGGCTCTACGATAACGAGCTGTATTTTGTCACTCGTCATCTAATCTATTTAGTCATTGGCATTTTTGCCTTCGTTTTGGCAACAACGGTCAATATTTCGCGTTGGCAGTCTGTGAGTGGTTGGCTGTTGCTTGCCGGTGCAGTGTTACTGGTTGCCGTTCTAATACCCGGCATTGGTCGGTCAGTGAATGGTAGTGCCCGTTGGTTAAATCTGGGCTTCTTTACGTTACAAGTATCCGAGCTGGTTAAGCTGTTCATGATTTTGTATGTCGCATCATTCTTGTCCAGAAAAAATGAAGAAGTGCGTCAACAAGCTAAAGGTTTTATTAAGCCTATGGTGATCCTGTCATTGATCAGTGTCTTACTACTGAAAGAGCCTGACTTTGGGGCTACGGTGGTAATAAGTGCAACCGTCTTGGGTATGCTGTTTATCGCTGGTGCTAAATTATGGCAGTTTGTGTTGTTATCCGCGGTTGTCGGCGGTGGCCTTGTGTTCCTGGCTTCATCTGCTAGTTATCGCGTGCGTCGTTTAACTTCCTTTCTTGACCCCTGGGACGATCCCTTTGGTAAAGGTTATCAGCTGACACAGTCACTTATTGCATTTGGGCGTGGCGACTGGTTCGGTGTTGGCTTGGGAAACAGTGTACAGAAACTTGAATATTTGCCAGAAGCTCATACCGACTTTGTTTTTGCTGTGTATGCCGAAGAGTTTGGCTTTGTTGGCGTTGTTCTATTGCTTTGCTTGGTAGCGGCCATGGTCTATCGCGGCTTCACTATTGCAAAAGATGCGGCAGAACACCATTCATTATTTGCCAGCTATACTGCATTTGGCATATCGATGTGGTTGGTTTTTCAGGTCATCATAAATGTTGGTGCTAACAGTGGGGTGCTGCCCACAAAAGGCTTAACTATGCCGTTAGTTAGTTATGGCGGCTCCAGCTTGATCATTACTTTGGTTGCCATTGGCATAATGATACGGATTAGCTACGAATCGAAGCTAAGCAGGCCAAAGATAACGGAGGTCGTTGATGAGCAATAAGCCGACGTTGTTAATCATGGCTGGTGGTACTGGTGGACACATATTTCCGGCACTAGCCGTGTTTAGAGAGCTTGAGCAATCGGGCTGGCATGGCCATTGGTTTGGAACTCAGCTAGGTTTGGAAGCCAAAATTATTCCAAAGGAAGGCATTGCTATTTCGTATCTCGACGTAAAAGGTGTGCGCGGGAAGTCATTGATGCGCCGCCTTGCTTTTCCTTTTGTGTTGTTCAATGCGGTTATGCAGGCGCGTACCTTAATAATGCGTATTAAACCCGATGTCGTATTGGGGATGGGGGGCTATGCCAGTGGGCCGGGCGGGTTGGCTGCGAAAATGCTGGGTATTCCTCTGATTATTCACGAGCAAAACGCCACTGCTGGTTTGACAAATAAAGTATTATCTAAAATTGCTACAGTCGTATTACAGGCATTTCCTGGGGCCTTTCACAATAAAGATTTCATGGTGACAGGAAATCCGGTAAGAGCCGAGTTTGTGGCACTGCCTGCGCCTGAAAACCGCTATGAAGAACGAGAAGGAAAATTGCGCGTCTTGGTTGTCGGCGGCAGTCAGGGAGCGGCATCGTTAAATGCAACTGTCGCAGATTGGTATTGTGGGCTTGCCCCGCAGCAGCGCCCAGAACTGTGGCATCAGGCTGGGGCCAGAAATCTTGACGAGGTTAGCGCTCGCTATCAACAAGGTGGCATCGACAACGAGCAGATTAAGCTAGCAGATTTTATTGACGATATGGCCAAAGCTTACGCTTGGGCGGATGTTGTGATTTGTCGGGCAGGTGCTTTGACGGTCGCAGAGGTAGCTGCTGCTGGTGTTGCCAGTATTTTTGTACCATTTCCTGCAGCAGTAGATGATCATCAGACCAAAAATGCCCAGCATATGGTTGATGGCAGGGCCGCGTTAATGTGCGCTCAATCGGATTTCAACACGCAATTTCTACAACATACCATCGGTGAAGCAACCAGAGAAATGTGGAAAAAAATGGCGATAAATGCAAGAAAACTTGCTGCACCAGAAGCTACTCAGCAGATAGCTGAGATCATTTCGCAGCAATGGAAAGGAGCTGCCTAATGGCTAACAGAGCGAACCTCGTTGCGGAAATACCTGAAATGGGACGTGTGCGTCGAATCCATTTTGTCGGCATCGGTGGTGCAGGCATGGGAGGCATTGCTGAGGTGTTGGTCAACTCTGGATACAGTGTTTCTGGATCTGACCCGTCGCAAAATCAAATGACCCGGCGCTTGTCATCTCTTGGTTGTGTGATTTCACATCAGCATACGGCGGAGTTAGTCTTCGATGTTGATGTAGTCGTTATATCTACTGCTATCCCCAAGGACAACCCTGAAATTATCGAGGCATATGCTCGTCGTATACCAGTAGTTCGTCGGGCGGAAATGCTGGCTGAGCTGATGCGTTTTCGTCATGGTATCGCTGTTGCCGGAACACATGGGAAAACCACAACAACCAGTCTGATCGCCAGTATCTTTGGTGAGGGGGGCTATGATCCGACCTTTGTTATCGGCGGATTATTGAATGGTGCGGGGACTAATGCGTACCTTGGAACCAGTCGCTACTTTATAGCTGAAGCCGACGAAAGTGATGCGTCATTCTTGCATCTGCAGCCAATGGTTTCTGTAGTTACCAATATCGAGGCCGATCATATGTCGACATATGGTGGTGATATTGAAAAGCTTAAACAGACCTTTATCGACTTTTTGCACAATTTACCTTTCTATGGTGTTGCGGTTGTTTGCATTGATGACGACATCGTCAATGAGCTTATACCACGTATATCCCGAACTGTTATTACCTACGGGCTGCGTCAGGAAGCGGATTATCAGGCTTTTGATATTGCGCAGCGCGGTACCAAAAACTACTTCAAAGTCCGACTGCCGCGAAATCAAGGAGTGGTTGATATCGCCTTAAACCTGCCCGGTTTGCATAATGTGCTGAATGCCACGGCGGCACTTGCCGTATCACTTGAGGATGGCGTTGATATTCAGGCAGCGATTCGCGCCCTTAAAGGCTTTGAAGGCATTGGTCGTCGCTTTCAGTCATACGGTGATTTTCCTTGTGGCGAAGGACAGGTCACATTGATTGATGATTATGGCCATCATCCCAGTGAAGTTGCCGCGACACTCCAGGCGGTCCGAGCCAGCTGGCCAGATCGTCGAACTATTACGATTTTTCAGCCGCACCGCTATAGTCGAACCCGAGACTTGTATGATGACTTTGTCAAAGTACTCACCGAGACTGACGTTCTAATGCTGCTCGACGTCTACGCTGCGGGTGAACCACCTGTTCCTGGTGCCGATAGTCGAGCTTTATGCCGCAGTATCCGAATGCTCGGCCAGGTTGAGCCTGTTCACATTGAAGATGCCGATATGTTGAAGCAGGTATTACCGAAGCTCGCATCACCGGGAGATGTTGTGCTGACTCTGGGGGCGGGAAATATTGGCGCTATCGCCAAAGACCTAGCAAAAAATTCTCTATATTTGACTGACAGGGAGGAGCAATAATGATCAAGCAAGCGCGTGTTGCTGTCGTCATGGGCGGAAATTCCGCAGAGAGGGAAATATCTATTAAATCCGGTACCGCTGTTCATCGTGGCTTAGTTAATGAAGGGGTGAATGCTGAATTATTAGATGTGACCGCTGATAACCTCAGAGACTTAAACCTTCGTGATTATGATGTGTGTTTTATCGCCTTGCATGGCAGAGGCGGTGAAGATGGCTCTTTTCAAGGATATCTTGAAACCATTGGTCTGCCATACACCGGCAGTCGCGTGCAAGCGTCTGCCATTGCCATGGATAAAGGCATGACCAAAGATATTTGGTTTGCCCGTCAATTGCCAACGCCAGCTTATAGCCGTATCCGTCGCGACGATAATATTAACCTTGATTCGGCGAATAGGATCATGGCCAGTATGGGGACGGCAATGGTTAAGCCTGCGCATGAAGGTTCCAGCATTGGCATGGCTAAAGTTGATTCGGGGGAGGCGCTACTGGCGGCTTTAAACGATGCTTTTCGTTACGATGGCCAAGTGGTAGTGGAGCAGTTTATTACGGGGGAAGAATACACCGTTGCCATCGTTGATAAACAAGCACTGCCACCGATTCGCCTCAAAACGCCCAATACCTTTTATGATTTCGAGGCTAAATATCAATCGGGAACAACGGAATATTTATGCCCCTGTGGTTTGAGTGAAAAAGATACGGTGGAATTATCCAATTTGGCGCTGAAAGCGTTTTTGGCGATTGGTTGCACAGGATGGGGGCGTGTTGACGTGATGCGCGATCAAGAGGGTAAGTTCTGGCTGCTCGAAGTGAATACTGTACCGGGGATGACAGAAAAAAGCTTAGTACCAATGGCAGCTAAGGCGCAGGGTATAACTTTTGATGAGCTGGTTTGTAACATATTGGAGACAGCGACACTGTGAGCAAACACCAAGGCTCAATACTGGTTACAACCCTGCTTAGCATAGCAGGCTTCAGCGCTGTTGTTATCGCGCTGTGCTGGGTATTGAGTCCTAACCGCTTTCCCATAGCAACTATCTCAGTGGATGGAGGGAAGGGATATGTTTCGGCAACAGATGTTCGCAGCGCTTTGGCCGATGTTGAACATAGTAATTTTTTTACTTTGAATATTGCCCAGGCGCAACAAGCCCTGATGGCGTTGCAATGGGTGCAATGGGCTGAAGTTAAAAGAAGCTGGCCGGGTAAGCTCGAGGTACGTTTGGTCGAGCAGGTTCCAGTAGCCAGATGGAATAACAAAGGATTACTTAATGCTAGTGGTGAGCCGTTTGTTACTGGAATAGATGTTGGCGACTATCACCATCTTCCTTCTTTGCTTGGTTCAGCTGGCGATGAAACACACTTATGGCAAAAGTGGATGGAAGTGGAGCTATTGCTTGGTGATAGTGACGTTAGGATCAAGGAATTTCGTCGCGAAGTGCAGGGTGGATATAGTGCATTATTAGACTCGGGTATTGAGCTTCGCCTAGGTCGAAGTCAAGTGTTAAAGCGATTGGAGCGCTATCTGGATGTTCATGAGCGCTTCGTGCAGCAGCAGAAGGCGGAAGTAGCCTATGTTGATCTTAGATACGACAATGGTGTCGCGTTAGGCTGGAAGAACGAACAATAATTGGGTAGAGACATGGCTATCTCGAAAGGCGCAGACAGGAATTATTTAGTTGGGTTGGATATAGGCACATCCAAGGTGGTGGCTATTGTTGGAGAGTTGCGTGTCGATGGTACTCTGGAAGTTATTGGCATTGGCTCGCATCCATCACGAGGCATGAAAAAAGGGGTGGTGGTAAACATCGATGCAACGGTCAATTCGATTCGTCGCGCCGTAGAAGAAGCTGAGTTGATGGCGGGATGCGATATTCAGTCGGTCATGATCGGTATCGCTGGAAGCCATATCAAAAGCCTGAACTCAGATGGCATTGTTGCGATCAAGGATCGCGAAGTCTCAGACAGTGATGTTGAGCGGGTGATTGATGCTGCCAAGGCAGTCAAGGTTCCTGCCGACCAGCAAATTTTACACGTGCTGCCGCAAGAATATTTGATTGACCACCAGGAAGGGATTAAAGAGCCGGTGGGGATGTCTGGCGTTCGGCTGGAAGCGCGAGTGCATATCGTTACTGGGGCGGAAAGTGCGGCCCAGAATATTATTAAGTGTGTCCGCAAGTGTGGACTTGATGTCGAACACCTGATTTTAGAGCAGTTGGCATCCAGTTATGCTGTTTTGTCTGAAGACGAGAAAGAGCTTGGCGTATGTATGGTAGATATTGGCGGTGGAACGACGGACATAGCTATTTTTAGCGGTGGCGCGATTCGCCACACTGCGGTTTTGCCAATCGCCGGTGATCAGGTCACTAACGATATAGCTGTAGCCTTGCGAACGCCGACTCAGAATGCTGAGGAGATAAAGGTAAAATATGCTTGTGCTTTGAAACAACGTGCTGGCGCTGATGAAATGATCGAAGTGCCTAGCGTGGGTGAACGACCTTCAAAGCGCCTTTCGCGTCAGGTGTTGGCGGAGGTAGTAGAGCCTCGTTATGAAGAGCTGTTTAGCTTGATCCATGCCGAGATACGACGAGGTGGATACGAAGATATGATTGCCGCCGGAGGAATAGTGATAACCGGCGGTGCATCAAAGATGGAAGGGGTTGTTGATCTGGCCGAGGAAATTTTTCATATGCCAGTGCGCGTAGGGATGCCGTTTAATGTGACAGGGCTGTCTGAGGTGATTAGAAATCCGATATATGCCACATCCGTTGGCTTACTGCTCTATAGTAAAGAGCAGCAACTTGATGGTGTACAAGTTCAGGAGCCACAGTCAAATAAGCCGGGCGTGTGGCACCGAGTGAAAGAATGGGTGAAAGGCGAATTCTAATTTGCGAAAGTAATAGTAGTTCGCGAATGTAATGGTAATTCGTGGACGCAATAGTAGAGGTGCGATATGTTCGAATTAATGGATACCTATCCAAATAAAGCGATGATTAAAGTAGTTGGCGTTGGCGGTGGCGGTGGCAATGCCGTGCGTCACATGGTCCAAACTCAAATTGAAGGCATTGAGTTCATTGTTGCCAATACCGATGCCCAGGATCTGGAAAAAGTAGAAGGCCGTAGTGTCTTGCAGCTAGGCACTAACCTGACGAAGGGCTTAGGTGCTGGCGCAGACCCCGAAATTGGTCGACAAGCAGCGATCGAAGATAAAGAGCGCATTGCTGAGTCGCTTGAAGGCACCGACATGCTGTTTATTGCTGCTGGAATGGGTGGTGGAACCGGAACAGGTGCTGCGCCAATTGTCGCTCAGGTAGCTAAAGAAATGGGGATCCTGACAGTGGCGGTAGTTACTAAGCCGTTTCCATTTGAATTGCGCAAGCGCATGATGATTGCCGAGCAAGGCATTGATGATTTACGTCAGCATGTTGATTCGTTGATTGTTATCCCTAACGAAAAGCTGCTACGCGTATACAAAGGTTTGAAAATCCGCGAGGCTTTTCGGGCTGCTGATGATGTACTGCGCAATGCGGTTCAAGGTATTTCTGAGCTTATCACGCAACCAGGGCTCATCAATGTTGACTTCAATGACGTACGTACCGTGATGTCAGAGAAAGGCATGGCGATGATGGGAAGTGGTAATGCATCAGGTGAGAATCGAGCTCAAGATGCGGCACAAATGGCTATCTCCTCGCCACTGTTAGAAGATATTGATTTGACAGGGGCTCGTGGCATTTTGGTCAACATCACTGCTGGCGAAGACTTAAATGTCGATGAGTTTCAAGAAGTGGGCGACACGGTTCAAGAGCTGGCTTCCGATCACGCGACCGTTATTATCGGTACCGCGATTAACGAAGATATGGGCGATAACATGCGTGTTACTGTGGTGGCTACAGGTCTTGGCGAGCAAGAAGAGCAAGCCCCTATCCAAGTGGTCAATACTCAGCCTCGCCAGCAAGCGGAGCGCAAAGAAACCGATCTTTCAGGTTTCGAGCGCCCGGCTGTTGTACGCAAGCAGGCGAGCAGTAAAACAGTTAACAGTGATATGGATTACCTGGATATTCCGGCATTCTTGCGTCAGCAAAATGATTAAGAATGAACCAATCTTGGTATAAATATGACGGTTATGTTAAACTCGCCGCCAATGTTGCTGGGACTATATTATTAATGGAGCATTGAGCGTTGATCAAACAGCGAACCCTTAAAAATGCCATTCGTGCTGTTGGTGTTGGTCTGCATACTGGGGAAAAAGTTTACCTTACGTTGCGGCCGGCACCAGTGAATGCTGGAATTATCTTTCGTCGTACCGATCTTGACCCTGTTGTGGAGATCCCGGCGAACCCCTTTAATGTTGGAGATACTACTCTTTCTACCTGTTTGGTAAAGGACGGAGTTCGTGTTTCCACCGTTGAGCATTTGCTATCGGCAATTGCTGGATTGGGGATAGATAATGCCTATATCGATTTAACGGCTCCTGAAGTGCCTATCATGGATGGAAGTGCTGGCCCTTTTGTATTTCTGGTTCAGTCTGCCGGTGTCGAAGAGCAAAATGCACCGAAGAAGTTTATCCGCATTAAAAAGCCTATCGAGGTGACGGGTGAGGATAAAAAAGCACGTTTTGAGCCTTATGATGGATTTAAAGTTTCGTTCACTATTGATTTTAAGCACCCTGTTTTTAAGAATAGAACTCAGACTTCTACGGTAGATTTTTCGACTACGTCCTTCGTTAAAGAGATCAGTCGGGCCAGAACCTTTGGTTTTATGCGTGATATCGAGTATTTGCGCGCCAATAACCTGGCATTGGGTGGTAGTGTGGACAATGCTATCGTTTTAGATGACTATCGTATCTTAAATAATGATGGTCTTCGCTACGACGACGAGTTTGTAAAACATAAAATTCTTGATGCCATTGGCGATCTCTACTTACTAGGGAACTCGCTTATCGGTGCGTTCACCGGCTATCGCTCCGGTCATGCCCTGAATAACCAATTGCTTCGAGCATTAGTCGCTGATGAAACAGCGTGGGAAGTTGTCACATTTGAGGACACCAATATCGCACCCATCTCATATGCGGTAGCTCCTGCGCTGGCCAGCTAGTTGGCTAATATTGTTAGATACAAAAAAGGCGTTGCTCGATAGGGCAACGCCTTTTTTGTATCTGGAGCTGAAGTTATTTATATCCTATATCTTTGAAGCATTTACTTTGTATGACGGGCCTTTTGCCGCGCAACAAGATGCTCTAAAGCCGCTTTTAACTCCCCTTCACTGCTTTCCGCTAACCCCTCGAGTTCTTGAAGTGCCGTTTGTGATAACGGGGGAAGCATTTTGCTAGGGGCCGTGGTCGATAGGCTTCTGGTATCAACCGGTAGCGTTTTTATGCGGATATTGGCAACCCATGGATAACCATTTTGGCGGTAATAGCTAACTATCTCAGTGCTAAAGTAACGAAGCTTATTGGTTATCCCTGGAGAAGGACTCTGAACGACTAGCGATGATTTGTGAACGTTAATTACACGGCAGTATTGAACAAAACTTGTACTGATGGAGTCTTTTAGTGTATCGTTAAGCGCCTTAACAAGTTCGAACCTGCTAACTACGCTTCCTAACCTGTCATCGGCCTTGTGAAGTAACGCTGAAATAGGCTGGGCCATGCGTGGTTATGCTCCATTTATGCTAAAATAGTAATACTTGTAGTCTACAACGGTAACGCTTGTATTCTAAAACGGAATTACTAGGCTACAACTCATTGTAGCCTGAAAAGAGGTTGTAAGTCATATATGTCATTTACGTTGCTGCACAGAGATGAATACGGCACTCGAAGCTTTCAGTTCGAGCGCTGGCATCTATTGTTGGTATTGGCAATTGTCATATTTCTCAGTGTAGGGGCGGCGCTGGCTGGGTTGGCCGTCGGCTTAGACTGGCGTAAAAGTGAAACCATGGTTGGTGAAGGAATCAGCCTGTGGCGCGAAGAGCTGTATGATCAGCAGCAACATCTACTTGCAATGCGCGAAAAGACACAAGCGCAGCTAATTGAGCTCACTACCCGTATCAGTATGCTGCAGGCTCAGTCTATTCGCTTGGAAGGCGTTGGGCAGCGCGTCTTGGCTCATGCAGGCCTTGATGCTGATGAGTTTGATTTTGGTGTTGATCCTGGAATTGGTGGCCCTCAGCCAGGTGAACTAGAGGTCGGTTTGCCGTCAGCTGATACCGTGGTGACTGAGCAGAGCAATGACTTCCTAAAGGAAATGAATCTGTTAACCGAGCGTATCCAAAAGCAAAGTAAACAGCTTGAAATATTAGAAACGGTATTAAGCAATCGTACCGTTGATACGGAGATGTTTATTACCGGAAGACCTATCGTTAAAGGCTGGTTATCCTCACCCTATGGAATGCGTCGAGATCCATTTCATGGTAAAAAAACCTGGCATCGCGGTGTTGATTTTGCCGGTAAGTCAGGCAGCGACATTGTCGCAACTGGCGGTGGGATTGTTACCTGGGCTTCAAAGCGTCATGGTTATGGGCTGATGGTTGAAGTCGATCATGGCAACGGGCTAACCACTCGTTATGCTCACGCCAAGAGCTTGCTGGTTGATGTGGGCGATATTGTCGAAAAAGGCCAATTGATTGCGACCATGGGGAGCTCTGGGCGTTCTACCGGCCCGCACGTCCATTACGAAGTGTGGCGCGATGGCCGTCCAATCAACCCCGCTAAATTTATCTACCGCAAAGATAGCTAGAAATATTTGTTAACTCGCAACTCCTTGATCATGGGCAGCTCATCCTGCCCTATCCTGGATGTACAATCACCCCAATAACCTTTATCATATGGCCAAATTTTGGCAGGCATTCGTAATGCCATCATCGACATTGTTCATCGTTTAGCAAATGATGGTGGCTAATATATTTCTGGTCAAGACTTGAAAAATCTCATCACGCCTACCATATAAAGCCACTAAGAACCGTCGCGCGAGTATATGCAATGATAGGAAATGCCCTCAAGAAAGTATTTGGAACCAAGAATGATCGGATCGTAAAGCAGGCGCGCAAAGTCGTAGCGCAAATCAATGCGCTAGAGCCTGAATTCGAGAAGTTAACGGATGATGAGCTAAGGGCAAAAACCGACGAGTATAAAAAGCGATTGTCCGAAGGGGAAAGTCTGGATGCGCTTTTACCAGAGGCGTTCGCCACGGTGCGAGAAGCAAGTAAGCGAACCTTGGGAATGCGCCATTTTGACGTTCAGTTAATTGGTGGTAAAACTCTGCATAAAGGGCGTATAGCAGAAATGCGCACTGGTGAAGGTAAAACGCTGATGTCGACCTTGCCAGCCTACCTCAATGCGTTGAGCGGCAAAGGGGTGCACATTGTTACGGTGAATGACTATCTGGCCAGCCGTGATGCGAATTGGATGCGCCCAATCTACGAAATGCTGGGGTTGACCGTTGGAATTAACCTGCCTGGCATGCCGCCTCAAGAGAAGCAAAAAGCTTATGCTGCCGACATTACCTACGGCACAAATAATGAATTCGGTTTTGATTATCTACGCGATAACATGGCTTTCTCAACCAAAGATAAGGCTCAAAATCATTTAAACTTCGCCATCGTCGATGAAGTTGACTCTATACTCATTGATGAAGCGCGTACTCCCCTTATTATTTCGGGTGCAGCTGAAGACAGCTCGGAGCTTTATAAAAACATTAATGCTTTAATTCCTCGACTGGAACGTCAAATGGAAGTGCCCGAAAATCCAGACGACGAAGTTGAGAATCCTGCTGATTTTACCGTTGATGAAAAGACCCGTCAGGTTCATTTGACGGAAATAGGCCAGGAAAAAGTTGAAAGCCTGCTGATTGAGGCGAAGTTGCTGGAAGAGGGCGATAGCCTTTACAGCGTCCAGAATATCACCTTGCTTCATCATATCAATGCTGGCTTGCGCGCTCACCATACATTCCAGCGTGATGTCGACTATATCGTTCGCGATGATAAGATCATTATCGTTGATGAGCATACTGGACGTATTATGCCGGGTCGCCGTTGGGGAGATGGATTACACCAGGCGGTCGAAGCAAAAGAAAAGGTAACGATTCAGAACGAGAGCCAAACCCTGGCATCGATTACCTTCCAGAACTACTTCCGCTTGTATAATAAGCTATCGGGTATGACAGGTACCGCAGATACTGAAGCTTATGAGTTTATGCATATTTATGGGCTTGAAGTAGTATCGATTCCGACCAATAAGCCAATGGTT
>DFOV01000349.1:0-124 GCA_002376965.1 Gammaproteobacteria bacterium UBA3532
AAGCAGCCCCGGCAACACATCCTCCGTCAGAACCTGTTGCAGGTGAGCACAGGGTTCGCACAGCCTGATGCCTTTTAGTTTAACGGAGCCAATGAAAAATTCTTTTCCCTCAAGCGGATTAAGA
>DFOV01000349.1:425-867 GCA_002376965.1 Gammaproteobacteria bacterium UBA3532
TCCCTCAAGCGGATTAAGAGCAATGCCTTGGGTGATAATATTGCGTCGAAAGTCCTGCTGTTGATAGCAATGGCCAAACTGTGCATTAAATGCCTCAACATTTTCAGCCTCCATCAGGGTCACCTCGCGAGCCGGATTGCCAGCCAATTTTTTCGAAAATGTCCCCTCCTCAAAAAAATAGCGGTCGCCCTCGATGCCACGACCAGCCACTAGCTTGGCTGAGGAATGCGCCATCATTGCGCCATTTGCCTCACTTGATAAATAAATGCCTTTTACTAATCCCATGCTTGTTGTCTCTTTTTAATTCCTGCTCTTATTGTCGGTGTGCTAACGCTCTCATCCTAATGGATTTTTCGTCGCAGAGAAAGGCAACTCAAGAGGCTAGACGAACCAACCATTTCCTCCGCACACCTAACCCTTACACTTTTATGCGCATAAAAAT
>DFOV01000349.1:1166-3793 GCA_002376965.1 Gammaproteobacteria bacterium UBA3532
CTTTTATGCGCATAAAAATGTAAATAACTACACTTTTATGCGCATAAAAGTGTAATATTGGCTTAAAGGTATACAAAGGGTTGGAATATGCAACGCTCATTACTGCAAGCTTTATTAACCTGGAAAAGAAAGAGCAAGAGAAAGCCAGTGCTTATTGATGGAGCCAGACAGACCGGTAAAACTTACCTGCTGAAAGAATTATTCGGCCAACATTTCAAACAAGTATTGCATATCGATTTTCTAGAATCTCCCGAGTTAGCAGAGGCATTTCAAGGCTCGCTAACACCGGAAGATATACTATCCAACATCGAATTGCTGACTGGCACGGTATTTGATTTCCAGTCCGCTCTCCTTATTTTAGATGAGATCGGTGAATGCCCGCGAGCGGTCACTGCGCTAAAATATTTTGCCGAGAAAGCCCCTCACATGTATGTAGCAGCCAGTGGTTCGAATATTGGGCTATTGAATAGCTTTCCGGTTGGCAAAGTTGAACAGTACAACCTTCGCCCACTAACATTTTGCGAGTTTGTAAACGCGTCCAATGAGCCCGCGCTCATTAAAGCCTATGAAGCAGCCAACAACTCTGCAGCCGCTCACTCAAAATTATTCGATAAATTAACCGACTATTACTTCACTGGAGGAATGCCTGAAGCGGTCAGCATCTGGTTTAATCTCAAAGACGAAAGTATTATTGAACGAGTACAAGCCGTCAGTCGCATCCATGAAAACTTGATATCAGGCTATATACGTGATTTTGGTAAATACTCAGGAAAAGTCGATGCAGGGGTTATAGAGTCGGTTTTTAACGCAATTCCCTCACAACTCTCGTCGGTTATGGATGAATCGGTAAAGCGATTCAAGTTTAAACACATTCATGAGCGAAAGTCCCGTTACACCGAGCTGGAAAGTAGCATTACCTGGTTGGCAAAGTGTCGATTGGTACTGAAAAACTATCCCATTGAAGGCCTACCTCGTAGCCCGCTTGCTGCCTACCAAAAAGAAAATAGGCTAAAGCTGTTTCTGTTTGATGTCGGGCTGCTTAACCATATGCTCGGTGTCAGCTATAAGGAAATTAAACAGCAAGGCTATGAATATAAAGGTTATGTTGCGGAAAACTTCGTACAACAAGAGCTAGCTGCTTTAGGAATGGAGCCAACATTCTCCTGGAACGATGCACGGGCGGAAATTGAATTCATCGCCTCCGACCAGGAAGGCAATATTATTCCAATTGAGGTTAAAAGCGGTAAACGGACGCGAGCACGCTCACTGCATTCTTACATCAACAAATGCCACCCCATCAAAACCATCAAACTCACTGGCACCCAAGACTCACCAGCAACAGAAAAACAAAATCTGGTTTTTCCGTTGTATTATGCTGAACACATGATCAGAAAAATTCTCCTCACCCAACCATAACCACACCGCCCTATGTCCCATCACGATTCGAAAGTATTAGACCAGTCACTCTTCACCTTAACCTGGCCCATTTTTGTTGAGCTGTTGCTGATCATGATGGTGGGGATCGCCGATGCCTGGTTTTTGAGCCGTATTTCTGACGAAACCGCCGCAGGGGTTGGCACCGTTCTGACCATTATCGAGTTGGGCATCATGATTTTTATCGCCCTATCTCAAGCCTGCAACAGCGTATGCTCCCAGCGCTTGGGAGCCAAAGATCGCGCATTGGTAGGGCCGTCGTTTGCCATGACGTTGATATTATTTACCATTGTTGGCGGCATTTTCTCGCTGTTTTTTATTGCTTTTGCATCTCCACTATCCACAATACTTGGGCTAAAAGGCTCGCTGCATCAGGAAGCGGTGATTTACCTCGCAGTCACCGGTGGAGGCATCGTGATTTTGGCGTGGAAATTTGCACTCAATACTGTGACATCGGCACTGGGGCACACCGCATGGAATATGTGGGCGACTGCCGCGATGAACCTGTGTAATATCGGCCTGAATTACGGCTTTTTGCATGGCATTGGCGGGCTGCCTAAGCTCGATGTTTTTGGGATCGCGTTGGCCAGCGTCATCTCGTGGTTTGTTTCCGTTGCCATTCTTTACTTGATGATCCGTTTTGGTTTAAAGATCAGCCTGCCGATCAAAGAGGCAATGAAAAACTTTAGAGCGCTCGCCAAGCCGATGTTGGACATCGCGATACCCGGCACAGCTGAACCAGTATCTTACCAATTCAGCCAAATTGTTATGGCTTACTGGGTGGTTAGGATGGGCGAAATGGCGATGGCAACCCGTGTCTATGTAATAAATATTCTGTTTGTCTCAGCCCTATGGGGATTTGCCTTGGCCACCGGCCTGCAAATCAAGGTCTCTCATTTGCTCGGCGCCAATCGCGTCGACGAAGCCTATTACTTGGTGTTTCAGGTTTTGAAAGTAGCCATTGCTGGCGCTATGGCTATTATTTTTGTCACTTGGTATTTCGGCCAAGGCATTATGGAGCTATTTACCACCAATCCAGAAATCATCGACCTCGGCACCCAAATATTCGCCCTCGGATTCGCCATCGAGCTAGGACGGATGATGAACCTGATCGTCGGCACCAACCTTCGCGCAGCAGGAGACGCCCGCTATGTCGCCATCATGGCAACGGCCGTTATCTGGGGCATCGGCGT
>DFOV01000262.1 GCA_002376965.1 Gammaproteobacteria bacterium UBA3532
GGCATGGGGTTAGGAAGCCTCTATTGTCTTTTTCCATATTTATCTGAGCAGCCTGTACTCAGGTGTGATCTTTAGCGGCTTTTCATCGACTACCACAAAGGATTCTCGCTGCTTTTTTGCAATGCCTTTTCAAAAAGCTCGTTGCTATCAGCGCTGTTGAGGTAGGTTTCAATCTTTTCAAACTGCTGATGACTAGCTCGCAGAATACGTTCATCAAGAATGGCATTCGTTGTGGCTTCTCTGGCAGCTCTATCAATGAGTCCCCGATTTTTTGGTGACAAGCGCAATGGGATTGGTTTCAGAGAATTCATGCGGCTACCTTTGTGAATTGAGGCTAAGAGAAATTTAGCATAGAAGGTAGTTTCTTTACACTACAAGTTGGTGCTGTCCCTCGACCGAAGTAGCCTGTGTTATTCCCGCTGGTTCAGCAATCAAGCTTGTTGAAGTAATACAACACAAAGGGTTTAGCTTTTTCTTTGGCAGTCGGTACACTTATTTTGATTATTTTGATTATTTTGATTATTTTGATTATTTTGCTGAAGTTTCGTTCGGAGAATCTGCCAGCTACAAAGTTGAAATTGCAGATATATCGTTGATAAATGAGTTGCCCAACGCTGAGTATTTCACAAGGAGTCCGAACCCTTTGTATATTCGACTAAAAAATTAAATAGGGTCGTCTTAAGTATAAACAACAAGCCCTTCAGTATGTTTTATCTACCATTAAGCGTACTGAGCAACCCGCGAGTTTGTAAGTTATGTGGGTTTGCCGCTCTCCTTTGTGTGCCTTTTCGGCATACAAGTTGACAAGTTCGAAATATGTATGCCAATATGGCACTACTAGCACACAACTGAATAATGCAGGTGAACTATGGTTACCAAGGCCGAACGCAAAGAAACCCGCTTAGTTGCAAGGACATCGACAGAGGTTCAGGAAATGATACAGCGGGCAGCAGACTATTCTGGTGCAACGCTTTCGCAATTTCTTATTGAGGCAGCGATGGAGCGAGCGCGCACTGTTATTGAAAGAACGGAAACTTTACACCTTTCAATGGCAGGTAGCGATGCATTGTTTGCTGCTTTGGAAAATCCGCCTAAAGCCAATCCGAAACTACTCAACGCTGCTAAGCACTACAAGGACACGGTGAAAAACCGTGATCATTGAAGCCCTTACCCGCCAGCACAACAGAACAGCCTTTGATTGTGGTGTTGCGGAATTAAATCAATTCTTGCAGCAACAAGCTCGACAAAAAGCGGTAAAAAGCATTTCAAAAACATATGTAGCCTGCCAAGAATCTGCGCCCGATGTCATCGTTGGTTATCACACGCTTACCGGATATTCCGTGATTACCCCACCAGCCCACAGGAATTATAAGAACTATCCACACCCGCTTAACGCTGTGAAATTGGCTCGTCTTGCTGTTGATCGAGTCCATCAGGGTCACAAGGTTGGTGAACGGCTATTGATTGATGCGATATATCGAACGGTCTTGGTATCACAACAAATTTCGGCTATTGGGTTGTTTGTTGATCCCTTCTCGCCAGAAATTATTCCTTTTTATCAGCAGTATGGCTTTCTATCTGCCGATCCGATGAATGATTCAATCCTTGAAATGTGGCTTCCTATCGCAACCTGTATTGAGATTTGCCTTTAAAGCAAATCCAGCGCATGGCCCAGTCGCCAGATGCCGATTTTCAGGTGGCCGTCGTTGATCTTATCGAGCTGAGCAATCACCTCTGGCAGAGCAAACCACTTGAGTTTGGGATGAGCGGGGTAGGGTTTGGTGAACAGGGTTGTGCCAAGCATGGGATAGACTACTTCTGGAGTGGTGCCTGCAGACGGGTGGTAGCGACCGCCGAGCCGTTGGATAGACGATAGGGCGATGCTGAAGTCTTTACGTAGCTGTTGCTTGATAAACTGATGAGTTTCCAACATGGTGGTGCACGACACTGGAAGCCGCCAAGCTGGGGCGACGTATATATTGCTGTGGCCGCTAAAGCATTGAGCGGCGGGCAGGTCATGATCTTGCAGCGCGATTAACAGCCCCTTGTCGGTTTGGCATAGCAGTAGCAGGGAAACCGTATTGGCTGAAAATTGTTGTGGTGTGACGTATTCGAGGTCAATGCCGCCAACGGCCTGACCACGGCAGTTCAACTCGCGAAATTTGGCGCGCTTGATGCGTAGAAAGTCTGCTCCTTGCTCAACTGCGGTGAAGTAGCGTCGAGTAATGGCATGATCCACGTTGGTTAATGGTGACTGCTCTGGTGTGGCCGAGCGATTTAAGGCAGGAGGAAGCTCACCTAGCCAGTCATCCATGGCGATCTGTTGTTGGCGCAATAATTGATAAACATTCAGCTCCAGCCGAGCTTCGGGTAGCCCGCCAACTTGAGCTGCGCGGAGTACTTGCTTGGCGTTGATCGCTCTTATGCGTCCGGTACTGCTCAATCCCATGGCCTTTTTTAATAAATTCGCTTCAAAGCGAGGAGTGATTTGAACAAACACCGACCGTACTTCTTCTTGTATACCACCGGGGCTAGGGTAGTAGTGCATCCCCTGGCTGAATTGAATAATGTCTTGGGGTTCGATGCTGGCTTGCTCGGTGAGTAAGCCTTCAACCGATTGAGCAATCGGCTTATCAGACAAAATCAACGACAACGGCTCGGTCACATGGTGTGCGATATAACTGCCATCCAGCGAAGGAGCATGGGGATCACAGGCTGCTAGAATCGGTCGCGGATAGGCCATTTTAGCCAGTACATACACTTCCTTTTCGACCACAAACCAGGGGATGATATCAACGGTTAGATTGGGGCGGCGTACCAGGTCATAGAGTTGCTGACTTTCTTTATGTTGATAATAGGCCATCTGCAAAAAATTGGCTGGGGTGCCGCTGTTTTTCTCTTCGAATCCCAACCCATGTTGTTGCGGCACTTTCTCGGCAGCAATCAGGTAATTGGTGGGAGGGAAGGCGATGGGCAGACCTTTGGTGTTGGCAAGTAGAAACTTGCCTTGGTAGCGGTTTTTAATGATCCAGTCGTTATAAATAGGAGTCGACGCCAGAATGCGCAAGCCGAGATGTTTGAGAAGGTCTTCAAATTCTGGCTGGGTGAAATAGGTATACTCTTCTTGTACCTCTGCTTCCCAATCGCTGCGGTAATCTTTGCGTAAGATGAATTCAACGGCATGGCGGTGTGCCAGCTCAAAACAGCGCCAACTGTTAGGGAGGCTGGGGGCTTCTGTTATCTCGGTAAACTCAAAGCCCGGAGCTTGGCTAAGTGCACGAAATTCGCGGCTGAAACGCAAAAAAAGCGTCGCGGTTGAGCAGGTTTCAGGGTTGTCTGAGTT
>DFOV01000203.1 GCA_002376965.1 Gammaproteobacteria bacterium UBA3532
TTTTTGTCGGCGGGCAAACCGCTGTTTTATGATCACTACAGCTTTACTTACCCTGGAACTCATATTTCCGGTAGCCCATATATATTCCAGTTAATTTTTGCACTGGTTTCTTTCATTGTAGGTGACGAATACTGTCACTACGTTATGCGTATTTTCGCGTATGCATGTCTACTGGTGTCGTATTTATTCTTTCATCGAATGATACATGCAGGTTCTAGCATATTGTTGGTTTCTTTACCGCTTATCATCCTGTTTTTGCAAATGAGGTCGTTGGTTCGACCTGAGCTTTTTGATTATTGCTTCGTGGTGACGGCTCTCATTTTATATATTCGAGGAGCAGATAGTAGCTCTACAAAGTATTACATGGCCGTCGTATTTTTTATGCTGATATGGGCAAATTATCATGCTGCGATAGTTGGGTATATCATTTTTTTTGGTTTTTATTTAGATCGAGGTATAGGGTTGCTGCGGCTAAAGGCAGGTTGGAGTCTGTATCTGGCATGGTTCTTTAGTGGCATTCTGCTCTTGGGTGTTGGCTTTATAAACCCTAGTTTTGAACATGCTTTGTCCATTCTACTGCAAAATTCAGGCCTATGGGTGACCAACATTAATGAGTATGCTCCGCTCCATAAAACAGATAGCTTTATAAAGTTTGTTCCATTGTGGTTGCTGTCTTTTTTTACATCTTGCTATTTATGGATGCGCGGAAAATATGGGTTAGGCATTGTCAACATTGCTTTTTCCGTCATCGCTTGGCTGGTTATGGGGTTTGTTACTGTCTTTGGTGTGTTCTTGGCATGCATGGTTGCATATTCCTTAACATTATTTGCTACAAGTAGCGAGGCTGTAAAAATTGGCTTGCGGGTGCTCCTCGGACTGTACACTCTGGTGATCGGATATTTGCTGGTAATCAACATGAACTATAAAAGCCAGCAAGCAATAAGTCTTCCTGAGGGGATTGTGCAATACCTCAATTCAAAGCCTGAAGGCGGTAATATATTCAACGACTATAAAGTTGGTGGATATCTGGCCTATTCGTTGGGGCCTGCGTACAATATTTATATTGATGGCCGAAGTAATATACTTTATCCCAAGCTCTTCGTCGAAGAGTACTTCGGCTTAATAAACCAAGCGAACCACCCTAAGCTAGAAGCCTTGATTAATAGGTATGATGTCCAATATTTAGTGTTCCCCTATACCAAAAAGATGCTGTGGCTAACATTAAACGTTGATTCGTACGGCGTTGAGTATATAGATAGGGATTTCGTTCTGCTTTCAAAAAAGGAAGCAAACTTATCTGTTGCGGCATTTTTGTACCACTTTCCTATGTGCTGGGACTCAGGCCTATTTCCTCAACTTAAGAGTGAGGCTGAAACAGGTCTTCGGCGTTTAGGCTCTGAAAGCGCTTTGCGTCCAATGTTGGGTGATGTTGCTCAGCTAACTAAGCTAGACGTTGGGAGTCTACGTCATCTGCTAGAGGCTGAAAAGGTTAAAAACTGGTCTTCCGAGCGCAGGCGCTTTTGGGCCTTTGTGGCATTTGATCTTGAACTGTATGGGGATGCCATTAACCTGTTTAACTCTCTGTTAAATAAAATGGAATACTTAGACTACTTTATGCTTATATATTCGCTAATGGAGGCCGGAAAACTTAAGGAAGCTGAATATTTGCTAAATCAGTCGGATTCTAGCTGGCCTAAATTAATAGGGAAGAACCCCACTATGAACGAAAAATATATATTGTATTCGTTATATGGGCATCTTGAAGCTGTTCATGGGTTATCTGAAACTAGCTCGACGCATATTGCTGCTCTAGCCAAAGAGCTGTCGCCATCTTTTCACGGAACGCTAAGATATAAAAAAAATCCTATTCCTAAGTTTTATTGTGATGCTTTGATTCCCATTATTGGCAACTAAGTCAAATTATTTTGGAGCTTAGTTTAGAGCGAATATTGTCGTAATGGAAAGGGGGGTATATGAAGTTCAATAACGTCGCGTTTAATAAGCCTTTTATCTCTGGTAAAGAGCTATATTATATTGCAGACAGTGTGATGAAGGAGCAGATAAGTGGGAATGGGTACTACACTAAATTATGTGAGTCAAGGTTAGCAAAAATCACACATGCCAATAAGATATTAATGACTAACTCATGTACCTCAGCTTTAGAAATGTCTTGCCTATTGCTCGATCTCAAGCCTGGGGATGAAGTTATACTGCCCTCTTTTACCTTCGTTTCTACTGCCAATGCGGTAGTGCTTAGGGGGGCGACTCCTGTATTTTGTGATATCCGGGGCGATACGTTAAATTTAGATGAGGAAAAGCTGCAAGAGCTAATATCGAACAAGACAAAAGCGATTATTCCTGTTCATTATGCTGGGCAAAGCTGCGAAATGCATTCCATTATAGAGCTTGCTAAAAGGTATGGGTTGAGCGTAATCGAAGATGCCGCTCAAAGCGTGGGGGCGTATCATCATGGCCAACACGCTGGCACTTTAGGAGATCTGGGCTGTTTTTCCTTTCATGAAACAAAGAATATAATGTGTGGTGAGGGCGGGGCGCTAGCTATTAATAATCCCGACTTGATAGAGCGAGCTGAAATAATACGAGAAAAGGGGACTAATCGAGAGGCTTTTTTCCGTCAAGAAACAAACAGGTATACCTGGGTAGATATAGGCTCTTCATATCTACCTTCTGAGCTTCAAATGGCATTCTTATTTGCACAGTTGGAAAACTTGGATCAGATAACAGCAAAAAGAAAGGCGGCAGTTGAGTACTACTATATTCACTTGCGACCGCTCGTCGAAAAGAAGCTAATAACTATTCCCAAAACATTAGAACATAATGATGTTAACTATCACTTATTTGCTATTATTTGTAGAAATAAAGACGAACGGGACTCACTTTTATCTTATTTGCGGAATAGAGCTATAACGTCTGTTTTCCACTATATCCCCCTTCACTCTTCGCCCGCGGGGGAGCGGTATGGCGACACAAAAGGGAATAAACTTAGCGTAACCGAACATGTCAGCGATTGCATATTACGTATTCCTGTTTACTTTGACATATCTACAGAAGAGCAAAGCTACATAGTACATTCGATCTATGAATTTTTTCAACGATGAAAGCTTATTAACACTATATGGATCATTCAAAGAGCATAGCTATTTCCCAGTCTAACTATATTCCTTGGAAGGGGTATTTTGATCTAATAAATTCTGTCGACGAGTTTGTTATATATGATGATGCGCAGTTCACAAAAAGAGATTGGAGAAATCGCAACAAAATTGTCACCAATAGAGGGCTTACTTGGCTCACTATTCCTTTAAAAGTGAAAGGGAACTATCAGCAGAAAGTGTTTGACATGCATGCAGATGGAGTCGAATGGCGAGCAAAGCATTGGGAAACAATCCGGCACAACTACTCTAAAGCTCGATATTTCCACGACTACAAAGCTATTTTTGAAAGTTTGTACCTAGGATCTAGAGAAACCAAGCTAAGTCTAATTAACTATGCTTTTATTGCTGAAATTAACAAAATTCTTGGAGTAACTACCCCTATACTCTGGTCAAGTGAGTTTTGCTTGCGCGGAGATGCCTCTGAAAAGCTAGCAACAATATGTATTGAGCGAAATGCTGGCAGCTATTTATCAGGGCCTGCGGCGAAAAGCTATCTTAGAAGCGAGCTTTTTATTGAGAATAATATTGAGGTTTGCTGGATAGATTATGCACATTACCCCGTATATCCGCAGTTTTGTAATCGTTTTGATCATCACGTATCTATTTTGGATTTGATTTTTAATGTGGGGCCTGAAGCTCCCATGCACCTGATAGGTAGAAAGACAATGCCAGTTAACACTTCAAGGAGCTTCTCATGAATAGTGAAAGGTATTACGGATTGGAAGCAAAGGAGCTGCCTTCAGGTAGAGCTAGTGAGCTTATTGAAAGTATTAGTCTTAAGGGGTTTGCGGTATTAAGCGGTGTTATCGACTCGGATAGTTTACAGTTTTACCGAGAGGCAATTGATGCCGTCTATCTGCAGCAGAGAGGTAATTTTGAAGATGGATACCTAGACACTATTAACGATTCTGATGTATGCCGAGCCCCTTGTCTCTATGATGCTAGTTTTTTGGAGTTAGCGGGTAACCAATCTATCCTTGCGATAGTCAGGGCTTTGCTGGGGAACGAATTTATTCTCCATCTTCAGAATGCCATCATTAATAGGCCAACCCGAGATCATCAGCAGCGTTCATGGCACAGGGATCTCCCACACCAAAACTATACGACTTCTAAGCCCCTGGCTATAAACGCTTTATATGTGATTGATGAGTTCTCCGAGAAAACAGGGGCTACTGAGGTGATTCCTCATTCTCACAAGTTTGATTCGTTGCCGTCAAGCGCTTATGTTGCGGAAAATAGCTTGAAAGTAGCTGCAGCGCCAGGGAGTGTCATATTATTTGACTCCATGATGATACATCGTGCGGGCCTTAATTGCTCACGTACCCCAAGACGTGCGATCAATCACGTATATAGCATACCTATTTTAAAACAGCAGTACGACTTTCCCTGCGCATTGAGAGAGAACCAGGACATTGGAGGTGAGATGAGAAAACTCTTGGGGTTCTCCTATGCTGTACCATTGGATGATGTTCAGTGGAGGTTAGGACGAAAGGTATTAAATGGGGAGAATGGTCATGGAAGCGAATGAGACTAGCCAACTCACTACGGGACGATTCAGCATAGTGGTACCAGTATATCGCTGCAAGTCTTGTCTCGATGAGCTGTGTCGTAGGATAGCAAATACTTTAGAAAATATGGAGGGGGTCGATTACGAAATACTTTTGGTTGATGATCGATGCCCTGAAAATTCATGGAAAAAAATAGTACATCTTAGCCAAGAGTATCCGAAGCTTCGTGGAGTTCGCCTTAGCCGAAATTTCGGTCAGCAAATAGCGATAACTGCTGGACTGGCTTCGTCAACAGGAGATTATGTTGTTGTTATGGATGGTGATCTCCAGGACCCTCCCGAGGCAATTCCGTTGATGTTTAAGAAGCTTGGAAAAGGGTATGACTTTATTCTTGGTCGTCGAGCAAAGCGTTCGCACTCCAAGACTAGACTGCTTTTTGCAAGCAGCTATTTCCGGATAATGAATGTTATTAATAATGATAGTTTTGATGGGAGGTTTGGTTCATTTTCACTACTGTCTAGAAAAGTGGTGAATAGTATCTTGGAGTTTGGAGAGAAGGAGCGACATTATTTATTCATCCTGCGTTGGGTGGGGTACAAGATGGGAAGCGTTGACTATACGCATGCAGTTCGAAGTTCGGGAAAGAGTAGCTACTCGTTCAATATGTTGATTAGGCATGCCATTGATGGGATTTTTTTTCAAACGACAGTCTTATTAAAGTGGATTGTGACACTTGGGTTGCTTGTTGTACTCGCTGGGATTGGGTTAGCCCTCTACTATGTCTATAATTTCTTCGTGCAAGGCGCACTACCTGGGTGGACTACACTGGTAGTATTGTTGTTGTTATGTACTGGTTGTGTATTATTTTCTCTGGGTGTTGTAGGTCTTTATGTTGGTAAAATTTTTGAACAATCGAAGAATCGGCCTTTATATATTATTGATGAACAAATATAGCAGTAAATGATGAAAGCTTTACCACCGGGAACGATTTTGCAGCATATGTACCTTAAAAGAAGGTTAAAGCTTTTAAAAACCGGTTTCTTTATTGAGGTTGGAGCTGGCAGCGGGGATATTACAAGTATTTTGGTATCGAGTGGTTGGAAAGGCGTTGTTTTTGAAATGGATGTGGACTCCGCATTGGCTTTGTCGCGGCGCTTTAAAAAAGAAATCTCTGCTGGTGTGCTAACCATACTAAACCAAGACTTTACTAAATACATACAGCCTGAATTAAAAGCTGATCTCGTATTGTCTAGCATGGTAATGGAGCACTTTACTGATGAAGAACAGTGCGAATTTTTATATAAGTCTTCTCAAATGTTAAATAGCAACGGTCTGCTTTTAGGTCTTGTCCCGTCTTCTCCCAAGCACTGGGGTATAGAAGATGAAATTGCTGGCCATTATAGGCGCTATTCAGCAAATAGTTTGTCTGAGTTGCTCTCGAATTCTCAATGGGAATTAAGTCACGTAACCGGTTTAACGTACCCTCTTTCCAATATTGTGCTACCGCTGTCTAATTACTTGGTTAGTAGAAGCGAAAGCCATAAAAAAAGCATGTCAGCCATAGAGCGAACTAGTCTTTCAGGTAGACGTAATGTGCCCTTAAAAACTCACTTTCCCCTTATGTTTAAACTATTGCTAAACCCTTTCACTCTCTCCCCTTTTTATTTACTACAAAGGGTTTTCAAGAACTCTCCCTTCTCTTTAGTCATTTATTTTGAGGCCTGCCCTGTTAAAGGAGATAAAAATGTCTGAGAACACTGACTTAGTGGTCTATCAAAATATAAGCGAATACTATTCGCGGAAAATTACAGAATACGGGCCTGTCCCTCAAGGTGTTGACTGGAATGGTAAGTGCGGTCAGGAGTTGAGATTTAAGCAGTTATCTAAATTGATTACTGAATATGGGGTTGAAATTATCGATCTTGGTTGTGGATATGGCGCTTTCTGGGAGTATATTTCTGGGCGAAAAAGAATCAAGAAATACTATGGGGTAGATGTATCTGAAAAAATGATTGGGGTAGCAAAAGAGCTATACCCATCGAAAAAGGCTGAGTTTATAGTTGCAAAGGCTCCACATCGAAAGGTCGACTACTGTGTATGTAGCGGGATATTTAATGTGCGATTACAACATAATGATAAGCTGTGGAAGGATCATATATATTGCACACTGAGAGAACTAAATAGCTCAAGCAGTAAAGGCTTTGCGTTTAACTGCCTTAGTTCATACTCTGACCAAGAAAAGCAAAAGGCATATTTGTATTATTGTGATCCGTGTTCACTATTTCATTTTTGTAAAACAGAATTTTCTAATCAGGTTGCTCTTTTGCACGACTACGGGCTTTATGAGTTCACTATTATAGTAAGAAAGGATTAGCATGATAAAAAAAATTGTCATCTTTGGTGCTGGGGATATCGCCCAGTTGGCACACTATTATTTTACTTATGATAGTGATTATGAGGTGGTTGCTTTCACAGTAGATCGAAACTTTATTAAAGGCAGTGACTTTTGTGGGCTTCCCGTCCATCCTTTCGATGAGTCTTTGACTAAAAAGTTTCCTTCTGATGAGTTTAAGCTTTTTATTGCTCTGAGCTATTCTCAACTAAACCAAGTTAGAAAACAAAAATACTGTGAAGCAAAGGCATTAGGTTATGAGCTAGCTTCATATATTAGCTCGAAAGCAACTATCTTAACGGATAATATTGGTGACAACTGCTTTATTTTGGAAGACAACACCCTTCAGCCTTTTACTTCTATAGGCCCTAACACTACTCTTTGGAGCGGCAATCATATTGGCCATCACTCATCAATAGGTGCTCACAACTTCATCGCATCACATGTCGTTGTTTCTGGTGGAGTTACTATAGGAAATGAGTGCTTTATTGGAGTGAATGCTACCCTCAGGGATCATATATGTGTAGGTGATAAGTGTGTCATTGGAGCTGGCGTAATTCTAATGGCTGATGCTGGTGCTGAAGGGTTATATAAAGCAAGTTCAACTAAGCGGGCTTCAGTGCCTAGTTCAAAACTGAAAAATATATGAATGCATACTGGAGCAAGCTAGGACAGCTATACTCGACGGAAGGTATAGAGCGTCACCCCAAGCTCCTTACCCATGCAGCTAATCCCACACCTGTTCACTTATCAAAGAATGTATACAGAGTTTTTTATTCAGGACGAGATAAAAGTAATAGATCATCGATAAGTGCCGTAGATATAGATATAGAAACCAGTGAAATTATTGATGACTTAAACTATCCTTTATTAGCCTGGGATGATGGTCATCCATTCTTGGGAACGGGCGTGAGTATTGGGAATATTTATGGGGTTGACGACACTTTATTTGTATCTTTCATGGCGTGGCGTAATCCTGATAGGGGACATTGGTATGGAGAGATAGGTGTTGCTAAGCTCTATGCTGATACTACTATTGATAAGTCGAGTGTTGGTTTGTGTTTAGGGTTAAATGAACACGACCCTATAAGTCTCTCATACCCATATGTTTTGAATACAGGCAAATGCTTGGAAATGTGGTATGGATCCACAAAAACTTGGGATGTTGGAAATCTGGAGATGCTACATACAATTCAGCATGCAAGATCTTTCGATGGGGGCGTTAGCTGGAAACGGCAGGGCCAGTGTATTCCGTATGTTGTTGGTCAGATGCAGGCATTTTCTCGGCCTTCCGTTTTAAAGGTAGGAAGTACACTGCATATGTGGTACTCCTTCAGAGGAGAAGGTGGGGCTGGGTATAAAATTGGGCATTCAATTAAGCAAGGTGGCCAGCCTTGGGTGTTCTCTGATGTCGCACTAGAGCCTTCCGAGCTTGGCTGGGATTCTGATATGGTTGAATATCCGTGTGTTTTTAGGCATGCAGGTTTTGTGTATATGCTATATTGCGGTAATCATTATGGGCGAGATGGCTTTGGTATTGCCCGAATGAACCTAGCCTAAAGGTATAGAAGTAATTAGGTGTTGTGTTACTTTACTCCTTAGCAACAAGCTTTGCAGGTAATTAAACCTTGATCAGGTCAATCTCTTGTTCGGAAGTCGAGGCCTACATGGTACTCATTGTTTAAGGTATAGCTGGGCTCTTGTTATGTCGGTGCTGAAGGTTTTGTTATCCTGTGTGCTGGCTGGAGTATTGTCTATCTCGAATATTTACAGTGTTTTATGAAGTTTGATTGAGTATGGGGGAGGAGTGGCTTATCTATATTTCGTAGGTACGATACTGTTTACAGTAATCGGACAGTTGCTTTTAAAGTGGAGAATATCAATATATGGTGATATGCCTGGATCTCTCTGGCAAAAAGTGGTTTTCTTGCTGAAATTATTTTTGGATCCAATAGTCATAGTCGCTTTCGCTTTTGCCTTCATAGCTTCTCTATTTTGGATGGCCGTTATGACAAAGTTTGATGTTAGCTTCGCGTATCCATTTGTTACGGCAGGACTAACTATTTCTACTGTTGTGTCAGCAGTCTTTTTGCTTGGTGAGCCAGTCACAATGGCAAAAGCTTTAGGGGTATTTTTTATTCTTGTTGGACTATGGTTTCTAAGTGGAGGAAGTTAGATTTGGACAGCCAGCTGGTTACTTTTATACAAGAAATACCTCAGTCTATCATCGCGAGAGATGTTTCTGTGGAGCTTGGTGTTAACTCCGAAACCATTTCATTTATTCTAGATACGTTTGTAAATGAAGCCATAGCGGCTTACCGGTTAGTCTCTCCATTTTTATCTAAAGATAAGCGAATACTTGAAGTTGGGGCAGGAATTTGCGTGCTGTCTGCATTCTTGGCTCAAGAGGGGTATGATATAGTGGCTTTAGAGCCTGACTCTTCTGAGTTTGAAGTTTTTGGGGCTGTTCGAGCCGCGATACTAAAGAGTGTGGGTATTGATGACTTAAATGTACTGAATATCACTGCTCAGGAGTTGACTCCTTTGGAACACGGAACGTTTGACATTATCTTTAGTAATAACGTTTTGGAGCATATTCCAGACTTGGAGCTGGCTATTGAAGCTATGGGCAGTGTGCTCAAGGACGATGGTACTATGTTTCATGTTTGTCCAAACTATATTGTTCCTTATGAGCCACACTTACAATTGCCAATTATTAAAATATGCCCAATGTTAACCCGCGCTTTATTTCCAAAAAAAGTGGCTTCTATGCAAGCCGTGTGGGATTCTCTTAATTTCATCACCTATTTTAAAATGAAAAAAGTTGCTCGAGACAAGCTACTCGATATTTCCTTCCAAAAGGGAGTGCTTTATGACAACTTCGACCGTTTAGAGCATGACTCTGTATTTAGAGAGCGACACTCTGATAGCATGATACCTGTTATCTATTATGTCCTTAAAGTGACAAGGCTAATAAAATTAGTCAAATATTTTCCAGCTTTTCTATCTTCTCCAATGCAGTTTACTTTGAGAAAGCCAGAACATGGATAGAGCCCGTGTAAGTCATTTCTCTATTCAAAACGATAGCAAGCGCTCTTGGAGCAAATTGTTATTATCTTAAACGCAATAACCTCAAAGTGAGAGTGGTTTGAGTTATCACCAAAAAGGCTATGAACCAAACTAGCTGGCAGTTTGGTGGTTGATGTTAGCACCGGTGGGAGTGTGCCTGCCTTATTTCTAACTAAGATCCAGAATTGTTCTTTGGGAGATGGGGAAGAGATATAGTAGTGGTCTTCGCGCTTTATAAGTTCAATCACTGTTGCTTCAGCTACTGCTTGCGAGAAGTTCGTTTTGCTATTTATACCTATTGCATCTACCTTATTATTCCTTTCCCATGGTGGCACGCGCAATAAGGTTGCGTTCGCATAAGTTAAAAGGAAACCTGGAGCAAACTGTTCGCTATAAATTTTTTCAGGTGAGGCGGTTATCATGGGGGCCTTCCGGTTATGATTCAAGTAAATAAGCACATCTAGAGACATGTGATGTATGTTATGGTATCGATCAGCAAAGAGGGCGCTTTTGGTTGGATTAACAAAGGAGAATGTGCTGGTTGTTGTAATGACTGGGTGTTGGTCATTGCCATCACCTAGCGGCTCAAAGAAATTTTTGATGTGTTTTTGAGAGAATGTGCTATTAATATCAATGACTTCGGGAAGTATTGTTATATGGTCTATCGCCAGCAATGCCAATAGGTACAGTGCATTTCGTCTGTTTTGGTGGAGTAGTTTCGAAGTTAATGGAGCAAGTAAAAAGGCTGTCAGCGGAGCCAGGAAAGCGAGGTAACGCACTTCCTTAAATGGAGAAAGGTGCATGACAATAACTGATAGTACCCAAGACACGGCGATCATAATTAGTAGTCTGTCTCGAGAGGTTAAGCTCAAGTAGATACCGGGGATAATTAATAACATGGCTCCCAGTCCATAAGCAGTAATATTGCGAATATATAACCACCAAGGGAAGATTTCATTTAAAGGATCTGGGGCGTAGTGCTCAGACACTTTACGGGTAAGTTCGAGTGGTCGCATCCAAAAAGGAACGTGGTCGAAGCCTACTGCACCAGTCGTAGTTAAAGCGTAGCTGAACCATACAATAACTGCGCTAGCGCAAGCTCCAAGCGATAGAAGCCCGAGGCGTAACCAGTCCACACGTTTTTTCAGCATTATATCTGCACAAGTATTTGAAATAAGTACCAGAACCCAGAAAATGGCATAGGTTTGCTTGATTAAGGGGGCAATGGTTCCTAGCAAAGTTAAATAAAGCAAGGGGTAAAAAATCTTAGAAGAAGGAAGTCGAGACGAGATTCTTAACATGGCTAACAATATAATACCGGGCATTAGGTCATGACTAATGAAAGGTGCGTAGCTATAAAATACGTAAGTGAGCATAGACATAATAAAACTAAGTAAAATAGCTGTTTTATGGCTAAACTTCTGATTTAACCACCGCCAAGTCAGGTATAGGTAGAGTGCATGGAGGATAGCGGTGGTTATATGGTGGAGAGTTACGTCATAAAAAGCTAAGTCAAGCAAGTTGCTCAAGTATTCGGCGGGGAGAAGGAGCAGTGCCATGACTGGCCCTCTTTGCCATGAATAGACGTTGGTAATTCCTAGGAAGTACTGACTGTTGATAATAGTGTTGTACCCATCGTCGTATTCTATCTGAATGCTAAATGCTGCAGCTAATAGCCAGGCGCAGACCAAAAAGAACAGAGCGTGAGGAATGTAGTGTTTGAGCCTGTAAATAATCACTTTGTGAGTCACCTTATCCTGTATATTTAATAGGGCCGCGTTAGGTTTATGCCATCCGAGCACGCTTCTATATTACAGTAGCTTCTGATTTCTAGTGCTATGACGTCGAGCTTTTCTTCTTGCGACTGCGCCCCATACAATAGTTGGATCGTCGAAGCTGGAATGTTTATCTGGTTGATCAAAACTGGTGCGGCTGTTTGTTTTGCTGCGCGGATCAATAGAGTCGGATAAGCAAGCTTTTTTCTGTTGCTGATTTGATAGTTAGTTGAACTTGTTTTAGTTAAGGATAGGTTTATTGCTCGCCCTGTAAACTGAAAAAACTGCTTTGGGTCTTGAACTCCCTCTATCTTTAGGCCTCTTCTCCCTTGATGCCAAGGCTGCTTTTTTACAGCCGTAGCATTTGCGTAGGTAAAAGCATCACCGGGTTTTAACATGCCATAGTGTAAAGACGTGACTGGTTCATCTGAGTTGCTCAGTGGGTAGCCTATTAAGGACAGCACGTGTTCTAGCCCAATATGATGAATATGGTGATACCTGTCACCTAACAGCTGGCTTTTACTCGGCGAAATAAAGGAAAAGTGAGGAAACGTATTTAAAATAGCTGGAGGTGATTCGTTAAATTTTATTGGCTCAAAAAAAGAAGAAATGGTATTGCGATAAAATGGCTGGCCAATCAATCCCGCTTCAGGAACAATTCTTACGCAGTCGATAGCCAGGATTATTAAAATATAAGCCGCACTTCTGCAATTTTTATGCATCAGAGCCGAAATCGTTGGTGCCAACAGAAAGGCCGTTAGAGGAGCCAGAAAAGCTAGGTAACGAACTTCTTTAAATGGTGTTAGCTGCATAAAGCAAAATGCGCTTATCCAGGCGATTGCTATGCGCTGTTGTTGTCGGTCTTTTGATTTGACATTAACAATTAGGCTGGGGACAATGAGTAGCATGGCCCCTAGGCCATAGGCCGAAATGTTTCTAAAATATATCCACCATGGAAAGACCTCTGATAGAGGGTTGTGGTATAGCTCGCTAATTACTCTGGCCTGTTCTAGGGGTCTTAATAAGAACGGAACTTCTTCAAACGGCAGGACTAGACTGTAGCATATCCAGGCTAGTACGCCACTGGGTATAGCCGCTAGCAGCAGGTGCGCTGTCGCTTTCTTGCCATTAGGCTCTTGAGCGAGGAAGCTTGTAATAGCAACGGCAATTAGAATTACTAACCAAAATAATATAAAGGTTTGCTTGATAAGGGCGGCAGCAACCCCCATCAATGCTACTGCAAAAAGGTAAGTTACCTTGTGTGTACATATGTATTTTTCCGTGTAGATTAGCATCCCTAAAAAAAGTACCCCTGGAAATATGTCATGGCTAATATAAGGAGCGTAACTAAAAAAGATGTAGCTGCATGTCGCTAATATATACGCTAGAGTCGTGGATGCTTTATATCCAAATTTTTGGGTTAGCCAATGCCAGATAAGAAACAGATAGCAGGAGTGAAGTAGCGCTGTAGTTAGATGGTGGATAGTCAGGTCGAATGAGTCTAAGCCAAACAAATTGGAGAGGTATTCTGCTGGAACCAATAGTAACGCAAAAAGTGGCCCCCTTTGATAAGCATATTTTTCGGAGATGCCTAAAAAATATTGGCTGTTTACAACGGTGGCATAACCATCCGCATGATCTATATTGATCAACATTGCAGCCGCAAACAGCCAACTACAGACAATAAAAAGCCAGCTCCAGCCAAGATATTTTGACCACTTTTCGAATGGCATGTTAATCCTTTCTACGTTTAATCAAGTAGCTGGGTTTGTTTTGAGACTCATGGTAGGTTCTCATTATTATCTCAGCTAGCAGACCTAGCAATATTGAAAAGAATCCCATGAGAAAGAATACAATGGCTATTAATGGGAGTGGTGTCGCAATGAATGACTTGCCTCCCCATATTTTGTAATAGAGCATGGCGAAAAAGGTAATAAACGACAATGCAAAGTTTACGAGCCCGAAGCCACCAAAAATGTATATTGGCTTGCTGGAGTAGTGACCTAAAAACTTTATTACCAGAAGGTCAAGTATGACTTTAAAAGTACGTTCTATGCCATATTTAGACTTGCCATGAATCCGAGGGTGGTGGTCTACTGGTATTTCTGTGATTCTTGCTCCCGACCAGCTAGCGTATATCGGTATAAAGCGATGCATTTCTCCGTAGAGCTTGGCATCCTCTATAACTTCTCGCCGGTACGCTTTGAGAGTGCAGCCATAATCATTTAAATGAACCCCCGAAACCTTTGAGATCACTAAGTTCGCAATTTTGCTAGGTAAATTCCGTGATAGATAGTCATCCTTTCTGTCTTTTCGCCAGCCAGAACAGACATCATACCCTTCTTGAAGTTTGGTGATTAACTTGGGGATCTCTTCGGGAGGGTTTTGAAGATCGCCGTCTAGGGGTACGAGTATCTCGCCGGTGGCATGGTCAATGCCGGCCATTATTGCCGCGGTTTGGCCAAAGTTTCGCTTGAACAATACTGCCTTGGATTTTTGGTCGCTCGCTTCGATATCAAGAATGATTCTAGCAGTTTCGTCTGCAGAGCCATCATCAACGTAAATAACTTCGTAGTCATAGTTTTCTTGCAATGTGGCTGATAGCCTTTCGTGCAACAAACGAACATTATCTTGTTCGTTATAGAGTGGAACAATGATGGATAGCTTTTCTTGCATACCTGAAAATCCTTTAACTATTATTGTTGTTTGTTGGCCAATACCATGAGCCGATAAAGAGCATTTAACTTTTTTCCATGGTCTAGCTTTAGGCTTTGATGTTCGCTCCAAAGCCTCGCTATATGCTGATTATCAAACCAGCCATACAGTGGCGAAGTTGTATCAAAAAGTACTGAGGCAAACCTTTCTTTAAACTCATGCCTTATCAGCTTCGAGATGGGTAAGCCAAAACCGTGCTTCTTCCTCCTAACAAGGCTCAGGGGTAAGTGGCGCTCGGCTACCTTCTTCAGTAAATACTTCCCCTCACCGTTATGGATTTTATAACGTGTCGGCAAGGATATAGCTTGTTCGGCGAAGTTGACTGCCAAGAAGGGGGAGCGAACCTCCAAGCTATTATACATTGAAGCGCGGTCCATTTTGGTCAAAATATCATTCGGTAAGTAGGTGACTATCATGGAGTGTAATAGGCTATCTATCTTACTATGACTGTTGGGGATTGGTAGTGTTTCAATAAAGTGGTTAAAGTTAGCCTGCGAAGCATGTCCTTGGACAAACTCAGGGTTCCATAGTGATTGTTGCTCTTTAAGGCTAAATGCTGACATCCAGTGAAAGCTTTGTGATGTTGTTGGCATGCCAAAGCCGTAGCTTAATTGCTTTAGGCGATAGCGGAAATTCATATATTCGGTTGAAGACGGGATAATTTCGAGTAATTTTCGCAGTGCCGTGCCTGTAAACTGGGGAAACTTATTCATTATCGCGGCGTATTGTTGAACCTTGTAATTAGGATAGCCAGCAAATAGCTCGTCTGCTCCATCACCACCCAGCGCGACGGTAACCGAGGGCCGAGCAGCCTGACACAATAAATAGGATGGCAATAGTGATGAGTCACAAATTGGCTCATCTAGCGTAGCGTCTAACGCATCCATTCCGGCTATTAAATTAGATTTTTGCAGCTCGATGACATTGAGCTTCATTCCTATATGGTTGGCTGCTTCTTGGGCATATTGCGTTTCATCAAATGAGGCTTGAGGCATTTTGATGGTGAAGCCTTCTACGCTATCAGTGACTTGTGCCGTTAGTGCCGCAATGAGTGATGAGTCAATGCCTCCAGAGAGAAATATACCGACCGGCACGTCTGCAATAAGCCTCTCTCTTACGGAATCCTTAAGAGCTTGCTCTGTCGCCTCGATTTGTGTTTGAAAACTCGTAGATGCCGCTGGTAAGCAGGTTGGGGGGCTCCAATACCGAACCTGCTTTGAATTACCGTTTGCTTCAAAGGCCAGGTAATGAGCGGGCAGTAGTTTGTTTATTCCTTGAAATCCGGTTTGTTCACCAGGAATGTATTCCAAGGTAAGGTACTGCACTATGTCACTAATATTAAAATCTAGTTGAGATAGTGATGGGTGTTTTCGTAAGCTGTTGATCTCCGAAGAGAAGGCTATCTTGTGGTTAAAAATGGCGTAAAACAGGGGCTTTTCACCAAAGCGATCTCGAGCAAGGTAGAGTCTCTTGTTATCAGGATCTCGATAGGCAAAAGCAAACATTCCATCAATACGCGCTAACGTGAAATCAACCCCGTACTTTCTTAACATCCAATATAAAACTTCGGTGTCTGAGTCGTCTAGCAGGTAAGGCTGCTCATCTTTGAGGTAGTCATTGATAAGTTGTTTATAGCCGTAAATTTCGCCATTGAATATTAGAACGTGCCCGTCGGAATCTTTCCTGGGTTGTGCTCCACCCTTGGGATCGATGATCGCTAGTCGGTTGTGTCCAAATGCAATACCTTCATCAATGAAGCTACCTTGCTGATCTGGCCCGCGATATGAAATAGCGTCGAGCATTGCATTAAGTATTGCGTCTGAGTTGGGTATGGAGTTTGAAACGGTGAATCCGGCTATGCCACACAAATTAGGTGTTCTCCCTACCAGAGGTTTTCTTCAAGCGTAAAAACAATATCATTAACACATTTCGGTTTGAGCGGCTTTAAATCTTGTAGGCCCACTGAATTGTAAATCTGGTATTCTACTATTCGCGTAACGAATACATTCGTAAACAATAGCCCCAAGTTGTTGAGTTAACAAGGAGCTAAGCGGAAACTAAATGGTTAGAATAGACCCATTTAACTTTATATCAAAGTGCCAATGCTTGATATTCAGTTGTAGTAGTGTGATTACCAAGGGAAACTGACGGTATAATTACCAAGCGAGTTTGACGTATTCACATTATCAGCGTCAGTCCAAGCTGGCAACTCAAGCCTACTTGGAAAGTAATTCCAACTTAGCCAACTTAGGCGTGAGAAGCTCTATTCCAATCAATTGACTCAGTGGCGAAGGTAGTTATATTGGCATTGCTCGCATGAGCCTGTTATAACTGCGTGAGAGTAAAATGAAGTTGCCATTTCAGCCCTGGCAACATGCTATACAGGACGGTGTATATTGATAAGGTTATCTCTTTCTCGAAAATCGCGTGTTCTAACACTAGTCTTGACTTGTGGCATAGCTACAGCTCTGGTTTTATCAATGCTAAAGCCGTTGGCATCCTATGATGCTGGGTGGAATATTCGTATGGGCCAATGGATTTGGGATAATGGTCAGCTGCCAAGGGATGATCCGCTACTGTTCACAAGCTCTATCGCAACACCGAATTTTCCATTGCTGAGTGGGGAGATTACTGAGAGTCAGCAAACAAAAGATACGGTATTAACTTCTCATTGGCTTGGACAGGTCGCGTTCTATGCCGTATGGAGCATTGATGATATTGTTGGGCCAGTAATCCTAAGGTTGCTGCTATTTACTCTAACCATACTTTGCATCGTTTTTACCTTACGAACCCTCAAGCTATCATGGGCTTGGAGTCTTATGGGAGGGATAACGGGGTTAGCACTATTGCAAGGCTACATCATGGCCCGGCCCAGCCTTTTTTCCATCACACTATTAGCCCTGTCAATGTTACTATGGGCTCGGTTTTGGATGTCGGGCAACAAGTGGTGGTGCTGGTTTGCCGTAGCGCTGTTGCCATTGTGGGCTCAATTACATGCCGGCTTTCTATATGGCGTTGTATTAGCCTTGGCATGGTCTACCGGCTTAATCGGACAACGACTTCTAATAAAGGGAGGCGTTAATGATAATAAATCAATGTTGAACCAGACGATGGCCTCTGGAGTGTCTTTAGGTTTCATCCATCTAGCCTTGCTTGCTGTTGTTGCCATTATGGCTTCCTTATGTACGTATCCACCGGGAGTTAGCGGCCTTCTAGGGTTCTACCGTGACCTGTCACAAATGCCGAGTTTGTCGGATGAAATGTCACCAGTCCTATATGCTGACGAACCTCTTTTTTATGCGATTGTTCCCTGTGTTGCATTGATGCTAACTGCTGGTTGGCGATATATTCCCCTGCCTATGTGGCTAATACTTGCTGGAGTCACTATCGCTCCGTTCATGGCAACAAGGAATATCGCTCTGTTCGCCGGAGCAGGGGTTCCAATTTTATTTTATGGCTTTCAACGCGTTATGGCTCATTACTATCAATCACTGAGGTCACCAGAAAAGCAAAGGAGCTATCATCTTCTCCTAGGCGTGTTAGCTTTAGCGCCATCTATTGAGTTAATTAGAACAAACTACACAATTAATAATGACTTCCAAGCATTTACTTGGAACAAAGAGCTTCAACCGGTAGAGCTCGCAGAATTTATTAAGAAATATAGGCCGCCTGGACGCCCAATGCATCCATACCACTTAGGAGGCTACCTTGAACTTGCTATTCCGGAGGTGCAGTGGTTTGCTGATGGTCGGTATTACAAGCCCAAGTTTATTACTTATGCAAATAATTCCACGAATGACTTCGTTCTCCTACAAAAAATGGCTGAATACTATCAGATCGATTGGGTAATCCTGCCAGTGTTTACTCCTGCTAAACAGCTTTCTATGGGATTTGTTAATGTTGCTGCCGATCCGCTGTGGCTACCAGTTGAAATCGGAGGCAATTTTGCCTTGTTCGTTCGTAAGGGGGAGCAAACCATAAAGTATCTTTCAGAACGGGTGATGTCATATGAAAAGTGGCATGACTCTTTGTTAGGTCTTCTTAAGGACGGTGGGCTAGGACTGATAATGGCTGATGAGTCGCAATCTGCTAGCTGGCTTGCCCTGTATCTGACTTTAGCTGGTTATATAGGAGACAAGTACATACACTCTAATATTATGGCCCCTGAATCTATCCTCGCGAATGTACCAACGGTCAGTCCAGGTTATGAAATGTCAAGAGCTATACTGCAAGCCTTGCCCTCCTTTCAAAAGAGGGCTGCAAGCATGCTTATACAGTTACCTGGGGGCGAGGGATTTGTAATTGAATAACTTTTAGCAATATTGTTTTCATTATGGGAATGATTACTTTCATTTAAACGGGTTGGGCCAAGCATACACTGCACCCTTTATTAAGGGAAAAGACAGCAACAGCTTGCATGCTCAAATTGGAGTAGCTGCGCTAATAACTCATCATGGCTCGCTCAATAAGAAGAGTAGATGAGATGCTGGATATACTTCTGCGATCAATCAAGTTATGGCTCTATCTTGAATTGCAATAATGAGGAAGTCCATATATTTGCCCCGCGGTTTAAGCAGTCGATGCTGCCACTATTATTACACCACATAGCGTTAATACTATGCCTATCCAGCGAAAAGTGCCAATGGGTTCGCCAATAATATATGATGCCGCCAATATCACGCTAATAAATTGGAGAGAAAAAATAGATTGAGCGACGTTTAAAGGTGTGCGCTGCAAAACCTGTAAGTAAAAGAGAAACCCAAAGCCAAAGAAAGCTGCTCCTAATACGGTTTTTAGGTTTAGTTGTGATAGCCAAGTAGCGTTTTCGGCCGTAGCGGTGTGTAGTGCACCGAGTTTGAGTAGTACGTTGGCCGTTACATTGCAGATTAATGTTGCCAGAATAAAGAAAAGGTTTAAGTATGCCGGGTTCATGATGAGCTTTTCAGAGGTTTTTGAGCGACGCCAATAACTTGGAGACCAGCTTTTCTTAAGCCTGGAATATTGGTAATGAAATGGTCAATGGCTATAAAAAGGCGAGTTATTTTGCGAATGCCTGGGATGTAGCGGAAAAAGCGATTAAAAACCAATACATCACTATTCATTAACAAGCAAAACCCAAAAAATCCGTAGGTTTTCCAGACTCGGCTTTTTAACCCGACTTCCTCTAGTACTGGTACTGTTTCTTTAAATAGTAATGGACGTTCAGAGTCATGCTCCAGCATGGGAGAGAGTCGATAGATCACGGCTCGTATCAGACGCCATACAATAAAGTCACTTACTGGCTCACGGTAGTAGAAACGCCCCCCAGGCTTTAAGATGCGATGAATTTCCGAAAATAGTCTTTTTCGGTCTGGGACATGGTGTATTCCGCCTAACATGACGACGGAGTCTACAGTGTTAGAGCGAATGGGTAACTCGGTCGCGTCACCTTGCATAAAAGCGTGAGTATTTCTTTCTAAATTGGACTTGGCTGTTTCGAGCATGTTAATTGATATATCGATACCAATAGCAAGGTCAAATTTACCTTGAAACAATGTTATTGCTTCTCCTGTGCCGCAGCAGAGCTCCGCCATTACACCTAGCCCTTCAGACTGCAGTTCCTGGCTTAGGCAATTGTCCAAATAGCGCGAATATTCTTGAGTATGGGGGTATCCCAAATTGGCAATATAGGTTTTGGCAATCTTGTCATAATGTTTCTGCTGTTCTTGAGAAGACGCTGATTCTGGTTGCTGTGCAAATAAAGGAATACCCGAAGGTGATATCGGGTATCTTTCTTCATGGTCACCATCATTTCCAGTGACAAGGCTGCCGCTTTCTATCTTTAGTGGCTGCTTCGTTCTTGGGCTGCATATCAGGTGGAGTATTTGTGTAAGATCCATTGTTACCTTTGAGCTTAATAATTGTCATTTTGATATTAGCACAGGCTGTTGTTGTATGTGAGTATAACCTCCAACTTACATCACTCAGGCTGAATGACGGTGGCTTTCGTTGTTATACTAACCAGCTTCCGGAGCTGACAGCTTAGAGGTGACTTCGTTTTCTTGCTTCAGGACTTTCTTAGCCTTAACTTGTAAGGTCCAGGGATCTATATCGAGCCAGCCAATAACCTCAGCATTGTCCCTGCGTATGATAGCTGTCATGCTCTTTTGTTTTCCAACCAAAGGAAAGTAGGCGAGAGCTTTACCCTTTATTCCATGATTAGCCAGTATTTCTGCTATTGAGCCTGATGCCTCTGGGTGAAGATCCTCTAATAGCTGGGTGGTAATAATTGCTTGTTCTTGCACCTTGGCTGCATTTTCTGAATAAGACTGGTAGTACTTAGGCCGGAGTGCTAAGTCTTTCCCTCCTTGAGTCGCACTGACCATGATTTCAAATCGTTCACCAGGGTCTGTGGGGGTCTGAGCATAGACAAATCTGGCACTTTCAAATACTGAAGGAGCCAGTTGTGGATCGGAGAGCTCATCAATCTCAATTGAGCCCGCGGTTACAACATTAAACCTGTCTACATTAAACACAACGAACGCTGGCCGCTCAATGTAGATAGTGTAGGCGCCGTATGAAAAAGCCGAAAGTTGGACTAGAGCGATAACAAACAGGTCAAACTTCAGTCCTTTCTTGCCCGGCACATAAATGATTAATGTTAATAGGGGCCCAAGAATAAGATCGATGGAGACGAGCAGCGCAACAACATTACTTACCCCTTCCAGCTCACGAAAAGGGGGCGTATACCAAACAAAATAAACCAGAATAAAAAAGGAACATACAATACTAAGGCTAATAAGAAGGTGAATAGAAAAGGCTCGTATTCTAACCATTGGCTTCTCCGCTAAACAACGATATAAATCTAGAATTTAATATGAGTAGATTCGAAAACCTTAATTTATTGACT
>DFOV01000201.1:0-21724 GCA_002376965.1 Gammaproteobacteria bacterium UBA3532
GGGTTACCGGTTGCGCGCGCACGGTTGACAGCGAGTTTAACCCAGTCACGAATCGGAGCATCTTTGGCCTGACACATGCGGAATATATCGCCAGCTTCGACGCTATGTTCCATTAAAATGTCACCGGCCTTGTTAATCACGCGCACGACACCGTTTGCCGGGATTTCAAAGGTTTTATCGTGTGAACCGTATTCTTCAGCTTTTTGCGCCATCAAGCCTACGTTAGAGACACTACCCATTGTTGATGGATTGAACGCCCCATTTTTCTTACAAAAATCGATAGTTTCTTGATAAACGCCTGCGTAGCTACGATCAGGAATGACAGAAATAGTATCAGCTAATTTTCCATCAGGCCCCCACATCTTGCCTGAACTACGGATGGCCGCTGGCATTGATGCGTCAATAATAATATCGCTAGGAACGTGCAGGTTGGTGATACCTTTGTCAGAATCAACCATTGCCAATGCTGGTCGCTCACCGTAACAAGCTGCAATGTCAGCTTCAATTTCGGCACGTTTATCGGCAGGGAGGTTAGCTATCTTAGCTAATAAGTCTCCAACGCCATTGTTAGGATTAACGCCAATTTCTTGGAACGTAGCTGCATGCTTTTCGAAAACTGAAGCAAAATAAACCGAGACAGCGTGACCGAAAATGATCGGGTCCGATACTTTCATCATCGTCGCTTTCAGGTGTACAGAAAGTAGGATGCCTGCATCTTTGGCTTCTTGAATTGCAGCCTCAATGCACTGGCGCAAAGATTTAGCGCTCAAAACGGCAGAATCGATAACTTCGCCTTCCAGAACGGGAGTGCTTGGTTTTAGTACGTTGGCATTGCCTTTATCGTCAATCAATTCAATGCGAACATCGTCGGCAGTCTCTAACACAACAGATTGCTCGCTACCATAGAAGTCGCCACTGGTCATACTGGCTACTTTTGATTTTGAGTCACTGCTCCATGCTCCCATTGAGTGTGGGTTTTTCTGGGCATATTGCTTAACGGCTTTTGGTGCTCGTCGATCAGAGTTACCTTCTCGCAATACTGGGTTAACGGCGCTACCTTTTACGCGGTCGTAGCGTGCCTGAATATCTTTTTCTTCGTCGGTTTTTGGAGAAACAGGATAGTCTGGCAGCGCATAGCCCTGTGCTTGTAGCTCTTTGATCGCTGCATTTAGTTGCGGTATGGAGGCACTGATATTAGGAAGCTTGATAATATTGGCTTCTGGCGTTTTGGCCAGATCGCCCAGCTCAGCTAAGGCATCAGAAATTTGCTGTTCTTCTGTCAGATAGTCTGGAAAGTTGGCGATGATACGTCCAGCGAGTGAGATGTCGCGTGTTTCAACTTCAACGCCTGCAACCTTGGTGAAGGCTTCTATGATAGGTAGAAACGAGTAGGTTGCTAGTGCTGGAGCTTCATCGGTTTTGGTGTAAATGATCTTTGGTGTAGTTGTCATATTACTTCCTAAAGTGTTGTGACGACGTCGTCAGATATTTCGAAAAGCAAGAAAACGTTTAATCCACTGCGGTAGCGGACCGAAAACACGGGTATTTAGGTAGTTTTCCTGGCTCGCTGTTACGCCTGACAGGAGGTTTATATCCGCAAAACTGGTTGAGCGGCTATAGAAACGGCGACAGTATAGCAGTTAGTGGCCCATGAGCATAGTCACATCAATGTTGCTGGGTTACCAGGCCCATATCTCCACGCGGCGGTTAAGGCGTCTGCCATAGCCTTTCTCATTGGTAGCCAGCGGCGCAGTCGAAGCGAATGACAAGGTTTTTGAATACTGATCATCGAGCAATTCTGCCAAGAGTCTCGCTCGATACATTCCCCAGTAGTACTGCTCGTCAAAAGTGCCATGGGCATCGCTATGGCCGACAAAGATGGTATTGCGCGTTTCTTCGTTTTCTAAGTAATTCTTGAGAGCATTAAGTTTGGCGATGGATATGACATCTGGCTTACGTTTAGCATTGGTCAGTGATACCCGCAGGTTGAGCTTTTTGTGTTTCTGAACTCGTTGGCGAAAGTGGTTAGGAACCGTTCTTGGGAACGTGTAGTCACTATTGAATGTGATGGTTGGTGGGAAGAAATGTTGAGCCTCTACATCGGTTTTCGTTGCGTTGATGTGGTCAAACAGCTGCTCACCCTGGTAGCTTTCGCTTGGCAGAGCGAGAACAATGGGTAAGCTAATGGGGTAGCTATCATCCCCAAGTGTATTGATATCGGGTTTAACCCCTGGTTGCTCAGAAAAATAACTGATTTTTAAGAGGTTAACATTTGCGTCGAGTTTCAGCTCGCTAGCAAGAGCAACCCCTATAGCACCAGGCGTTGTTGAAACGTATTCGATGAGTTTACGGTTGGAAAACTGGGGGATATCCTCTTTAAGCCAGTAATAGTTTGGCCTAATAACCTGTTGATTTAATAGTGGTAGTGTGTCTTCTCGACTGCTAGCGACCAAAGTGACGGGCTGGTGAAAGGAACCAATAGATTGCCAGTTCTGATAATAGCCTGAAAAGAGCAGCGTTAGCTGTTCCAGGCTTAGTTGCTGAATGGGGTTTTGCGCAGAAGTAATAAATACTAGTGCGTCATACCCGATTAGCGCTGCTACCTGATAGGGGTTATCTTGTGGGATATGGTGCGCCAGACCGATATACCCCATCTCTGGCTGTCCGAGCATGTGTTTTTTCAGCTCAGTAACCGGCTCACGGAGCAGGTGAGTGGCTTTAACATTTCCTGCGGTGCTAGCCTGTACTTGTTCATGGCCGAAACCATTCATTGCGATAGTCAATACGTCGTTGGCACCTTGCGCTTTGTAGTAGTTTTCAAATAGCCGAGATGCAAACAGGCCCAGGTGATTATGAGTGATCAGGGCAAAGTCGAGACTCGGGTTATCGACAGGCAGCTGAGTTTTCTCGCTGAACTGAATATCTTTAAGCGGATGATAGCTTGTTGATTGACTGGGTTGGGGAGCGCCTGGAGTAGCCACCAAAGCCCAACAAATAGCTGTTGTAAGACTTAGAATAGATAGCAGGCCTGCTAAGAGCATGCGCGGATTCTTGCGAAGAAAAGAACAGCGATTATCGTTAGGGCTGGCTTTGGTAGAAGCAGCCCGAGATTCAATACTCCAAAGCTGGTCTAACAGCCTGGCAATTGAAGGGTCTGTTAACATGTCTGCGAGTGCATAACACTTAGCACGGTACATGTCGTCGTCTATAAGGCGTTTATGATCAATGGATTGTTTAATACAGTCGGACTGCTCCAACTTATAGCGTAACTTCCAAAGAAGCTCGATCCAGTCTGGATTGTTCGCTAGCCTATTTTCATTATTGTTTTGCTTAGCTGGCATAATCTAGTCAGTTTATCATCGCACGAGTTGAGCGCGAATAACGCGCGGATAGGCCACCTGTCGACTATCTGACTAGGTGGCTGCGCGATTTAGTTTATCACATGCTTCGTGAATGTATGATGAGTTTTCGTTGGCTATTGCCTTTAATGTTTTGATTGTAATAGGAAATTATGGCAGACAAGTCTAGTTGCTGCACTGCGTTAATGATGCTTTCTCGGCGAATAAACTCAATATCGTCAAGGGTAATGCTATGCCAGAAGCGGTCTGCCTCTTCACTCAGTCTTACCGGCTCTTGTTCGAGATCGCTCAAAACGGATTGAATGTAGCGTTTGACGTCCTGTTCGTCCGTTTCTTTTATCGTTGTCTCAAACTTATCGATGAAATGATTCACTCGCTCGCTAACATGCTCCGCTGAGTAGGCTGATGATTGGATCCCTAATATCAGACCGTTGGTATGCTGGGTTGTCATTGGCGCCGAATAGACCACATAGCCCAACTGTTCTGTCGTACGTAGCTGGGTATAAAATGGCGACTTGATCATACGTTGTAAGACAAGACCAGCAGCGATATCCGCATAACTGTTATTCTGGCTTTGATAATAATGCAATACGGCTGCATCTGGCTGTGTTGCTGGCGCATAGCGCAGTGGATTTTCGGTATCGATGATATTGTCGGTTGGTGCCAGGTATCCTGAATCACGGAAATCTGGCAGCTCCGCAAGCATCACCTGTTTTAAGGTTAAGGCTTGTTGCTTAGTCGTGTTGCCATGAACAAGCAGGCGCAGGTGCATCTGCTTGAAAAAGTCTTGCTGATAGCTGATGACATCGTCGAGTGAAATGTCCGGTAGGACCGATAAGTACTCAGTTGCAAGCCAGGTTGGCGAATACAGCGTCTGGTATAGCTTGCGCTGTGTTTGATGATAAGGTGGTTGGCGTACGGTATTTTCCCAGCGTCTTCTGAGCTTATCTTTAATAATCGATAGTTGTTCGCTGCTAAACTCGCCGGTAACAAAAGTTTTCATAATATTCCGAAGTAGCAGCGATTGCTTGTCGGAGTATCCATCCACCTGAACTTTGATGCCTGTATAGTCCTTGGCCAGTGAGTAATTTAACCCTGCTATTTGGGCTGGATAACTGAAAGTATTGAGGGCGTCGTTGGTCAGTTCTACCAGAATCCACGCAAGCGCACCATTTTCAACCGTGTTACTGGTAATAGGGGAGGATAGGTGAGCGAACAAGGTCTGCTTGGGTAACGAAAAGTGAGATGAGTGGCTCATCCATAGTTCAACGCCTGAATCATCCACGACCTTTTGCGGTTTGAGAAAATCTTGTTGTGACTCGACAATATCAAATTGCTCAGGCACGAAGGGGTTAGGATGCGGCAGGTAGATACCTTCGATCTTTTCAGAGTTTGTCCAGGCTGCGATGCTCTCCGGGGCAAGTTGAGAGGCACTATAAGGCGTACTATACCACTTGGCTTCTTCGCTCGTTTGTGCTTCTGGATAGGTAAGAACTAGCTGCATGTTGTCTGGGCGAAAACTCTCTAGCAGTTCTTGAATCTGCTCCGGTACAAATTTTTCAAGGCGATAGGGTGCAGCAAATACTTTGTTGGCCGGATACTGGTGCAAGTTCGTTGCAAGTCGAGATACTTCGTGGATAGGATCTGATTTTTCCTTAAATCTGAAATCTACTTCGCTTAAGGAGCGCAGCTCGTCATATATCCATTCTTCAATGGGGTGAGCTTGTAGTTTGTTGATCATATCAAAAACTACAGTGACGATAGTTTGATATTGTTCGACGCCCGTTGGCGTAAGTCCCATAGTAATACTGAATACTGCGGCATCATCGCTATTGTAGCTTTGACCAGCCGAAAGCCAATCAATCAACCCTTGGTTTTTCAGGTAGGAGTGAATGCTGCCGTTGCCCTCATGACCAATAATATGGCTCAGGTAGTGAGAGGGTTTGGTTTGCCACAGATGCTTGGTTGGCGGAGTGACAAATGAAAGCTGGAGTTGACGCTGTTCCTTATAAGGGACAGTTGTTATCTCAATTCCCTTATTGTCTTTGAGCCAAAGTGGCGGCTTTGGAGTAGTTTCTGGCTGATCTGCAGCAGGAACCTCACTGAACTTATTAATAGCTAATGATTTTAATTGCTCCAAAGGCTCTTGGCCGAGAATAACCAGGCGCATATTTTGAGCATAGTAGTGACTTTGATAAAATGAGAGCAACTTTTCTCGCAGTGTCCCTTCATCTGAGTCGACCAATGTTTCAAGGTTTCCAACACTAAATTTGGCATAGGGGTGTTCTGGGTTAACATTTTCTTTGATCACCTGATAGAGTCGGCGCCAATCATCATTAATCTTTAGGTGGTATTCTGAATCGACGGCATGCCTTTCACGATCGATAAACTCGCTGTCCATTGTTGGCGCGACAAAAAATCGCGAAAACCGATCGAGAGCCTGTTCAAAGTGATCAGGATCAACATCAAAGAAATAATTCGTGTGCTCGCCTGCGGTAAACGCATTATGGTGGCCGCCATGTGCGGTCAGAAACTTCTCATAATCCCCCGCGACCGGGTATTTGTCAGTCCCTAGAAATAACATATGCTCCAGGAAGTGAGCGAGGCCCTGAGTATGGTTCGGATCATGAAAACTGCCAGCGTTAATATCCATCGCTGCTGCAGCTTTGTCCGTATCTGGGTCAGATATGACCAAAATTTCCAGCCCGTTGTCGAGGGTTAAAGCGGCAACGTCTCGCGTATCATTCGGACTTTGGACGATGTTGGTCGTCGTGGTCTGTAGCGCGCAGGAACTTGTCATTATCATAAAAAAAATCACCCAAATATTTCGAATCATGTATTAGCCTCCAACAATATATCTATATACGACAAGTTATTTATATACAACAATGTCAGCTGGAAACCCCCTAGGAGCGCAGAGGGGCGCGTATATTTCTGTATGGAAAATGGTCGTTATGGTTACGAGAAAGTGAAAGTTATCGATTTTAATTGCTTCCATTCGGAAGAATTTCGCCATGACTTCAGCCAGACCTTGGCCGCAAGGCGCTTATCATATAATATTCGCACCCTATATGACATCAACTTTTACAGGAGTAGGCAATGGCTGCTTTTCATTTGGTAGGAATAGGTAACGCTTTGGTCGATACAGAATATGTTGTGAATGATGAAAAGCTGCAAGAGCTGGGTGTCGAGAAAGGTGTCATGACCTTGGTCGATGAAGAAACGCAAAATCGATTAAGCGAGTCACTAAAACCATACTATGAGAAGCGTGCTTGCGGAGGCTCAGCGGCCAACACGATCATAACCGCTGCCCAGCTTGGCTTACGCTGCCACTATATTAGCAAGGTAGCCGATGATGATGATGGTCGGTTTTATCTAGATGATTTGCAGGCGCAAGGCGTCTATTCTTCGCAGTCAAAAGCCGACTTGCCAGCCGGTGTTACTGGACGATGCTCTGTCATGGTCAGTCCAGATGCTGAGCGCACCATGAATACTTTCTTGGGGATCACGGCTGATCTCGATCCCGAACTTATTGCTGGCGACGTTATTGATGCCGGTGATATTTTATACATTGAAGGGTATTTGGCAGGATCTGATATTGCCTTTGAAACCGCGTTGTTGGCTCAGAAGCAGGCAAAGCAGGCCGGAAAAAAAGTAGCATTTACGCTCTCTGATCCCAATATGGTCAAGTTTTGTGGCGATCGTTTAATGCAAATCATCAAAAATGGTGTGGATATCCTATTTTGCAATGAACATGAAGCCAAAGAGCTGACTCAGTCCATTAATACCAGTGAAGCCTTGGCTCAACTGGGGGAGTGGGTCAATGTTGTTGCCGTCACTTTAGGCAGCAAAGGGGCGCTGGCATTAGTTGATGGCGAAACTTACTTGGTTCCTGGTGAAAACATAACCCCCATTGATACCAACGGCGCAGGAGACAACTTCGCAGGGGGCTTTATTGCTGGATTGGCGTTAGGGCTGGATTGGGATAAAAGTGTCCGGTTGGGCAACTATGTCGCCAGTCGAGTCTGTTTGCAATATGGCCCACGCTTAAATGAGGCTCACGTTAAGGATGCGTCGCTTTATTTGCAATTATTGTCGGAGTCAAAGTAAATGATTGTCATCATGCGTCATGGGCAAGCTGAGGGCTATGCCAGTGCTGATCATCTACGAAATTTGACACCCAAAGGTCGAATGCAAGCAGAGGCAACTGCCGAACAACTCAAGTCTGTGGGCATCGAACGCATTGTGCATAGCCCTTATGTCAGGGCTCGCCAAACCGCTGAAGAAGTCAATAAGACTATGTCTTTGCCGATGACGCAGAGCGATGATATCACCCCAGAAGGTAACGCTCATCTGGTAGCTAGCTGGTTGGAAACTCAGGACAATGTTTTAGTGGTGACGCATATGCCTTTTGTCGGTGAGTTGGCAATGGCTTTGACTTCAGGTAAGCAGCCTGTCAGTTTCAGTACTGGCGTTGCCGCCATATATGAGAAAAGCACGCAAGGTGAGCTTAAACTAGCACAAGTGGTTGAGCCAAATATATGACTACATCGTCTTTTGAAGCGCCATTTGTTTTACGCTGGTGGATTGGTTGCCGCGTTCTATTCACTACATTTATTGTGGTAATGCAAACGCTAATGAATAACCCACGTAATCCTCAGATACGTGAGATCTGTGATAGGCAGCTTAAAAACTGGTCGCGACGCGTTGTTCGTTTGATCCGCGCTGAGGTAGATATTACCGACTGTGATAAGTTTACCTTTGAAAAGGGCAAGCGTTATATTTTCATGAGTAATCACGCTAGCCATTTCGATATACCCTTTGTGTATTATGCGCTCAATGGGACGATTCGGATGATCGCCAAAAAAGAATTGGGAGATATTCCATTATTTGGTCGTGCCGGGCGTAAGTCCGAGTTTATCTTTATCGACAGGAATAACCGCAATCAAGCCAAAAAGGACTTGGCAGCGGCGCGCAAGCTTATGGAGTCGGGCGTTGCTATATGGATGGCTCCAGAAGGCACCCGCTCACGTACGGGTGAGTTACTCCCGTTTAAGAAAGGCGGCTTTCATCTGGCCATGCAAACCGACGCGATTATTGTTCCTTTCGCTATTGTCGGAGCACAGCGCTTATTGCCGGCCGACTCGACTCGGTTAAGGCTGAATGAATCGATTGAGGTCAAAATGGGTGTACCTATTGATTCTACAGACTATACTGCTAGTGAGAGAAACCAGCTGGCGCAAGATGTATATCAACAAATCGATGCGCTTCTCTCAAACAAGCCAATCAAAGCGGGTTCATCTAAAAGTATATCGCCCGAAAGTGATTAACAAAAATAAAGGCAACGACAAATGAATGCACTGGCACAAAGAAAAGATGATCTATTAAGCCACCTTCAGACTATAGGTGACTGGATCCGGTTCTCTACGTCATTATTCGAAGAGCAAGAGCTGTTTTTTGGCCATGGGACAGAAACAGCATGGGATGAGGCGGTGGCCCTTGTCTTACAAACGCTCAATCTATCTAACGACGTGGCACCTAGCATTTTCCAGTGCAATCTGACTGCTTATGAGAAGCAAATGCTTTTTTTACATCTGATAGAGCGAGTAGAAAAGCGCCGCCCGTTGCCGTATATCACCAATAAAGCCTGGTTTTCGGACATCGAATTTTATGTTGACGAACGGGTTTTGATTCCACGCTCGCCTATCGCAGAAATCATTCAAAATGGATTTGAACCTTGGATTGGTGGTCGTCCAGTATCGCGAATTCTCGATCTTTGTACTGGCAGCGGTTGTATTGCTATTGCTTGTGCTATTGCCTTTCCTGAGGCATTGGTGGATGGGTCAGATATTTCACCTGATGCGTTGGAAGTAGCGAAAAGAAACGTAGAACACTATGGTCTTGATTCGCAAGTGACGTTGATAGAAAGTGATGGTCTAGAGCAAGTCAGCGATCGTTACGACATCATCGTTTCTAATCCGCCTTATGTCGATGCTGAAGATATGAGCAAGCTCCCAGATGAATTTAAACATGAGCCGGAGTTGGCTCTCGCGTCTGGTCATGATGGGCTAGATTTTGTGTCTAACGTTTTGAAAAGCGTTGATGAACACTTGAATGACAATGGTATTTTAATCGTTGAAGTGGGTAATTCGTACGAAGCTCTATGTGACAAGTACCCGCAAGTTCCATTTTTATGGTTAACCTTTGAGAACGGTGGACATGGTGTATTTTTGCTAACCAAGGAGCAGATTAAGCAATTTAAGTCCTTCTTCTAATTGATTACGACGCTTTGCTCTGGCAGCAAAACCGCAGTTCTTCTGACTCGGATGTAGCGTCACCATCCCGAATTGTTTTAATTAGCAATGCCAAAAAGGGGCATTGCGCCTATTAGGGTGAATTATGTCTGGTAATACTTTTGGAAAACTTTTTACGGTGACAACCTTTGGTGAAAGTCATGGTGCGGCTCTAGGGTGTATTGTTGATGGCTGTCCTCCCGGGCTTGAACTATCTGCAGAAGACTTGCAGCACGACTTGGATCGCAGACGCCCCGGAAAAAATAAATTTGAAACCCAGCGTAAAGAGCCTGATCAGGTGGAAATTCTATCCGGCATTTTCGAAGGTAAAACTACAGGTACTCCAATTGGGCTGTTAATCCGAAACCAAGATCAGCGCTCTAAGGACTACTCCGAGATTTACGACAAGTTTCGTCCAGGTCATGCCGATTTTAGTTACTGGTATAAATATGGCATTAGAGATTATCGTGGTGGTGGGCGCTCATCTGCCCGAGAGACAGCCATGCGTGTCGCTGCAGGCGGGATCGCTAAAAAATATTTGAAAGCGGCTTATGGCACAGAAATTACAGGCTACCTATCGCAGCTAGGGCCGATAAAAGCTGACACAGTTGATCTTGCGTGCGTAGAAAACAACCCTTTCTTTTTCCCCGACGCATCGAAGCTAACTTCGCTTGAAGACTACATGATGAAGATTAGAAAATCAGGAGACTCTATTGGCGCTAAGGTTTCTGTTGTAGCGAAGAATATCCCGGTAGGGTTGGGAGAGCCTATCTTTGATCGGTTAGATGCCGATTTAGCTCATGCGCTGATGAGCATCAACGCTGTTAAGGGTGTAGAAATCGGTGATGGGTTTGACTGCATCGAGCAAAAAGGGACCGAACATCGCGATGAAATGACACCCGAAGGCTTTACATCAAACCATGCAGGCGGCATTCTCGGCGGCATTTCTACTGGACAGGATATCTTAGCCAGTATCGCACTTAAGCCTACATCAAGCTTGTTAGTGCCGGGTAAGACGATCAATACCGCTGGTCAGCAGGTTGAGATGATTACTAAAGGCCGTCACGATCCTTGTGTGGGGATCCGCGCTACTCCGATTGCGGAAGCGATGATGGCAATTGTATTGATGGATCATGCACTACGTCATCGTGGTCAAAACGCAGATAACACCCTCACACCTCCCTTTTAATGCTGCCATATTGGCGTCTATCGCTATTTTATTTTAGCTATTGCGCCATATTGGGCGTTCTCCTACCGTATTGGGGACGTTTCATGACCGAGCTGGGACATGGCTCGGTCGCCATCGGTCAAACCTTGTCCGTGGTTACATTTACCAAAATAATATCACCCTATATCTGGGGGTATTTAGCGGATAAGAGTGGTAAAGGCGGCAGCTTTATTCTACTGGGGGGCGTTGGAACCTTAGTTTCGAGTATCGCCCTGACACAGGTTACATCAGTCAATCTGCTGATGGTTGTGCTGTTCTTTTTCAGCTTTTTCTGGAACGCTGTGTTGCCTTTGTATGAGGCAACCACCTTGCGTTTGCTCGGCAGCAACAGTGAGCGATATGGTCGAATACGCGTTTGGGGATCGATCAGTTTTATCCTGCTCGCTCTGATTTGTGGCTTTTTGTTCGAATATGTCAGTGCGCGATGGGTGCCCTGTATTATCGCGTTCTGGGCACTTGGTATTCTCATATCTATCATCTCTATTCGACACTATCTGCGGGAAGAGTTGCCAGCACAGAAAAAACATAGCGTTGGCTTGGCTTCAGAGGCTAAGCGATTTATGTTTTGGTTTCTCGTCGCCATGTTTTTTCTGCATGGTAGCACGTCGGCCTACTACGCCTTTTTCGATCTCTACGTTATTCAATCCGGTTATCACTCCTATGCCAGCGGCTTATTGATTAGCTTTGGCGTGGTCGTTGAAGTGCTATTTTTTCTAAAATCTCACTATTTTATCCAGCGCTGGGGAAGCCATTTGTTGTGTACTCTGGCTATTGTCCTAACTGCGGTTCGCTGGCTATTGACCGCGTTTTATGCCGATGTACTAGCGATTTTGCTTTTTGCCCAGTTTTTACATGTATTTACCTACGCTGTCGCACATGCTGCTGCCATATCCCTATTAGATAAATATTTGCAAAAAAATTTCCGCAATCGGGGGCAGGCCCTGTATAGCTCGGTGAGTTTTGGCTTGGGAGGAGCGTTAGCAAGCGTAGGCTTCGGGTATACCTGGGCCAATGGGGCAGGGGCTATGGAGACATTCATCGCTGCTGCGATCATGTGTACTCTAGCACTGGCTTCAATTAAGCCAATGTATGATATTGAGCGGCAGCTTTCTAAATCAACTGCTGGTTAGTAACCTTATTCTAGGATAAGTAGGCGCGGTTCCATCCGCGCTATAACTATATGTTCAATAGCTGCAGGTTCGAGTTCCCCTAAAATTCTACTCGCTGGCGAAATACCAGGCACCCTCGTTAATAAGGTTCTGTAACAGCTCTTTTTCCAAGGTTGTTAAGTCATCACTGAGCAGAAAATCTGGCTCAACCGCTGTGTCGTCACAGAGGGCTTGCGCCAGCTGTAATCCGTCAGAGCGAAGCTTGTAATCTTGCCCATTGATGAAAAGCTCTACGAGATTGGGCTGCTCAATATAAAACGAGCGTGTAGCTGAGTCTCGGTGAAGTAGAGTTCCTTGCTTGGCAAGACTGACAATCTCTTTCCAGGTCATATCGACCTGAGGCTGCTCTATATCTGGATACTTTCGTTCACTTAATAACTGACCAAGGTAGGCAAAGAGCCTTGGCTTGTCATTCAGTGTGTCTTGCAATAGCTTAACCAGTTGCTCAAGATCATCAGCCGATATTTCACCGTCTGGCGCCTCGGGGGATATTTGGGGATCGCGGTAAAACCGATCTTCCAACTCTTCATCGTCTAGAACTTTATCAGCGACATAGCTAAATAGCTCTTTTTGCGTTGGGGAGCGGAAACCCATCGAATAGGTGATGCTGGCATCGATACTTGTTCCGTGGTGGGGGCAGCGGGGCGGAATATACAAAATGTCGCCAGGCTCGGTAACCACGTCGATTACTGACTTGAAGTCCTTAACTTGGCGTAGTCCGTTAGCAGCGACAAATTCGCGCTCGAATTTGTCTTGCTCTCCAATTTTCCAATGACGAGAACCTTGGGCTTGGATCAGAAAAACATCGTAATTATCAATATGTGGGCCAACACCGCCATCAGGAACAGAGAAGCTGACCATTACATCATCAAAGCGCCAGCTGGGGATAAAGCGAAAATAGTCCCATAACTCAGATACATCAGGATACAGCTGGTCAACAGCCTGTACTAGCAATGTCCATTGGCTTTGGCCTAACTGGTTGAATGTTTCGTCATCAAATGGTCCCTGACGACATAACCAGTCGCCAGATGATTTTTGGCAGATTAAACGCGACTCAACATCTTCATCAAGACTCAACCCTGCTAATTCTTCTGCGCTGATTGGAGAGGTGAAGCCGGGAATACCCGAACGGATCAATACTGGCTTTTTCTGCCAATAGTTCTTTAAAAAAGATTCTACGGTAAGCTTACCCAAAGGGTGAAACATAAAATGTCCTTAATATGGAGCGATGAGGAGCTAAGCCCCTCATCGCCTGCCTTAATAGATAGATTGGCCTAACTCGATGGCATTCCCAATATAGTTTTCGGGCTTTAACTTTTTAAGAGATGCTTTGGCTTCATCTGGCATTGCTAGTCCATCAATGAATGTATGAATCTCAGCTTCAGTAACTCGTTTGCCTCGGGTTAGTTCTTTCAATTTTTCATAGGGCTTTTCTATGCCGTAACGACGCATGACGGTTTGAATTGGCTCAGCCAGCAACTCCCAGTTCGCGTTTAGCTCGTCTAATAGAGATTGGGGATTTACCTCTAGTTTGCTAATGCCTTTGAGTGTTGCTTGATAGCTAATTAGCGCGTGAGCCAGGCCAACACCTAGGTTTCTTAATACCGTCGAGTCGGTTAGATCTCGCTGCCAGCGAGACACTGGAAGCTTGGCTGCTAAGTGACTCATAATCGCATTGGCAATACCTAGATTACCCTCTGAGTTTTCAAAGTCGATAGGGTTTACTTTGTGCGGCATGGTGGATGAGCCGATCTCACCAGCAATGGTTTTTTGCTTGAAGTGCCCTAAGGCGATATAACCCCAAATATCACGATCAAAATCCAACAGTATCGTATTGTAGCGACATACCGCGTCGAAAAGCTCTGCGATGTAGTCGTGTGGCTCAATTTGTGTGGTGAATTTATTCCAGGTAAGGTCAAGTGACTCCACAAACTGCTGGGAAAATTGCTCCCAGTTTACCTCTGGATAGGCTGACATATGGGCATTAAAGTTACCAACAGCACCGTTGATTTTGCCAAGATATTCAATTTTTTCAATTTGGCCCAACTGACGCTGGAGTCGCTCATAAACATTGACCAGCTCTTTTCCCATGGTTGTTGGTGAAGCTGGCTGACCATGGGTACGTGCCATCATAGGTACACCTAGTAGAGGTTGAGCCAGATCTTTTATGGCCTGATTCAGCTGTTGCATCATTGGCGATACAACACCGTCAATGGCATCGCGCAGCATAAGTCCATGTGATAGGTTGTTGATGTCCTCAGAAGTGCATGCAAAATGGATGAATTCGTTGACAGAGACAAGCTCAGGCGTATCAGAAACTTTTTCTTTTAAGAAGTATTCAACCGCTTTCACGTCATGGTTGGTGGTCTTCTCGATGTCTTTGATTCGTTGGGCGTCGTCAACACTAAATTCACTGATTATGCTGTCGAGCTTCTCATTGGCTTCTTGTGAAAAAGCAGGTACTTCAACGATTGCTGGTTGTTGAGACAAGGCTTGCAGCCAGCGAACTTCGACGATGACACGGCGTTTGATTAGGCCGTATTCACTGAATATATCGCGAAAAGCGGTCACTTTGTTGCCATAGCGGCCATCAATAGGGGAAACGGCAGTTAAGCTCGATAGTTGCATGGGAGTATCTCCACCTGATAAGGAATTAATGTACTGATTCAGTTAATAAGGTTTTAAGGGACGTTGACAGTTGTTTACGCTTCAATAAAAAATCCCAGCGGCGACCACCAACCTGACGCCATAGGATTGCTGCACGGATTCCTGCGAACAAAATTGCACGAACCTTGTGCTGAACAGCGCGATTTTCGAGGTAACTGGGATTGCCCTGAACCTGTATTCTCATTGGGAAAGTGCTAATGGTGTCGGTGTATATGCCTGCAAGATTGGCTATTACATTTTCATGATGATAGTCGTACAAGTCGGCTTGTGCCTGCGCTTTATCTAAGCGTTGGCTAATAACATTGAGCAAATCACTACGTTTACGAAGCCGGCGTTCTAGGGCAAGAATGTTGACCATGTAACGCATAATTTCGTGTAGCGCCTGACTTCGCTGGTTTTTAAACAGCTGGTCGAGAGTTTTAAAACCTGCAGATAATGCGTAGACATCACCATAGGTATCCAATGTATTGCTCGGATTTTTGTTGAATAAGCTTAACAACAACGGATCAAAAGCATAGTGCGGTGTTTGATTGTGACGTGCGGTTTGTTGAACTAGCCAAGCCGACTGACATACTGCACCTAATGCTATGGTAATGTCTCGATAATTCGCGCTCATTCGCTTTCCAATAGTTTGTTGTTAATGATTCCGCCACCCAAGCATACCGAACCACGATAAAAGACTACGGATTGCCCTGGCGTGATGGCTCGTTGAGGCTGCTCAAACTCAACTTGAATGCTGTCTATATCATCGCGAAGTATGCGACAGGGAACATCTTGTTGGCGGTAACGGATTTTCGCCGTGATATCATCTTTTTCAAATAAGTCTGATAACCCTTGTTCGCTGCACCAGTGTAACTGGTTTGCTATCAACCCTTTAGCAAACAGGCGAGGGTGGTCGTGGCCCTGCCCAATGACAAGCACATTGCGTTCAAGATCTTTGTCGACGGTAAACCAGGGCTTTTCGGGCGCATTTTTTAAGCCACCAATACCAATGCCTTTGCGCTGTCCAAGGGTGTAGTACATCAACCCGTTATGTTGACCAACCACTTCACCTTCTGTAGTTTCAATTGCTCCTTGTTGGGCGGGAAGATACTGTGACAGAAAGTCATTAAAACGCCGTTCGCCAATGAAGCATATACCGGTAGAATCTTTTTTATCATGGGTGACAAACCCTTGTTCTTTGGCTATTTGCCTTATGACGGGCTTGTCGTAGTCTCCAACGGGGAATAGGCTTTTTGCAAGCTGCTGTTGTTGCAAGGTGTAAAGAAAGTAACTTTGATCTTTGTTAGCATCAACGCCTCGTAGGAGTTGAAATTCGTCATTATCAAAGCCTTTGCGAACATAATGACCGGTTGCAATATAGTCCGCTCCCAGGGTGAGGGCGTAATCTAGAAAAGCTTTAAACTTAATTTCTTTATTGCATAAAATGTCGGGGTTAGGTGTTCTTCCTGCCTTATATTCTTCGAGAAAATGCTCGAAGACGTTGTCCCAGTATTCTGCTGCAAAATTAATAGCATGGAAGGGAATATCCAACTGTTCGCAGATTTTTTGGGCATCCGCTTTATCTTCGGCGGCTGCGCAATATGATTCGGTATCGTCTTCTTCCCAGTTCTTCATGAACAGGCCTTCGACATCAAACCCTTTCTGTTTTAGAAGATACGCTGCGACGGATGAGTCAACTCCGCCAGACATTCCTACAATTACTTTTTCAGCCATAAGCCCTTTCTACCACGTTTACTCGCGCGTATTATAACGGTTCTCGCGCTGTGTTCCATCCCGAACATACAAAGATTAGCTAGCGGTTGTGTTCGTTGTTGATAAGAGCATGGATAAAGGGTAACGCTTTCCTGCCAAATAGTCGTCAATACATTGCCCAAACAGCGGGCTACGCCAGGATGGCTTCAATGCTAATAATCTCTCATAGCTGAGCCACTGGGCTTCGATTATGTCCGGGTCAAGGTCTGAATGAACGGGCTCGTCATTAACGTAACCACTAAAACAAAAACGCAAGTAGGTCGTGTTATTCGTTGGGCTGGTGAATTGATAGATACCAATCAACGATTCTGGAGTAAAGGCATAACCGGTTTCTTCTAGTACTTCGCGTTTTACTGCCTTAATCAATGTTTCGTTTTTTTCCCAATGTCCTGCGGGCTGATTATAAACCTGCTTATTGTTATCTTTTTCAAAAACAGTGAGAAATTTATTGTCATGCTCTATGATGGCTGCGACGGTAACATGAGGTGTAAACATGGCCTCTCCAAACAAGATTAATTCGATAGGAGTTTAAATCGGTGAAACTAACACATACCGATGAAGGTGGTAAGGCTTCGATGGTGGATGTGACGGATAAATCTGTAACGTCCAGAACGGCGGTAGCAGTAGGTAAGGTATGGATGCATGCTGATACACTACAGCTAATCATCGATAATGGACACAAAAAAGGCGATGTACTTGCCGTAGCGCGAATTGCTGGCATCCAGGCGGCCAAGCAAACGGCAGGCCTTATTCCCCTATGTCACCCTTTAGCTTTGACGTCGATTAAGGTTAACTTTGATATCAACATGGATAATCAATGCATTGACATTGAAGCGGTTTGTAAACTGGCAGATAAAACCGGCGTTGAAATGGAAGCGCTGACTGCGGTTTCTGTCGCTGCTTTGACAATATATGACATGTGTAAAGCTGTTGATAAGAACATGGTTATTGAAGGTGTGAAAGTGATTGAGAAAACGGGCGGGAAAAGCGGAGACTGGTGTGCACAAAGATAACAGCATTACAATTTTATTTTTCGCCAAGTTGCGTGATGAGCTAGGAGTAGCTGAATATCAAATGGCGGTGGATGATGAATTACAGTCAATTAGTGATGTTAAAGAGCGCTTGGTTAGTCAAGGTGTTCAATGGCAAAACAGTTTGGCTGATTCGGGTGTGATGTGCGCTGTGAATCAAGAAATGGTTGCTGACGACGCCAAAGTCAAGTCGGGTGATGAAGTGGCATTTTTCCCACCGGTGACTGGTGGTTAAATGATTACCGTGACAGCAAACCCTATCAATGTTCAAGAGCATTACGAAAAACTTGGCAGCTCCTCTCAAACGGGGGCTATTGTTACCTTTGTCGGCCTTGTTCGTGACATCAATCAAGGCGCCAGTATTTCTTCGATGGCCTTAGAGCACTACCCTGGCATGACAGAAAAGGTACTCGAAGGTATTGTCCAAGAAGCGTGTGAGCGTTGGGAACTATTGGATGTCGAACTGGTTCACCGAGTTGGAGACATGGGCGTTTCTGATACCATTGTCTTTGTTGGCGTTAGCTCAGTGCATAGAGAAAATGCTTTTCAGGCGTGTGCATTCATCATGGACTTTCTTAAAACAAAAGCGCCCTTTTGGAAGAAAGAGCAAACACCAGATGGCAGTCACTGGGTGGAGGCCAATAATAAAGATAATGAGGCGGCCAGCAGGTGGTAGGGGCACAGGTTTTAGTCGGCATAGCGCCATTCCCCTGGCTGTAAATTACCAATGTGCCAACGTCCAATTTTTGGACGGATTAGGCGTAGGGTAGGATAGCCAACAGCTGCAGTCATTCGTCTCACCTGGCGATTTTTACCCTCGGTTAACGTAATCTCTATCCAGCTGGTAGGTATACTTTGACGGAACCTGATGGGAGGGGTTCGCTCCCAAAGTCCTGGCGGGCTTTCTATTAATTGGGCCTTGGCTGGGCGGGTTTTACCATCTTTTAGTAATACGCCCGAACGCAATATTTCTAGTGCTTCTTCATCAGGAGTCCCTTCAACCTGCGCCCAATAGGTTTTGGCCTTTTTGTTTTTGGGGTGAGCGATTTTGTGCTGGAGCCGTCCATCGTTGGTGAGAAGCAACAAGCCTTCACTGTCACGATCAAGGCGTCCTGCTGGATAAAAGCCCTTGATCGGAATATAGTCCTTTAGCGTTTGGCGACCAGTTGCGTCGGTGAATTGAGATAATACCTGGAAAGGCTTATTGAACAGGATGATGTTTTTCATCACAAAACCGCAAAAGCAGTGAGTATACCACTACCTTAAACGGTTTGGCAGGACAGGGTTTGGATGGGCCCGGACAGACCGGGCCATTTGAGTTTTATTGCAAATCACCAACCGGCTTGATTTCAGTCGCATGGAGCCCTTTCGGCCCTTGACTAATTTCAAACTCGACTTGTTGGCCTGCTTTTAAACTCTTATACCCATCCATTGTAATGGTTGAGTAGTGAGCAAATATGTCATTGTTACCTTCCTCGGTGAGTATAAATCCATATCCCTTGGCGTTATTAAACCACTTAACTTTTCCGGTAGGCATAGCTGCGCATCCCTCTTTTATTTTTGTACAACAGTTACGAAGACTATTTTGCATAGAAAATAGTTCCCCGAAAGCAACAGAACTGGTTCTCTCGAACACCCCTAGAATGGTATGAAAAGTATACAGTGTCAAGGGTGATTTTACCTTGCAGGTCAAGGGGGATATGGGGTGGGGAGGTGGGGAATAATAGTATGCTTTATGGTTGTGATAAAATATCACTGCTTAGATGTGGCATGTAAAGCTTTAAGAACGGTTTTCGGATGTTTTGTGCAAGAATTGTGCGTCTACGCAGAGATATAAGGCCAGTATGCCTTAACTCCTTGAGCAATCAGGGGGATCGCGGTAAGGTACTTGCATTGTTAAACGTTCAGGCTTAAGTCCTGATTATTGGTAGTTACGCAAAATTTTTTTTTTCGATTAGACTAATATTATGAGTGAACGCAAAGGTACACCGCAGCACGATGGAAATGTTGCGGTAGAGCTAGATAAACCGAAGCTCAAGCGACCACCAATGTTTAAGGTGGTTATGTATAACGACGACTACACACCGATGGATTTTGTTGTTGAAGTGTTGATGCGCTTTTTTCATATGAACGAGGAGAAGGCATCGCAAACCATGTTAATGGTGCATACTCAAGGAAAGGCAACCTGTGGAGTTTATACTGCAGATGTTGCGGAAACTAAAGTGGCACAGGTAGTGTCTTACGCTAATCAGCAACAACATCCTTTGCAATGCGGTATGGAGGAGGCTTAAGAAAGGAGTGAATAAGCCGATACCGTTAGTGACAGGCGCGAAGAGTTTCAACTGAAAAGGCACAAGCGATATATGTTAAGTAAAGATCTTGAGTTTACCCTTAATAAGGCTTTCCAAGAAGCGAAGAAGCAACGTCATGAATACATGACTGTAGAACATCTGCTATTAGCGCTACTCTCTAACGATGCTGCCGTCGAAGTCTTAAATGCGTGTGGTACCAATTTGGACCACTTGCGCTCAGAACTCGCCGCCTTTCTTGCAGACACCACACCATTGCTTCCTGAAGGGGATGACCGAGATACTCAACCAACAATCGGTTTTCAACGTGTGCTGCAGCGCGCAGTATTTCATGTGCAATCCTCAGGTAAAAAAGAGGTTACCGGCGCCAATGTTTTAGTTGCTATTTTCAGCGAACAAGAAAGTCATGCTGTCTATCTACTTCAGCAGGAGCGGGTCACCCGCCTTGATGTCGTCAACTACATTTCTCATGGCATCTCAAAGGTAGAAGATGGTGAAGACGATGCGAGAGATGAGCAAGACGTTGATGTTGAGGAGGGGGCTGAGAAGCAAAGCAATCCACTGGCTCAATATACAACCGATCTCAATGCGCTTGCCTTAGAAGGAAAAATCGACCCGATAATTGGTCGAGATACCGAAATAGAACGAACAATTGAAGTGCTGTGCCGACGTCGCAAAAACAACCCCTTGTACGTTGGTGAAGCGGGTGTTGGTAAAACTGCTTTGGCCGAAGGCCTGGCTAAGATGATCGTTGATGAACAAGTACCAGAAGCGATTAAAGACAGCGTCATTTATACCCTGGATATGGGGGCGCTGCTGGCTGGCACAAAATACCGAGGTGATTTCGAGAAAAGATTGAAGGCCTTGCTTGCTCAATTGAAAAAGCAAAAAGGAGCCATTCTATTTATCGATGAAATCCACACTATTATAGGTGCTGGAGCGGCTTCCGGCGGTGTAATGGATGCATCGAACTTGATTAAGCCTATGCTTGCTTCGGGTGAGCTTCGCTGCATGGGGTCTACGACTTATCAAGAGTATCGCGGAATTTTTGAAAAAGACCGAGCGTTAGCGCGTCGTTTCCAAAAGATAGATATTGTTGAGCCAACTCCCGAAGAAACCTTTCAAATATTACGTGGTTTGAAATCACGTTATGAAGAGTTTCATGGCGTGAAGTATGCGCTACCTTCGTTAAGGGCCGCGGCTGAGCTATCTGGAAAATATATTAATGAACGTCACTTGCCGGATAAAGCCATCGATGTGATTGACGAAGCAGGCGCAGCGCAAAATCTATTGCCACCGTCGCGTCGTCGAAAAACCATTAATGTGAAAGAAATCGAACGGGTTGTTGCTCGGATGGCACGAATTCCTGTGTCATCGGTTACCGCAGACGATCGTAAAGTGCTAGGTAAGCTGGATGAGAATCTTAAACGGCTTATTTTTGGACAGGATGAAGCAATCACAGCACTGGTATCCAGCATTCGCATGGCCCGCTCAGGTTTGAGTGAAGAAAATAAGCCCGTCGGGGCATTTCTATTTGCGGGTCCAACCGGTGTTGGTAAAACCGAAGTGACGCAACAACTAGCTACTCAAATGGGTATAGAGCTTGTGCGTTTTGATATGTCTGAATATATGGAGCGCCATACGGTATCTCGTCTGATTGGTGCTCCGCCAGGATATGTAGGGTTCGACCAAGGAGGCCTGTTAACTGAGGCGGTGACCAAAAATCCATACTGCGTATTATTACTTGATGAGATAGAGAAAGCACATCCAGACGTCTTTAATCTTCTTTTGCAAGTGATGGATAACGGCACATTAACTGATAATAATGGCAGAAAAGCCGATTTTCGTAATGTCATATTAGTGATGACCACAAACTGCGGTGCAGCTGATGTAGCACGCGCATCCATAGGCTT
>DFOV01000201.1:22106-28156 GCA_002376965.1 Gammaproteobacteria bacterium UBA3532
AGAAACCGGCTTGATAGTATTATCTGGTTTAAGCACTTGGATAAAGATACGATTGGTTTTGTTGTTGATAAATTTATTACTGAGCTACAGGTCACTTTAGATAAGAAAAGAGTTAGCCTTGAGGTAGATACGAAGGCTCGCGATTGGTTTATTGAAAATGGCTATGATAAGGATATGGGGGCTCGTCCAATGAAACGCCTGATCCGCGAAAAGCTGAAACAAAGCTTGGTTGATGAGTTATTATTTGGCCGCCTTGTTGATGGTGGAGACGTGACGGTAACTTGCCAGGCCGGTGAATTGAAATTGAAATTTTCTGAGTCACGTCAAGAGACATCAACTGCCTAGTAAGATAATCTATGTTTGTCGTCCTAAAATGGGACGCCTTGAAATTGAAAGCAATAAAAAAGCAGCATTTAACGCTGCTTTTTTATTGCTTTCAAGGTGTTGTTGAAATATTTGGTGTGTCGGAGGGCTAGATGAAGCTCCAACAGTTACGCTATATCAGTGAAGTAGCAAAACACGATCTTAATGTATCAGCGACTGCTGATGCGCTTTTTACCTCGCAGCCTGGCATCAGCAAGCAAATCCGACTTCTAGAGGATGAGCTGGGGGTTCAGGTATTTAGCCGCAGTGGTAAACACCTGAGTGATATTACTCCTGCCGGAAAGCAGGTTTTAGCAATAGCAGAAGATATTCTTGAACAAGTTAAGGCGATCCGTTCGATAGCAAAAGAGTTTAATGATGAGACAACGGGTGATCTCTCTATTGCAACCACGCATACCCAGGCACGCTATGTTCTTCCTTCGGTGATCAAACCGTTTATGGACAACTATCCCGATGTTTCTTTGCATATGCACCAAGGTACTCCTGTACAGATTTCAGAATCCGCTGCGCGTGGTAAAGTCGATTTTGCGATAGCGACAGAAGCCATGCACCTGTACGAAGATTTAACCGTACTGCCCTGTTATCGCTGGAATAGAAGTATTATCGTACCCAAAGGCCATCCGTTAGCTCAGTTGGATAAATTGACGATTCCTGAGTTGGCTACTCACCCAATCGTCACCTATGTTTTCGGGTTTACTGGTCGCTCGCAGCTGGATATGGCCTTTGAAACCGCTCGTTGTAAGCCAAAGGTGGTATTTACTGCAACGGATGCAGATGTGATCAAAACTTATGTGAGACTGGGGCTTGGAGTCGGCATTATCGCCAGCTTGGCCTATGAGCCAGATAAAGATAGTGACCTGGTACTAATCGATGCGCAACACTTATTCAGTTATAGCACGACTCACATTGCTTTTAAGAAGGGGGCTTTTCTACGTGGTTATATGTATGACTTTATTGAGCGCTTTGCTCCCCATTTGCCAAAAGAAACCGTTCGGCTAATTGAAGCGATGAAGACAAAAGATGAAGTAAATGAATATTTTGAGCATGTTAATCTGCCGTCTCACTGACATTTAACAAACGCGCCTACCAACTAGCTAGCTATAAACTGCCTAGCTATACAACTATTGGTCGATTTGCTGTAAAACATCCCGAACCAGTTTGAGATAGGACGTGTATACTTCAGTGGCACCATCTTCTTTCTCGACAATAAAAAATGGCGCTTGAGTAACATTATGCTCAATCGCTAGTAACATACCCTCACTGACTGGGTTCGCTTCATCTGCATCAACGATACGTGTTAGATGGGAAATATAGCCAGATTTTTCGAGCTGGTGGTGAACATCATTACATTTTTCGCAATATTCACCCGAGCGTAGTCTTTTTCTTACTAAGGTTATTGTGAGCAATCTTATCAATTCCCTTCATGGAGGCTAAAACAATAAACTCATTTACTACGTTAAGCTTTTTGACGCTTCAGGTTTATGTACGCAGAGAGAAAGGAGTGGCGGAGAGGGAGGGATTCGAACCCTCGATACGTTGCCGTATACACGAGTTCCAGTCGTGCGCTTTCGACCACTCAGCCACCTCTCCGCGAAGGGTGCAAAGAATATCGAAATTAACATTGAAATACAATGGAAAAAAGAAAAAAGCCAGTAATTAATAACGAAGTAATGGATTTTTGACTATGCTTGGAATAGGCCAAGCAGAAACGGTAAATGCAAGATAAAGGCTCTAGCTTGCATTAGCTGCGTAGCACAAGTACCGGCTGGGGGGAGGGAAGTTGCGGGTTATAAGAAAGTTTTGCTTGATGCACTGCAAAAGTGCCATTATGTTATTTAACAAATGCAAAGTATTATAGAAATATCATAGATATAGACAGATATTGCTTTACAATTTGCTAGACCATTCGGTGTTGCCTGTTAGGTGGCACCTTTAACACGCATAATAATGAAAGAAGATAGGTGGTGACGAGTGGATATATCGCTTTTACTTAGATTTATGGTGGAGAGAAATGCATCCGATTTGTTTTTTAGTACCGGAGCTCCACCTAATATCAAAATTGAAGGTAAATCCATGCCCGTGGGCAATGCCTCGCTACCACCTGGAGCGATTAAAGACATAGCCTATGGCATTATGTCTGAGGATGAGATTGAAGAGTTCGAGCGCGAGAAAGAATTGAACTTTGCTTATCAGGCAGATGGTATTGGCCGCTTTCGTGCCAACGTGTTTTACCAGCGTGGTCAGGTCGGAATGGTTATGCGACACATAAAGACCAACGTGCCTGAGTTTGAGACATTAAAATTGCCCAAGGTATTAACCGATGTCGTAATGGAGCGTCAGGGACTTGTACTAGTCTGTGGACCGACAGGTTCTGGTAAATCGACTACCCTTGGCTCAATGATTGATTTTCGTAATCGAAATGCCACCGGACACATGCTAACCATCGAAGACCCGATAGAATTTCTGCATAGCCATAAAAAATCGATTATTGACCAGCGTGAAATTGGCAGTGATACAGACTCATATCACAATGCATTGAAAAATGCCCTCCGCCAAGCGCCTGACGTAATACTAATTGGCGAAATCAGGGATGCCGAAGCTATGGATTATGCTCTTAATTTCGCGCAGACTGGCCATCTATGTTTAGCTACACTACATGCCAACAATACCAAGCAGGTTTTTGAGCGTATCAGAAACTTTTTTGCTGAAGAAGTGCGCGACCAGATTATGTTTGATCTATCTCTTTCGCTTCGAGCAGTTATCAATCAACGTTTGGTTATTGGTAAAGATAACAAACGCTTAGCCGCGACAGAAGTAATGCTGCGCTCGCCTGATATTGTTGAGCACATTCAGAAAGGGGAATTGTCGGCTATTCCTAAAACCATTGAGAAGAATACTGATGACGGCATGATGACATTTGATCAGTCGCTGTTCAATCTATACAAAGTAGGGCTGATCGATGAGAAAACGGCATTGCTCAATGCTGATTCTCGAACCGATCTTGGGTTGCGTATGCGCCTTGGCGGAGGTGCTGGACCAGCTAAGAAAGCGCCGCCACCAGATTCTGATGATGGTGGATTTGGCGGCTTAAATACGGAGTTATAATGGCCAAACTATTATTGGGTATCAGCAGCTGTTTGGTTGGTGAAAAAGTGCGCTATGACGGTAGCCACAAGAGCTATCGCTATGCATTGAATACTCTCAGCGCCTATTTCGACTTCGTTCCTGTGTGCCCTGAGGTTGGTATCGGCTTGGGAGTTCCAAGGCCGACGATTCGTATAGTATCGACTGACGAAGGCTTGAGAGCTCGCGGTGTCAAAGATGCAAAGCTTGATGTGACAGAACCTCTTAGTCAATACATTGAGCACGCGAAACCGCGCCTTGGCGATATCGATGGCTATATTCTCAAAGCAAAGTCGCCAAGCTGCGGTATGGAGCGGGTCAAGGTTTATAGTGAAAAGGGGCATCCTGTAGAGCAGGGCAGTGGGTTTTATGCTGCCGCTTTGATGAACGCCTATCCACTATTGCCGATAGAAGAAGAAGGCCGGTTAAATGATGCGAAAATACGCGAAAATTTTTTGGTGCGGGTTTTTGTCCATCAACGTTGGCGTCAGTTGCTTAAGGAACCATCGCCAAAGGTGTTAGTTGAGTTTCACCGTGATCATAAGTATTTATTACTTTCACATTCCCAAGCCGGTTACAAGAGGTTAGGGCAAATAGCTGCAAGCGCAGGTGCTGGGGATTTAGCTGATATATTGGATCAGTATGGCATAGAGCTTTTTAGCACGCTAAAACGTAAAGCATCCAACAAGTCTCATACCAATGTGTTGCAGCACCTTTTGGGGTATCTTAAAAAAGATATCGGCTCAGAAGATAAACAGGAAATGTTAGACATCATAGACAAATACCGGTTAGGTCAACTACCGCTAATTGTTCCTGTGACTATGTTGAAGCACTATTTTCGCAAGTATCCAAACGAATATATCTTACGTCAGCACTATCTACAGCCTCACCCATTCGAATTGATGTTAAGAAATCAAGTCTAGGGCCTTGCGGCCCTGACTTGGCTATGAATGGCTTGGTTATGAAGGTGTGAGCTGTATACTGGTATTCTTAGTAAAGTCTAGCATTCGCTTAAGCGGAACTAGTGCCTTTTCCCGTATGGCCGAGTCAACAAATATTTCATTGTCTTCTTTGTCGAAAACCTCTGAAAGCACCTGCAAGGAATTCATTGCCATCCAGGGGCAGTGGGCACAGGTACGGCAGGTTGCGCCTTCTCCGGCGGTTGGCGCTTCTATTAGGGTTTTTCCTGGCGCCATCTGCTGCATTTTATAAAAAATCGCTTTGTCCGTTGCCACTATGAACATTTCATTCGGCAAGGTTTGAGCGGCTTTTATTAGTTGCGTGGTTGAACCAACTGCATCTGCTAGGGCTATGACTGATTCTGGAGACTCTGGGTGAACCAGTATGGCTGCATTTGGATAAATGGCTTTTACTTTTTCCAAGGCTTGGTGTTTAAACTCATCATGGACAATACAGGCTCCATCCCAAAGCAACATATCCGCACCGGTCTTATTTTTTATGTAGCGGCCGAGGTGCTTATCGGGTGCCCATAGAATTTTCTGTCCTTTGGCGTCGAGGTGTTCCACTATATCAACTGCGCAACTAGAAGTGACTACCCAGTCAGCACGTGCTTTAACAGCTGCTGAAGTATTGGCATATACCACGACTTGGTGATCAGGGTGTTGGTCGCAAAACTCGATAAATTCGTTTTCGGGACAGCCAAGATCCAGAGAGCAGGTTGCCTCAAGTGTGGGCATGAGTACACGCTTTTCTGGGCTCAAAATTTTTGAGGTTTCGCCCATAAACTTAACCCCAGCAACGATCAATGTGTCTGCTGAGTGATTAGCTCCAAAACGAGCCATTTCTAAAGAATCAGCGACACAACCGCCAGTTTCATCTGCGAGAGCTTGGATTTCCGGATCAGTATAGTAATGGGCAACCAATACAGCATTATGTTGTTTTAACAGAGCCTTTATTTTTGCAATGTAAGGCGCTTTTTCACCAGCATTTAGCTTGGGTGGAGGCTTGGGAAAAGGGTAATCAGATTGTTCAAAGGCGATCATGGTGGTGGCGTTACTCCAGAAAATCTAAAGAAGGTGGCGTTTGTGCGCCACCTTAGGGCTATTTAATATTTAGACATGCTGTCGAATGATTGATTTCACACTATCGCTGCTTGGTTCGCTTTCCAGGCAACGGGTCTCCTTGTCGAAAATGCCGTCCAGGGCTTTGGGCTGTGGAGGCGATGTGTTAATCGCTCGTTCTACCGCAGCAGGGAATTTGGCAGCATCTGCGGTAGCAAGGCATATTACCGGTTGAGCACTGATTTCCTCTGCTGCTGCTACACCAACGGCAGTATGCGGATCAATGATCCAGCCTTCTTGCTCATACACAGATCTAATGGTGTTGAGGGTTTGCTCTGTATCGACTCTTTTGGCAGAAAATAGCTTTCGAATATAGGTTAGAGGCTCATCATCGAGAACAAATTCGCCATTAGATTTAAGATCATCCATCAACTGATTTACTTTGTCTGCATCACGCCCACAGGCATCGAAAAGCAGGCGTTCAAAGTTGCTCGAAATCTGGATGTCCATTGATGGGCTCAG
>DFOV01000329.1 GCA_002376965.1 Gammaproteobacteria bacterium UBA3532
GAATCATCCCAGCGTATTCGTACCGTGCAAACCTCTGCTCCACACTGCACGCTACCACAGGCGTCTTCCCCCATGGTTTGTTGAATACTCGCGAGCCAGTAGGCCAGGTTTTTCTCCGCCAAACTCGCTCCAGTTGGCGCAGCACAGCCACTACCAGGAAAATCCAGTTGATATTGTCCGGCCTCAAATCCTGCCATATCCGAACGAATGGCATCCAGAATTGAATAGGTATACATGACAGCCTGACTGCGCTCCAGCGAACTCTGGTTGTTTTTCAAACCAACGGTCTGCATCCCCGCAACCCCCAAAAGGCCCATAGAAAAGAGAAACAGAGAAACTAACACCTCAATAAGCCCGATACCTGCCTGGTGTTTGCGGCTAGCTCCATTGAATCGATTCATATCCTGATCCTCCTTGATTAAGGGTTGCAGCTGCCACTGGATGACTCAACTGAAAATGAGCCTCCGGGCAGAATAGAAATGTTGCGGATATTCTCACCTACTCCGTCGATGCACAGGCTAATATTGCCAGACAACAGATCGCCGGCATTTGGCCCCCTAACGGTACCATCGGGCTTGAAGCTGATCAGGTTGTCCAGGTCAACAATAGAGGTACTGGCATCGAGCTGAATTCGAGGCTCTGTTAGGTTGGAAAGAAGAATGGTTTCATCGTTGTCGACCTCGCCATCACGATCAGCATCGATAAACACGAGCCAACCTTCCCAGTGGCCGCTCCCAGAAGAACAACTGGTATTATCGGCACTACGACACAAGGTAACTCGGGCATTATTTTTGACAGCCTCGGTGCGGGCTAGAGACATGGCGGAAATCAGCTCGTTCGCTTGTCCAGCCAAGCGGTTGCTGTTAACAGTGCTTTCGAAGCTGGGGATAGCAATGGTAGCGATAATACCGGCGATGGCTAGCCCTATCATTAACTCTACTAATGTAAAGCCGTGGGGCAGCCGTCGGCAAATCAGCGACTGACGTTTTCTTGAGTACATAGCAACAACCTACAAATTTTTATTTATTGTTTATTTGTTAGATTGCTCAACCGATCGAGTCTTAGCAACAGCGTATCGTTATTATCTGGATATTTATGTGTTCTATTTCTCGTTATTTATTTCTATTTAATTATGTCTAAATATCCATTTTGTTGCTCGACGAGTTTCGCAGCAGAGCAAAATTTAATCTACTACCCCATAGTACAAAGGTCAACCAGCAAAAAAACGTCACTATCAGACAAATAGTTAGCACTTCATCCTATTGGATGAGTTAACTTCTGACAAACGGAGGTGACATGTTCGATAAACGGTGCGTTTCAGCGACGTCATATTCTGACCCACCCGCCGTAGAGCTGAAGAAGTTTTTTTGCTTTTGTTAACAACAGACCACTGCTGCTGCAACAAAACTTGTCCTAAACAGGCTTTAGTCTTACCATTGGGTCGTTTTTCTCTACTATTAATTAGCTTCAGGAGCGCCTTTTGGCCAAGAACTCCCCGTCGGGGTTTAAAACCTACCTTCAAATATTGCAGTACCTCAAACGCCATGCAGTCCTTCTGATTGTCAGTATCGTCGGCTATGCCGTGTATGGTGCCACCCAATCTGCTTTTGCCTCCATAATGAAGCTGCTGATCGAAGCCCTGGAAGAAAGCGCTGGGAAAGGCTATATCCAGATCCCGCTGTTAATACTGGCTATATTTATTGGTAGGGGAATCGGTTCTTTTCTTGGCGATTACTATATTGCTTTACTCCGCCATAAAATTCGATTTGAACTGATTAGCGAGATATTTGACAAAGTGCTCGGCTTCACCGAAAGCTTTTACACCAAAACACATTCTGCGGATGTGCTAACCAAGCTGAATTATCACGTCGTCGAATTCACCACGACTGCAACACGCTCACTCAAAATCATACTCCGCGAAGGAGCCACCATCATAGGGCTGATTGGTTACCTACTCTATTTGAATTGGAAGCTGAGTTTACTGCTGCTGGTTGTGTTGCCGGTTATTGGCATATTGACCAACTATGTTGCCAAGCGCTTTCGTAAGCTAAGCCATCGCATCCAGGACAGCGCCACCGATGTCACCCAGTGCGTGTCGGAAACCATCCAAGGCCACGAAACAGTAAAGCTGTTTCAAGGACAGCATATGGAAAAGCAGCGCTTGCTCGAAGCCGCCAGCTACAACTTCAAACAAAATGTTAAACTAGCCCTGACGGAAGCTCTGAGCATTCCCGTTATTCAATTTTTTGTAGCTTTCTCATTGGCCGGTTTGGTTTTTGTGGTGCTGTCACCGACCATGGGGGTGCAAATGTCCGCAGGTGAAGCTGCGGCTTTTCTAACCGCAGCTGGCTTACTACCTAAACCACTCCGTCAAATAGTGACCGTCAATAGTATGATTCAAAAAGGTATCGCGGCGGCTCAAAGCATTTTCGAGTTAAAGGAGCAGCCAGCTGAGCAAAATACCGGCACTCAGAAGCCCTGCATTCAAGGCAATATTGTCTTTGATCAAGTGAGCTTCGGCTACGGTAATGACGAGCTGGCGATTGACAACCTATCCCTAATCATTCCCAAGGGAAAAGTGACGGCGCTAGTCGGTCCTTCCGGCAGTGGCAAGTCAACGTTGGTCAAACTGATACCCCGCTTTTACTCTCCAAGCTATGGCGACATTCAAATAGATAACATCAGTACCAGGGATATTGAACTTGGCCATTTGCGCAGTCATATTGCCTTTGTCAGTCAGCACGTTATGCTCTTTAGCGGTACTATTCGTGACAACATAGCTTATGGCCAGCTAAATGATCAGCCATTAAGCGCAGTTATCGAAGCAGCCAAAGCCGCCAATATCCATGACTATATTACCGAGTTGCCCGATGGCTATGACACAATAGTCACCGAGCAAGGGCAAGGCTTTTCCGGAGGACAAAGACAGCGCATAGCCATAGCTAGAGCCCTGCTAAAAGATGCACCGATACTGATTCTAGATGAGGCAACATCGGCATTAGATAACGAGTCAGAAAGAGCGGTGCAGAGCGCACTCAAGCATATCATGCAAGGGCGTACAACATTGGTGATTGCCCACCGCCTATCCACCATTGAAAATGCCGATCAAATTATTGTGATGGATCGCGGCCAGATTGCCGAAGTCGGAACTCACCAGACGCTACTTGCAGCCAATGGCATGTACAATCAGCTTCATAAAGGCAACCAACTACATCAAGACAATCAACTAGCCCATGACACTCAAGCGCATCAGCATGCCCCAATAGAACAGGAGCATGATAAAGCAGCGAGGCAAAATGACGAGCAGCCAGGTAGTTGAGAGAACCACTATGCAACTCGCTTTTTGTTTATTTAATTACTACCCCTATGGCGGACTAGAGCAAAGCTTTCTCAACATTACCAAAGAAGCACTAGCCCAAGGACATGGTGTGGATGTCTATACCCGACGCTGGCAAGGCGAGATCCCAGAGGGCCTGCACGTGCATCAGGTTCCTTTCTCGGGTCTGACAAATCACGCTCGTTGCGAAAGCTACGTGAACAACCTTCAGCCGTTACTTCGTCAACGTCAATTCGATTTAATCGTCGGCTTTAACCGCATGCCAGGCCTGGATCTTTATTACAATGCCGATGTATGTTTTATCAATGCCGCAAAACGCAACAAGTCACCCCTTGCAAAGCTAACCCAGCGCTATAAAACCTATGCGGCATTTGAACGCGCCGTTTTTTCTCCAGATAGTTCAACGCATATTATGTATATTTCGGAGAGCGAAAAAGCCAACTATATTCGCTGCTACAACACCCCCGAATCACGCTTTCATTACCTGCCACCCGGTATAAACAAGCCCAGAATTAAACAGGCATTAACCGAGAATACGCGACAGTCGCTGCGACGAGAACTATGCATTGCTCCTGAACAAAAAATGCTGCTAATGATTGGCTCGGACTTTGTGAGAAAAGGCGTTAAGCGGGCCATTCAAGGCGTCGCCGCCCTGCCGGAGTCATTGCAAGCTCAGGTAAAACTGGTCATTGTTGGACGTGGTGCCACCAAGCCCATGATAAAAGAAGCGCAAAAACTGGGGATTAGCAACAAAGTAAATTTTGTTGGTGGCCGCGATGATGTTCCACGCTTTTTAGCCGCCGCCGATTATCTACTCCACCCCGCCCTATCAGAAACAGCTGGCAATGCCATTTTAGAAGCCATGGTGGCCGGGCTTCCGGTTTTTGTCAGTCAGATCTGCGGATTCAGCTTTCATGTCGCCGCTGCCGAAGCTGGAATGGTTTTCAAC
>DFOV01000084.1:0-150 GCA_002376965.1 Gammaproteobacteria bacterium UBA3532
TAATCTGTATCGGATACTCTCCATAAGTTTGAATCTTTACCCATTAGAGAACTGTACTTTGTCGGATCATGGCCAAGTTAGATACTGAGATCTTTAACCCTAAGCCTTATCTGGCCACCCTAACAAGTAGGCCTGGTGTTTATCAAATGT
>DFOV01000084.1:475-3930 GCA_002376965.1 Gammaproteobacteria bacterium UBA3532
GGGCAAAGTGCTTTATATCGGAAAGGCACGAAATTTAAAAAAGAGAGTGGGGAGTTATTTTAGGGCCTCAGGACTTACAACAAAAACCTTGGCGATGGTTGGGAAAATAGCTGATATTCAAGTCACAATTACCAGCAGTGAAACGGAAGCGCTTTTACTTGAACAAAGTCTTATCAAGACCCATCGTCCTTTTTATAATATTCAACTAAGAGATGATAAGTCATATCCTTATATTCTTTTGACTCAGGATAATGAGTATCCTCGCCTATGCTTTTTTCGAGGCAGCCGGAAGAGTAACGGTCGTTTTTTTGGACCCTATCCTAGTACTCGTGCTACACGCGAATCGCTACAGATATTGCAAAAGGTGTTTCGAGTTAGGCAATGTGAGGATAGTTATTTCAAAAACCGTTCTAGACCTTGCTTGCAATATCAAATTGGTCGCTGTACTGCTCCGTGCGTTGGGTTTATCTCCAAAGAAGAGTACGCCCGAGATGTTCATTATTCGGCACTTTTCTTGACGGGTAAGAGTGATCTTCTGGTTAAAGAACTCACTATCACGATGGAAGAGGCAGCTGCCAACGAAAACTTCGAAAAAGCAGCGCTGATTCGAAATCGTATTATAGATTTACGTCATACCCAGGAAAAACAATATGTAGCTAACTGGGGCCATGATGCAGATGTCATTGCGGGGGAGATTAAACAAGCCTCCGCCTGTGTTCATGTAATTTATGTTCGCTCTGGCCGAGTTGTAGGAAGTAAGAGTTTTTACCCCCGCTATAGGCTGGCTAACTCCCAACAGGACCTCGTGGAAGCTTTTATTGCACAAGCTTATCTTCGAGAGGATAAGTCCTCCTCGATACCTAAGGAGATTATTATTCCAGCCCCATTGGATGAAGCTGAGGAACTTCAAACAGCCCTAACCTATGTTTCTGGCCGAAAAGTCAAATTATCAATGCGCGTCAAGGGGCACCGCGCAAAATGGATACAATTGGCTACCACCAATGCCAAGGAGTCTCTAGAGGCGCACATTGCCAATAAGCAAAATACACACAAACGATTCATATTGTTACAGGATGCGCTCAGGTTAGATTCACAGCTTTCCAGGATAGAATGTTTTGATATTAGCCACACGGCTGGAGAGGTAACAGTTGCTTCTTGCGTGGTATTCGATGAAAACGGTCCAGTTAAGAATGATTATCGCCGTTTTAATATTCGAGATGTGAAATCTGGTGACGACTATGCAGCGATGGAACAAGCGCTTGATCGACGTTTTACACGTTTGAGCAAAGGCGAAGGCAAGCTTCCTGATGTTTTGCTCCTAGATGGAGGAAAAGGCCAGCTCAGTCGAGCGAAGAAAATAATGCAGAAATTCCAGTTACCGGAAATCCATCTATTAGCTATTGCCAAGGGAATTAGCCGCCGCGCAGGCCAAGAAACAGTGTTCTTTTCCAAGTCTATAGGATACGACGAATTAGCTTTTCCCACCGAATCACCAGCGTTGCATCTACTCCAACAGATAAGAGACGAAGCTCACCGATTTGCGATTGCAGGGCATCGGCAGCGTCGTGGTAAGAAGCGCAAGCAATCAGTACTGGAACAAATACCAGGGCTTGGCCCAAAGCGCAGGAGGGAACTCATTAAGCATTTCGGCGGGCAACAAGAAATCAAGAAGGCTAGTGAAACGGAAATAGCCAAGGTGATTGGTATAAGTAGGAAATTGGCCGAAAATATATATGCGTATCTTCATAATTAATAGGATATTCTCGTTGTCTGTTATGGGCTTTATAAACTTTTTATATGAAATGCTTTGTGCTTTAAACTCTAACTAATGAATTGGGCTAATCAAGTTACTTATATTCGCTTGCTGCTTATTCCATTGGTAATGGCTTGTTTCTATTCCGGGCTTCCCAATGCTAATTTATTGACAGCATTGTTATTTACCGTCGCTAGTCTTAGCGACTGGGTGGATGGTTATCTGGCGCGCAGATTGAACCAAGCTTCCGATTTTGGTGCATTCTTAGATCCAGTTGCCGATAAGCTTTTAGTAACGATTGTGCTGATTATGTTGGTATCGGTTTATAGTAGTTTGCTGTTGGCAACTGTAGTGATTGTTACCCGGGAATTGGCTATATCGGCGTTAAGAGAATGGATGGCGGTCAAAGGTCAGAGCGATCTTGTATCAGTAGCCTTTTCAGGTAAGCTGAAAACCACCACACAAATGCTTGCCATTATTGTGCTGTTATTAGCTGCGCCGAACTATCCTGATTGGATCTGGCAACTCGGCTTTGTATTGATTCATTTAGCCGCAATTCTGAGTGTTTATTCGATGTTTCAGTACTTTAGGCGCGCTTGGCCAAAACTGCGGAACGGTCTTTAAACCAGAGTGTTGCCTGAATTTGCTGGCTTGACTCCCCGCGCTTAAGCATTAGAATAGGGCGCCTCGATTTTGATGGGTAGGTTATTGATATAGCGAGTCTGCATGACGATCGGTAAGTTACTAGCTTGCGATGCGGGAATAGCTCAGTTGGTAGAGCATGTGCTTGCCAAGCACAAGGTCGCCGGTTCGACCCCGGTTTCCCGCTCCAATTCTTATAGGCTACTGAAGAGCAGCTTTTCTCAGTAATAAATTTGAAGGTAACTCTCTGCTGGTGTTCGACTGTTCCCTGTCTGAATCACTTAATTGTTGTTCTTCTGGAATTCTAACTAGGCATCATAGTAAATATAAAGACATTGCCAAGAAATTTAAAGATTGGTTTATATGTCATATTGCAAATTATTTTGAGGCCTGGTACCGCAAGAAGCAGTAATTTTATCCATTACATGCTCATTGACCGTGGTTTTGATATAGTTCGGCCTCGCTGAATATAAAAATATGGCTGGGTGGCAGAGTGGTCATGCAGCGGACTGCAACTCCGTGTACGCCGGTTCGATTCCGACCCCAGCCTCCATTCTTCGAACATATTTTGATCAGCCCAGATGGTGAAATTGGTAGACACAAGGGACTTAAAATCCCTCGATCATTGCGATCGTGCCGGTTCGATTCCGGCTCTGGGCACCAACTCCTAGTAACATCACATCCCTCCTATTGTTTAAGCATTCGAGTACTGCTAGTCAAGCAAAGTGCCAGCCGGCCAGGCGGGGCCAGATTGCATTTGTTCAAGTGATCGTAAGCCTCGATAGACGAATTTCTGCACGCGTTTACCCTCATAGGTTTCGGTTGTGTAAAAGTTTCCCTGCGTATCGGTGACAATGCTATGAGTGCCGTAGAACAAGCCGGGTTGCCGACCACCTTCACCAATGACATACATGACTTCCAACGTGTCACGGTGCACAACGTGGACTTTCATATTGGATCCGTCAGCTACGTAAATAAATTCTTGATCATCGTCCTGGGAAAAAGCAATGTCCCAAGTGGCACCGGCACCGACAGTCATAGGGGCGACTTGTGCTTCTTT
>DFOV01000187.1 GCA_002376965.1 Gammaproteobacteria bacterium UBA3532
TAATAAGCGAGAAAAAAGCGACAATGTGTTATCAAATCAAATACTCAGATGAACATTAGCCGCGTAGAACATCGTCAATGCTCATATGTTTTTAGCAACGCAGCTACATGACATGCTCACAAAATGAAACTATACTTTCAACATTGTCCAGATATATGAAGGTATAGTTTTATGAGTTCGCGTTCTGCTGTGGTTTTCCCTAAAGATCGTAAAGCACTAAAACAGCTCGGCGAGAATATTGCTTTGGCTATGAAGAGACGTAAGATTACCCAAACTAAACTTTCCGAGCGCACAGGTTTATCCATGCCAACACTGCGCAACATCATTCGCGGCGAGGCCAGCGTATCTATTGGACATTATTTAATGGTGCTTTCATCTCTTGGTTTAAGTGAAGACCTGGCCAAAGTTGCATCAGATGATGCGTTTGGTCGCAAGTTACAGGATATCGAGCTACTTAAATCCAGCCGCAACAGACAAAATAATCATCAGCAACACAATGCACCGGTTTTAAGCCGGTCCACACCAATAAACAAGGACAGCACTCCATGAGCCGCTCCATTTGGGTTTATGCCGACTGGCTCCCAATGTCTGAGACACGTTTGGTCGGTAGGCTTGACGTGGATGTGGTGCGTGGAGCGGAAGTTTATCGTTTCACTTATGCTCACAAGTGGCTAGACTCGCCGTACGCAATACAGATCGATCCACAACTAAGCCTGTTCTCTGGTACTCAATTCAATGATGACGCGAGGAATTTTAGGGTGTTTCTTGACTCCTGCCCCGACCGGTGGGGACGACTGTTAATGCAGCGCCGTGAAGCTGTTATGGCCAGACAAGAAGGGCGTCGTGCAGTAAGGCTTAATGAGTCCGATTTCTTGCTTGGTGTCCATGACAATTACCGCATGGGCGGTCTGCGGTTCAAGCTGGCCGAAGACGGACCTTATCTCGATAATAATCAGCAACTAACTGCCCCCCCCATTGCCAGTCTACGCGAGCTGGAATTCGCGGTAAGCCAAGTAGAGCAACAGCCTGATTTGGACAACCCTGACTACCTAAAATGGTTGTTCATGTTGATTTCTCCTGGCTCATCATTAGGCGGTGCTCGACCTAAAGCCTGTGTTGCCGATGGTGACCAGCTTTGGCTCGCCAAGTTCCCTAGCCGCTATGATGACTACGATGTGGGCGCTTGGGAATACCTGGTTTATTGCATGGCAGTAGATGCTGGTATTGATATGGCTCCCTGCCGTATCCTGCGCTTTAACAGCGACCATCACACCTTTTTGACTAAACGTTTTGACCGTGTCGGTACGAAACGACGCCATTTTTCGTCCGCCATGACCCAACTTGGCTACTATGATGGCGATGTCGGAGCCAGTTATCTTGAGCTTGCTCAGTTTCTTACGGAGCAAGGTGCCAATACTCGTGCCGATCTAGCTCAATTGTGGCGGAGAATGGCGTTCAGCATTCTGGTGTGTAACAGCGACGACCATCTGCGAAACCACGGCTTTCTGTTAGCTGACGATAATGCTGGTTGGATATTGTCACCGGCATACGACATTAATATATGCCAGGGTGCGACAGGGTTGCATTTGAACATTGACGAACACTCCAACATTCTCGATTTGGATTTAGGCTTGGAAGTTGCCCCGTACTTTCAATTGTCGCCTGCCAAAGCGCAGAATATCTTGTTGGAGCTGAAAGCTATTACTGGTAGATGGCGCGAGTATGCTCACAAAATAGGCATCAATAGACAAGAGCAACAGTTCCTGGAAAATGCTCTAGATTGAAATAGCAGTTCCTATATTGCCTCTATTATGAAATTATAGTTTTATATAACTCCAGTCCTTCGGACGGTTTTTCATATTGATAATTGCCACCAACTCTTAGAAGGGCAACGATTCTCCGTTGCCCTTTTTATTGCGTGCTAGTGCGAACCTGTGCGGGGTCCTTCAGGACTTCCCCATTTTCTCAATCGCAACCAATCGAACATTATTTAGCCAAAAAGTGCTCTCCAGATGTGTATGTTCTCTGTACATGTCTCTGAGAGAAAAACACGATGTTAATGGCCAATTAAACTGATCCACTAGCGGCCAACAAATTTGATCCACCTTTATTGGTAGTTGGGCATACCGCCCGTAAACTCTCTCGTTATTTCGGGAGACCAATTGAAGGAGTGGAACGTGATACACAAAATCAAAGCACTACACGACAGCGGGGATGGACTTTCCTGCCGTCAGATAGCCCGAAAACTTAAAATCAGCCGTAATACGGTTCGCAAATACCTCGCAATGGATGAGCCTCAGATCGCCGCTCAGTTGGAGGATTGTGAGCGCACCAAGCAGCTCGATGAGTACATCGTCTACATCAAACATCAGCTGCAGAATGCCCCCGGACTCAGTGCAGTGAAACTCAAGCGTCGCCTGATGAAGAAGTTTGATGACGTTAACGTGTCTATAGCGGAGCCGGGAAAGCGGTCTATGGCGATAGAAACGCGGTGTTTGGGCAAAGTAAGCTGGATGTGGTGTGTAGCAGTGATTGGTATGGCTTACATGTTATCAGCAATGCGCCCAAAAAAAGCCCGCTCTTTGTAAGCAGCACGCATCCAGGCTTTAGCTCAGGCGAGCATGATGGGGTGATCAAAGCCATTAGCACAGCCCCAGGGCTGTCAAAAAGCCATAACCTGCTGGTGTTATCCAGTGATGGTTCGCCAAACGTAGATAATGACAGCGAGAATGTTCGCTTAAAGGTGCTATCCAATGGTGAGGTTCGCTCTGATGGGGCCTTTCTTTCAGGCGGTGCCGATTATGCCGAGATGTTTGAATGGCAGGATGATAACCCCGATGGGGAGGATAGAGCTGGCTGCTCGGTAGTGCTCCTTGAGAATGGTCAAATTCGGCTGGCAACCGCCAAGGACGCTCCAGAAAGCCTTTTTGGTGTGGTCAGCCCTCACCCGGCGGTGCTCGGTGATGCGCAAGGGCTCAATTGGCATAACAAGTATGTCTGCGATCCCTTTGGACGACGGCTCAGTGAAAGCGCTGAGGTGGTTTCCTGGACGCAGCGCGTCAGGCGCAAGGATAAGAAAAGCGGTGAATGGGTTACGGCGCTTGACGAGGTGGCTTATTTTAGTGATGCGCTACCTGCTGATGTCAAGGTGCCTAAGCGCGCGAGGTATCAGCAGGTTAGGCGCGAGGTGATAAACCCCAATTGGCAGCCAGATAAGGCATATACGCCACGCCATCAGCGTAAAGAATGGGCGGCGATTGGCGTATTGGGGAAGCTGCGTATTAAAGCGGGGCAGCCGGTACACCCGAGTTGGCGGTTGATTCAGGGGCACACTGAGGCACCCATGTATTGGGTGGTGCCGGTGGTGGTTAGGCTGCCTGTGACTTAAAAAAACAGGTTGGGACTGATACCGAAGCGCTCACAAAGGGCTTTGATGTGTTGCTTGTTGAGGTGGCGCTCTCCAGAAAGAACTCGTGATACCATTGATTTTGAGCCTATTTCGGGAAGATCGGCCATACCGATTTGATGCTGCTGCATCAATAAGCGCAGCACGCTGATATCACTTCCAGCCTGTTGCGCCTCATGCTCAAAAGCAACCAAATCCGGTTGCTGGTTTTCATAGCTTTCAATAGCGAGGCTTAAGAGGTTAATAATGGCGTTGAGTGGATTGTCTTCATCATCGCCGACTTCTTCAAGCAAGCTTTCAATCAATTCCAAGGCTTCATCATAGTGGGACTCATCACGAATATAGAGATAGGGAGCCGCCACTTGGGCGAATTGATGACAAGCGTTTTGCATAGCTATTGCCGTCATTTTCGTTCTCCTTTGGCAAAGCGCTGACAGAGTTTGTCGTATTGCGCATGAGTAAGAATATGTTTTACATAAATACGGTTCTGAGTAAATTGAATAAAGGCCATTAACCTGAGGTGATTTCCACCGATATCAATGATCCACCACTTATCCTTGTACTTGAAGTTATCAAGCGAAGGGAAAACCTGACGCATTTCATCGGGAGAAGAAAACGTGGCTTTTTTGAGTACATGATAAAGATCGAAAATCGCCTGTTTCTGATTGGGGTACGATTTTGCGGCCTCCTCAAAGGGGCGCTTGGAAATAACATGCATAGCAACTCCGGTTGACTATCTGTCAACTTTATACCGTGATTGCCAATTAGTCAACCGCACGTTCTTTGTGTGCAAGGATGTTCTATGGGAGTCTCCCTTCGCGCCTACGCCAAACACCGCGGCGTATCCGATACACCCGAGTTGGCGGTTGATTCAGGGGCATGTGGAGGCACCAATGTATTGGGTGGTGCCGGTGGTGGTTGATACGCTGCCAGTCACCCCTTAATGTGCTGTAAATACTCCACCAATAAGTGGATTTCGGTTGATGGCATAGGCTCGCCGGATGTTTCAGCATCCTTTAATGCCTTGGCAGCATGCCTTTTCGCTGTCTCTAACTGGGGAATGAGTTTGTTGAAAACACCGTGCATGCCTTTAGCGTAGATGGGTAGCTTTTTCTTTAGCTGAGAGCAACACTGCTGAGATTGCGTTTTGTTTTGGCTGGAAGAAAACGGACTTCTCTGATAGCCAAAATGAAGAAGTAACCAATATTCAAAGCAGGGCCATGAACGGGCGGTATGAAAACGGTTGTCTTGCGCTTGACGCGAAGCTTCAGTGAACTGGGGGTGTTCGTCGCGATCGAATACGCAATACACCCTGTCATAGGGATTACCAGATTTACGCTCGTCTGCATAACGTTTTTTCGCATGTCGAACAATCGTTATTGGATTGCTGCCATCGCCTGGAGTCACTGTGATATTGGCGCTGCTGATGGCATAGTGCTGTTGTAGATCGGAAAAGTATTGGCGTTCAGTCTTTTCACCTTCGACCACGATTAAAACTCGATCGTAAGGTTCTCGCTTCGGCATTCGCCTTTGTAGATCTCGGTGATTTCTTGGCTTACGCTTAGCCATGTAGCGTATCTCCTGCTAGCGAACTGTCCGATACAAATGGAAGCGCACCATAACGGCCTGACAAATAAGCTCGCTCAAGATTATCGACGCCTTTTCGCGGGGTGAAGTCTGTCAGCGGGAAGAGAACTGTTGATTGGACGCTATCCCGTTCGCAAAACCAGATCTGATCACGACGGAAGATCGCCTGATCCAACATGGCCGTTTCATGAGTCGTAAAAATAAGCTGGGCACCCTGGGTATTGATGGCTGGGTTGTGAAACAAGGCGATCAAATACTTCACCAATAAAGGATGAAGGCTGCCATTGAGCTCATCAATGACCAATATGCGCCCGTGTTCTAGAGCATCAAGCCAAGGGCCTGCAAAGCTAAACATTTTACGGGTGCCATCGGATTCATCCGCGAAGTCCAGTTCAACGATCTGTCCATCGGATGTTTCGTGGGATGTTTTAAGGCGAACCTTCTTTCTATCCGTTGACTCGGACTCAAGCAGCTCTCGAAGCTGGTCAGGTAGTTCGGGCGGTAATGGGGTGGCGGCCATATCCTCTTCGGACACGTGAACGTCGGCAATGGCAAAGTCGGCAGTTCTTAGAAAATCGAGAATAGACTGCTTGCGTTCGCCTAAGCAGCAATCCATCGAATATTTTGGAGACCAGCCAGCAATGCCTGAAAGGCGGAGTTTATCGGTAAACCACTGATAGATAGGTTGGAGTTGTTGGCTATTCAATTGAATGGCTGTCGTTAAAAAGAGTGCATTGGGACGGGTTGCTCGCTTCCATACATCCTTGTCGCCCATTAACTTATCACCAAAGTGAAAGCTGGTTTCACCCGATGTGGGATCGACTGAACGCTCAAACCAGATTTGGGTTCTACCGCGTGGAAACGCATAAAGCCATTCGTCATAAACTTTTTTAGCACATGCGCTAAAACCGTATTGATAGCGCACACTATCTGAAATAAAAACAACCTCGAATGTGGTGGGGGCTTCAATGTGCGACGAGGCAAACTTGAATGGGGTAATGGGAAGCCTATCCAAGTGTTGGTGCGACCTCAAAACCAGAGTGCGCATGGTATCCAGCGCTTTGATGAGGTTGGATTTCCCTCCGGCGTTCGGTCCATAAAGGGCTACTGTTCGAAGCAAGTGCATGGGTTTTACGCCCTTTGCCAGAGAAGGGCTCATGACATGGGTGTCTTGATGCTCCTTACTAGCGGTAGCTACAAGACTCAAACGTGCTTCATTTTTAATTGAACGGAAATTCTCAACACTAAAATCAATTAACATGCTCGGCTGCTTTTGTGGTGATTTATGACAATATTATGCAAATATAGCACTGAAACCGGCTTTTATCATCAATCAAAGCGAGAATAAACCATGGGAGTCTCCCTTCGCGCCTACGCCAAACACCGTGGCGTATCCGATACAGCGGTGCGTAAGGCGATAAAAAATGGTCGCATCACCCAGCTAGCTGATGGCAGCATCGATGTTGAAACCGCAGACAACGAATGGCTACGCCATACTAACCAAGCCCAGCAGCGCAGTAGCACTACAACGGTGAAAGCCGAAAAAAACAAAGCGGTCCCGAATGCCGCCGTTGAAGCGGTCAGCGCCACCTTAAAAGAAAGTAGTAGCGCGGCATCTGGCACCACCTATATGCAGGCCCGTACCGCCAATGAAGTCTCAAAAGCCCAAACCAATCGCCTGAAACTTCAGCAACTAAAAGGCGAGCTGGTCGATCGTAACAAGGCGCTTTCTTATGTTTACCGCCTAGCCCGCGCTGAGCGCGATGCCTGGTTAAGCTGGCCATCGCGCATTGCCTCACAAATGGCCGCCGAGCTTGGCGTGGATGCACATAGCTTGCACACCTTGTTGGACCAGTCTATCCGAGAGCATCTACGTGAACTTGCCGACATCTCCCCACGCGTGGACTGAACATGAGCACTTTGAGGGGATAGAAGCGATACAAAAAAAACTGGTGTGATGGATTAACGCCCGATGCGATGATGTCGGTATCAACATGGGCCGATCGCTATCGCATCCTGTCCTCTAAATCCGCCGCCGAGCCCAGACGATGGCGCACGGCGCGAACGCCGTATTTACAAGAGGTGATGGACTGCTTATCCGTCGCTTCATCGGTTCAGCGCGTTGTCTTTATGAAAGGCTCGCAGGTCGGCGGTTCAGAAGCCGGTATTAACTGGCTGGGGTATGTCATTCATATGGCGCCAGGGCCGGTGATGGCGGTATCCCCCACCGTTGAAATGGCCAAACGCAGCTCACGCCAACGCATCGAACCACAAATTGAAGAAGTGCCAGAGCTAAGAGAACGTATTGCCCCGGCGCGCAGTCGCGACTCTGGCAATACCGTGCTTTCCAAAGAATTTCCCGGCGGGGTATTGGTGATGACCGGTGCGAACAGCGCCGTTGGCCTTCGCTCAATGCCAGCGCGGTATTTGTTTATGGATGAAGTGGATGGCTATCCAGGGGATGTGGAAGGTGAGGGCGATCCGATTTTACTGGCTGAACGGCGCAGTGCTACCTTCTCTCGAAGACGTAAGGTGCTGCTGGTGAGCACGCCGACCATAAAAAGCACCTCACGCATTGAGCGAGAGTTTGAGGCTTCGGATAAATGCTATTACCAGCTGCCGTGTCCGCATTGCGGTCATTATCAGCCCCTTTGTTTTTCACAGCTTCGTTGGCAGAAAGGGAAGGTTGAAGCGATCACCTATAGCTGTAAAGGCTGTGACAAGCCAATAGATGAGCACCATAAAACCGCCATGCTAGCGAAGGGTCGCTGGCAAGCCACCGCCAAAGGCGATGGGCTAACGAGAGGTTTTCACCTCTCATCACTGTACAGCCCCATTGGCTGGTTTTCCTGGAGCGATGCGGCGAGGATGTATGAAGCCGCCCTTGAAAAGCCTGACTTGATGAAAGGCTTTGTCAATACCGTGCTGGGCGAATCCTATGAAGAGGCCTTTGAAGCGCCCGAATGGCAACGGCTGTATGAACGGCGCGAGAGTTATCCCATGGGCATCATCCCAGAAGGCGGGCTCTTTCTAACCGCCGGGGTGGATGTTCAGCGTAACCGCCTGGAGTGTGAAGTGGTGGCCTGGGGCAAAGACAAACAGTCCTGGTCGGTGGATTACTATGTCCTTGACGGTGATACCGCCCAGCCCGAGGTATGGCAAAAGCTCGATGCTATTTTGGCGAAGGACTGGCCACACGTTCGAGGTGCAACGCTTCCCATTCGGGTGATGTGTGTTGACTCCGGCTATGCCACGCAAGAGGTTTACAGCTGGGTGCGCCAATACCCACAAGCGGTATGGGGCGCTGCTGGAGCGAGAGCCTCACAACCACGAACGGTCACGGCCATTAAAGGCCGCGATGGCGATAGCGCATTGATCCTTTCGGTTTCCAAAGCCGATACAGGGGGCAAGCGTTTAGGTCTTCGGGTGTGGAATGTCGGTGGACCGGTAGCCAAAGTGGAGCTTTATCGCTGGTTGAAATTACCGGTACCGACGGATGAACAGCAGCAAAAAGGAGAGTGCTATGCCCCTGGAAGCTGCCATTTCCCCGAGTATGGCGAGGAATATTTTAAGCAGCTCACAGCGGAAAAGCGCGTTACTCGTCTGCATAAAGGCTTTCCCAAAGCCTCGTGGGAGAAAGAGCCAACGCGCAATAATGAAGCTTTGGATTGTAGGGTGTACGCCAGAGCTGCTGCGAGTATTTACGGACTCGATCGCTTTAACGACTTGCATGTTAAGCGCATGGAGCAAGCACTGGGTGAACCGGCAAAAAATAGCACGCTCACTCAGCGGGAGGCGCATCAAAACGATAACTCCGCGACGGATACAGCCAAGCCATCAACTCAGCCTGCAAACAAGCGCAGCGCCTTTCAACAGCGCCAAGCGGTGGTGGCAGACGATCCCTATTTATAAATGACCATCGCTATGACAGAACTTCTCGAACTAAAAAAGCGCCTCATTGAGGCAGAAGGAGCGCTGCATCAGCTGCTTACGGGGACGCGTGAGGTCACGGTGTCCGTCGGCGGCTTTGGTGCCACCAGCTATGCCCAGGCTAATATCAGCGAGCTTCGACAGTACATCAGTGAGCTTAAAAGCGCCATTGCCGCCAAAGAAGGCAAAGCGCGGCGCGGCCCTATTTTTATGCGTTTTTAGTTTCCCTTTTTAACAGGAGTTTTTCATGGCAACGCTGCAATTACTGGATGCGAGCGGAAAACCCCTGGCCATGGACAGCGCCCATCGCGGGGCGTCGTTGCACACACGCGAGCTATCGAGTTGGCGGCCTGCTTTAGGCTCAGCGGATGCTGATTTACTGGGCGAGCTGCCAACCTTGGTATCACGTTCGCGTGATATCACCCGCAATCATGGCGTGGCAGCAGGGGCGATTCAAACCCTGGTTGATAACGTGGTTGGCACCGGCCTTCGTTTATCGGCGATGCCGGATTACAAAGCCTTGGATAAAGACAAAGCCTGGGCCGATAGCTGGTCACGCAACGTTGAAGCCTTATGGCGTAGCTGGGCGGAAAGTTGTGATTGTGATGCAGCAAGGAGCCTAACCTTTCATGGACTCACCACTCAGGTGTTTCGCTCAGGCCTTATTAACGGTGAAGCCTTGGCGATACCGCTGTGGCAACCAAACGACCATCAGCCCTTTGCCACCACCCTTCAGCTGGTGGAGCCCGATAGGCTGGCCAGTCCGCGGGAAAAAGCATCGAACAAACGCCTGCGTGCCGGGATTGAAATCAATGCCTATGGTGCGCCACAGGCGTACTTTATTGCAACAACCCACCCCGGGGATGCGCTCTTTGGTATGACAGGGAGTGACGTTTCCTATCAGCGTATCCCGGCCTTTACCCGCTTTGGTCGGCGACGGGTCATTCATGTGCATGATAGGGAGCGCACCGGACAAAGCCGGGGTAAGCCGATATTCAGCAGTATCCTGCCGCTGTTTAAAATGCTCGATCACTATGAGCGCTCAGAGCTGCAAGCGGCGGTGGTCAACGCCATGATTGCTGCCTTTATCGAAACGCCCCTGGATGGTGAGTCAATCAGTGAACTCTTTGGTGGTTCATCCGAGGATTATTTGGCAGCGCGTAACGCCTGGCAAGTCAAACTCCAAGGTGGGGCGGTAATACCGATGTTTCCAGGCGATAAGATCGCCCCCTTTACCCCTTCAAGACCTAACTCGGCCTACAGCAGTTTTGTCGAGAATGTGCTTCGCCATATCGGCACCGGGCTTAACTTGCCCTTTGAGCTATTGATGAAGGACTTCTCCAAGACCAATTACTCCTCGGCGCGAGCGGCGCTGATGGAAGCCTGGCGCTACTTTATCGGCCGTCGTCACTGGCTTGCGACCTATTGGGCAAGGCCGGTGTATGAGCTATGGCTGGAAGAGGCGATCAACAAAGGATTGATTGAAGCACCAGGGTTTTATCACAACAAAGCGCTGTGGTGTCGCTGTAAATGGATAGGTCCGGGTCGAGGCTGGATCGATCCGGTGAAAGAAGCCAAGGCGTCAAAAATTCGCCTGGATACCGGCCTTTCCACGCTAGAAGAAGAATGTGCCACCCAAGGCCTGGATTGGGAAGAGGTGTTAGAGCAGCGCGCGAGGGAAAAAGCCAAGCTCGATGAGCTGGGCCTGACACTGTCTAGCTAGCGGTAAAGGAAAGACCAGCTCGCCGTAACAATCAATCGGATTGTTTGCTCCCTTTTTTAATTTCTATCCACTTAACGTTTGACGAGTCCTTTTATGAAACCTTGGCAACATATTTGTGGTGAGCCCTGGGCTATCACCGAGCCAGCACTGCAATCTGTTATGGCCATTGCAGAGCGTCAACACGATAAGCTCGATGCGCTAGCAGCCAAATCCGGTCAGCCACTTGAGCACAGCCATCAAGTGGAGGTACGCGACGGCGTGGCGATTATTCCGGTCATTGGTCCGCTGTTTCGCTATGCCAATATGTTTACCCGCATTAGCGGTGCTACCAGCTATGAGCTATTAGCCAAAGATATAACCTTGGCTCTTGAAAGCGATGAGGTGCAGGCCATGGTGCTTAGCATTGACTCACCAGGCGGTGAAGTTAACGGCTGCGCGGAGCTCGCCTCGCTGATTTTTAATGCCCGAGGCAAAAAGCCGCTAATAGCATATGCCGCAGGGGATGCCGCATCTGGGGCGTATTGGATAGCCTCGGCCTGTGATGAGATTGTTGTATCCAGCACCTCTATGCTCGGCTCCATTGGCGTGGTCGCTGTCTATCAATACCAGGTTAAAGACAACAATCGCATTGAACTAGTGTCGAGTCAAAGCCCACATAAACGCCTCGATCCGAGTAACGATAACGACAAAGGCAAGCTGCAAGCACGCATTGATGATTTAGCGGCCGTGTTCATTTCATCCGTTGCCCGCTATCGCGGTGTCGATGCGCCAACGGTGGAGGCTAACTTTGGTGGTGGCGATGTCTTTGTTGGTCAGCATGCGGTTAGCCAGGGTCTTGCTGATAGAGCCGGTAGCCTTGAAGGGCTTATTCAATCGCTGGTGTCGGCTCAGGATGCCTCATATCCACTCGCTCCTCATTTTAATACCCACGTACCCATTAGCACCGATGCACCCATTTACACCAATGCACCCATTAGTACCCATTCACGAGAGGACTCTGCTATGAGTGACACTAAGGCGAACTCGCCGACATCAAAAAATCGAACTAGCACGGTAGCGCTAAGTGTTGAACAGCTAAAAGCCGAGCACCCAGCTCTGGTTGAAACGCTAGTGACGGAAGCTAAGCGTCAAGCGTTTGAGCAAGGTCGTGAACAAGGCCATGAAAAAGGGCCTGCCCAAGAGCGCGAACGCATCGGCGCGATCTTACGCGATCCGTTAGCCGCAGGGCGCGAACC
>DFOV01000118.1 GCA_002376965.1 Gammaproteobacteria bacterium UBA3532
TTTTTGGCTGCTGGGATTTCGCCCGGAGCAGTGCTGGTGTTTATGCTGGCGGGGCCAGCTACCAATATCGGTACACTCGGCATTATCAAAAAGGAACTCGGTGGCCGTGCACTAATAGGCTATCTTACCGGTGTTATTGTCACGGCCTGGATATTTGGCTTGTTCACGAACTACCTCGCCACACAGGTGAACTGGGTTATTCCAGAGGCAGCGATTCAGGCGCAACATGATCATATGGCTTGGTATGATATCGTCTTTGCCATTGTGCTGGCTCTGGTGATGGTTTATGCAAATAGAGGAAAACTGGGCAAGGCAAGCTCTTGAACATTGTCCATTGATTATCGCCACGTAGCTGGAAATTTCTTGCGCAAAACGCCGTGAAATCTTCCCTGATGGCTTAGCCGCCGCATCCATGCGGCAGATATTTGCTCCAGAAACATCCAGCTACGTGGCGATAATCAATGGCTACCCCTGAAACTGCTGCTGAATGTCGACAACCTTATCCTGATGCTTCACCAATGCCTCCACACAACGTGCATCCAGCTTTGTTTTAGCCAGTTCTATCAGCAAATCAAACGCCGCTTCATTGCTCCAAGCCCCTTTATATGGCCTTTGACTGGTAAGGGCATCAAAAATATCAGCCACCGCAATAATCCGCGCTTCAATAGGGATTTCACCACGTTTTAAATGATTGGGGTAGCCGCTACCGTCCATAGCTTCGTGATGGCATTCGGCAATATTGCGCAGCACGTTGATGTCGCGAAAGCTATCCAGACTGAAATGCTCGATCATGCTATCAATAAGCTCGCGCCCTTTTGCAGCATGGGTTTGCATCACTTCAAATTCTTTATCGTTTAATTTTCCAGGTTTGAGCAAAATGTCATCTGGAATACCAATTTTCCCGATATCGTGCATCGGCGCAAACAGGAAGACATGTTCTATGAATTCGTCGTTGAAACCTTCCATGCCTTGAGAGGCTAGCTCCATAGCAATCAATCGCGAATAACGTGCCATGCGCTCCAGATGCCCACCGGTTTCAGGATCGCGATAATGCACCATATCGTTAGCGGTTTTGAGCGCGGCGACCAAAGTGCGCACGGTTGAGATTTCATGGGTGACGATGCTGCTAATCAAGTGCGCATAAAGATCAAAGACGGCCAGATTAGTGTCGTTGAAGCAGTCCTTTTTCACCGAGTTAAAAAAGATAAAGCCTTCAAAACGACCATTCAAGTACATGGCATGGGTATAGCTGGCAGCAAAGCCCTGTTCTTTAATCACTTGAGTATGGCGGTGCTCTCCGGGTGCGAATAAGGCCAGTTCATTAACAATACGCGGCCTGCCGTGCTGAATCATATCCGCTAGAGAGCGTGCTTCATTCAGTGGCGCTTCATACTGCGCCAACGGTGTATCACCACGGTTGCTGGAAATAAAGGTTTTTAACATACCGTTTTTATTATCGTAGGTAGCAACTGCTATTCGGGCGATAAAAGGGTAAGCATCTTTAACGTGCTGATGGATAACCGCCAACTGCTGGTTAAGTGGCAGGCCTTTGTTCAAACGCTCAAGCGAATCATGATGGTGAAACATTTTGACTCCTTTCGTTACGCAGGCTGATGCTCAAAAAACACCGCTAACCAGAGCGTCGGTTCGTCTGGTGTGGTCCAATCGACGCGGTGGCGCTGATGGGCTTGCAGGTAAATCAAATCGCCAGGGGCCATTTCTATCAGCTGACCATCGTCTAGCTCAAGACGCGCCCGCCCTTTAACAACCATCACCCACTCGTCTTCACTCTGGTCATACCAATCATCTGCGGCTGAGCACTGGCCTTGAGAAACAATGCGTTCAATACGCACATTTTTACGCGACAGCAGCTCAGTTACCTGCTCTGCTTGGCTGGCATCAGGGAGTGATGCCAGAAAATTCATGTTTGCCATCGAGTTCAAATATTTCGTACGGTTTAGTAAAGGCCTGGCGTAGCAGCTTAATGCCTTCTTTATCTAACGGGGGTAGCTCGGCTATTTTTACCTTCTTTGCTTCTTCCAGCGTAGCAACAGATGTGAGATATCGCCACTGCGACACCACATGATATTGATCCATTCCATGTTCACTCGGCTCTTCAATGGCAACGGCACCCGAATAAGGCCAGGCAGGCACCTGATGTTTACTTAATACGTCGAGTAACCGTGCATTAAAATACTCAGCCAACTCCTCACCGGTGCAAGCACCCTGACAGCGCTTTAACTGACGACCGAAACAAGGGCCAGCCGATGCTTTCTCCAACCCTAATCGCTTACTACAAAGATGGTGCTCTTTGGCTAGGCTTTGCATTGCTTTTTTCGCGGTTGGCTTGTTGGCAAACAGGCCATAACATGGTTGCTCTAGCTGCGGTAATTGACTGATGTCTTGCCAATCAAATTGTAGATAACCGTCTTTTCCCTTCTTGAGAAAGACACTATACAGCTGGGTTTTGGCACGCTGACGCCGATTGGCCATTGGCTTTAAACGCTTGATTAGCTGATCTTCCAAAAGCTGTGCTCCAAGATCCCCAGCGGTGATTTGCCAGCGAATGTCTTTCACTTGCATTGCCAATTGCATTTCTTTAGCGCTACTGTGATCGGCATTGAAGTGCGAAAGCACTCGCTCGCGAATATTGACACTTTTTCCAATGTATAACAGGCTATCGTTGTCACCGTAGAAGAAATAAACGCCGGACTGGAAAGGTAATTCATCTTTTAATGTTTCAGGCAGATGCGTTGGCCAAGCACTGTGCTTTTTCTGCACACTCAACGCCTCTTGCGCCGCGGCCAAACCATGCTCAGACACCGCCTTTTGAACAAAGGTATACATGGCCACCACATCCGACATCGCTCGGTGCGCCTTCTCGTTAACAATGTCAAAGCGCTCACAAATACGCGCCAGGCCATGTCGATGGTATTGCGGATAAAGCTTTTTGGAGAGCTTCACTGTGCACAAAGGATTAAGGTTTAAAATATGCCCCGCTCGTTTGCATTCATTACGAATAAAAGCGGCATCGAATCGAGCATTATGAGCAATAAAATTAGCATCGCTGATAAAAGCCACCAGAGGCTCCAACACCTCATAAAAATACGGCGCATCACGCACCATGTCGTCATCAATACCAGTAAGGCGAGTGATACTAGCCGGAATCGCTATGCCAGGATTAATTAAAGACTGCCAACGCTCCTCCTTGCCCAGTTCATCAACTTTCAGACAGGCGATCTCGGTAATACGATCTTTGGTGGCTTCAACCCCAGTGGTTTCAACATCAATATAAACGCTGGCACGGCCAAAAAACATTGCTTAGCTACTCTGTTACAACGAAAGGCTCAGTAAGCCATAGGTTTAGGTAGAACTCAAATTTGGGTGGGGTGATATCTGTTGGGAAAAGCGACGGGGAACCTCATAGGGTTTGGCCTAAATCTCGCCAAAGCGCACTAAAACCTTCTTGCCCTCAAATGCCATAGCCACGGGATACACGCTTTCCACGCCTAATGCTTCAAGCTCAGCGACATAATGTTTGCTTTCAATTTGAGCCAGCGCCTGATCGCAGGCTTGCTCAAGGCTGAACTGGTCATACTCATCAATGGACCTGAATTCAAAGACAAAGCCAGCTTTTGACTTGTCATGCGGGATCACGCAGACATCATAACGACCATAACCGCTCTCTCGATTGCTCTTGATCGTATGGCTCTCCTTTAATTGCACTAACATGCCAAGCACAAAGGCATGATAAAAGCGTTCTGGCTGCTTGCCCTGAACATCAAAATAACTGAAAGTTTCAGAGCAGAAGCGTATGAAGGCTTTGCTAAAGCTGTCAAAGTCGCCGCGCAGCAGGTAACCCAGAATGGAAGGTAGCGCGATGGTGCGCGAGTCGATGCCGGTGTCAAACCAACCCAAAATAGCGCTGGTATAAAAATAGCCAACTTCCCGGTTCGGGATGGATAGGCTTATGGTTGTTTCCCCACTAGCACCGAGCCGTTTATCCTGATAGCGCAGGTAGCCAGTGAACAGAAGGAAATTCCAAATGGTTTCGCTGCTACGACCAATATCGCGAAAAACCACATGCTCGTTTAAGGGCTTACGCACAGCGGCATTGTCATCACTGAGTAAAGCTTCCAGCTCTTGCTTCAACTCGTATGGCGCTTTGGCGATGAGATCACGAACAATAGCGTTGTCTGAGGTATTTAGCCAATAAGGTGATAGCTCGCCTTGATGTAGGATCAGGCTGATAATGGACCATGGGTTGTATATGGTGGCCTCACCAAAGTTATAACCGTTATACCAGCACTTAACAGCATCCAGCTCATAAGACAGGCCATAGTCTTGAAGTAGTTGTTCCGTTTCATCCTCGGTAAATCCAAAATATTGGTTGAAACGTGAGCTAGTCAGGGTGCAAACATCGATATTATTTAAGCCTGAAAAGATACTCTCCCGTGCAATACGTAATATGCCGGTCATGACTCCTTTGAACAACGAGGGGTTATCTTTAAACGCGCCGCTAAGCAGGTTGCGCAAGAAGCCAACCAGCTCATCATAATAGCCGTGGGTAAAACCGCTATTGATGGGCATATCGTATTCATCAATGATAATGACGGCAGGCTTTTTATGGTAGTGGTGTAAGAATTGCGACAGCTTTTTTACGGAATCAGCCAGTTCAACGCTATCTGAACTGCCTTGCTTGACGCGCTGGAAATAAGCCAGATCATCAGCATCCATATCATCAGTCAAATAACTGTGGGCAATGTAGATATCTTTAATGAGCTGACTGATTCGCTTAAATACATCAGCAATCTGGCTTTCTTTAACGTCTTTAAACGACAAAAATATCACCGGATATTGACCACAATGAGCCATCGTTTCGCTATCTCGGGTAACTGCTAGCCCGTCGAACAAATGGTGATAATCCTCCGCATTGCTAAAAAAATATTTCAGCATCGACATGTTCAAGGTTTTACCAAAGCGGCGCGGCCTGGGTAACAAAGTAACGGCGGAGCCCTGAAGTAACTCAGCAATGATGCCGGTTTTGTCGACATAGTAATTGTTTTGTTCAATCAGCGATTTGAAGTCGCTGGTTCCCAGCGGGAGGGGCTTTTTACGCATTGCATAGCCTGAATTAGGACAGTATTTTGATCATAGGTGGGTTTGAATTTTATGGCAATAGGAGTGATGCAGTGTATTCTGCCAACTGCGCTTCCTGTAATATAAAAAGAAACTGATTATGAATCCCAAAAAACTGCGCCAAATTGTTCACTCTAGCGATATTGAACGGGTAATAGACGCTCTGTGTAAGCTAATAGCCAGCCGCCCGCTGAGCTTGTCGAAGCGGGACCTGCGCGATGGCCTTCGACAGGCTCTGGCAACGAGAGGATGATGCTAATCCCTAACCGTTCGCTGAGCTTGTCGAAGCGAGTATGGACCTGCGCGGTGGCCTTCGACAAGCTCAGGCAACGAGGGGATGGTGCGAATCCCTAACCGTTCGCTGAGCTTGTCGAAGCGAGTATGGACCTGCGCGATGGCCTTCGACAGGCTCAGGCAACGAGAGGATGATGCTAATCCCTAGCCGCCCGCTGAGCTTGTCGAAGCGAGTATGGATCTGCGCGGTGGCCTTCGACAGGCTCAGGCAACGAGAGGATGATGCTAATCCCTAACCGTTCGCTGAGCTTGTCGAAGCGCCTCCCCACTAATCCTGCCGGTACTTCTGCACCCAGATTAAAAACACTGTCGCAGATACAAAGCCGATAAATATCGGGAGCATCCATTCGGCCATGGATATGCCCAAAAAGCTCCAGGCGACTTCTGCGCACTCGCCTGAGCCTTTGAGGATATTTGCCAAAGCGTCGAGAAACGGGAGGGTGTCCATGATGTAATCTAGCCCAGGGCCGCAGTCTGGTACTTGATCTTTGGGTAAGTGCTGCAGCCAGACATGACGCCATGCTACGCCAATACCACAAATGCCTAGAATGAGGGCCAGTCCGTTGTATATCCGCGCGAAGATTTTTCCTGGGCCATGCAGCGCTGCTACGGCAAAAATGCCACCGAGGAAGATAATAATGATGCGCTGAATGGTGCAAAGCGGACATGGCTCAAGCCCAACGACATACTGAAAATACAAAGCAGTAACGATAAACTCATGACAAACAAATGCCAGTAATAAGTAAACACCCCGCCCGAATAGAAAGGGGCTAAACTTCTCGATTAATTGTTGCATAAACATTCCTTCATTGATTTTCAGTGCGTTAGCGTCGCTTAGTCAGCATAGATTCTGCTAAACTACGCTCAAACAACCATTGATATCGGGCAAACTATTGAACGAACTACTCTGGGATTTGCTTCGCGCCCAACAGCTAACGCCACACACCCCTGTGACCACAATTTTGTTTGATGGTTACCAGGTCGCATTGAATAAAGACAAAAAGCTTCCGCATTCTACCTATGCCGAGCGCTTGTTACCAGAAAGCGTTAGCTATGCCGGTCACGATGGTTCCACAACATATTTGGCTGGGACTATCGCCAGTGATGCGCTTCCACCCGAATTAGTGTGGCACTCTCTACGCGGGCTGATTTTCGATGATGAGGTCACCTTTTTAGACGAACTCAACACCTTGCGCCAGCGTTTAACTTGGCGGGACCACCATCGATTTTGTGGTCGCTGTGGTGGTCAAACCCGGCTATTGGCAAACGAGGTGGCCGTGAGCTGCGTCGAATGCTCCACCAACTTTTATGCTAATCCAGCACCAAGTATTATTGTGCGGGTAGTTAAGGGTGATCAGATATTACTGGCTCATAACGCGCGTTTCCCACCGAACCGCTATAGCTTACTGGCGGGATTTTGCGAACTGGGAGAGCCTGCGGAACAGAGCGTGCACCGAGAAGTCAAAGAAGAGGTGGGCATTGCAATAAAGAATATTCGCTATGTGACCAGTCAAAGCTGGCCGATGCACAATGCATTAATGCTGGGCTTCGAGGCCGAGTACGATAGTGGTGACATTTGCCCTGATGGCAAAGAAATTCTGAAAGCTCAGTGGTTTGATCGCGATCATTTGCCAGATCTGCCAGGCGCGGGCACCATCGCCTACCGCTTGATCGAGCAGTGGAAACAAGCGCTCGATTCTGGCAACTAGAGATACAAATAAAAAAGCCTCCAACAGGAGGCTTAATGGCTCTTAACTCTGGACTTAGTAATCTAAGCTTCTTAATGTTATAGCTTGAAACATATTTATAGCTAAAACATATTTATGACTAAAATATGGCTATAAGTTAAAACACGGTTACAGCTAATGCTAACGTTATATCAGCCGGTTGGATGAAAGTTAAATAAAACGTTTCACGACTGTAAATAAAACTGACTTATCTGGGCTTGTATGCATGCGATTTTGGCCAAAAAATAAACCCTCAGAGATTCATTGGCTTGACTATGAACTGCATATTGAACAGCTTGTCCTTTCGCTTTCATTACCAGACAACTTCAGCCAAAACTATCCTTTAAATCAACCGAATAACATCGAAAATCTCAACGACATCAACGAGCCAGCTCAGTTATTCTCTCGTTATTACGAATTTTATAGCCGCTATTTACACCATTTGGAAGGCACTTTTGGTTACCGTATAAACATCGTCAAGGC
>DFOV01000368.1 GCA_002376965.1 Gammaproteobacteria bacterium UBA3532
ATTTCTATACGCCACTCAGCAGGTGCTCGTCCAATCAGCTTAGCGGCAGAAATGGTGGCACCCGACATGGTGTATAGGAAAATATGCCCGGTGCTGGCATTGCGCCACAATATGTCGTCGATGGCATCGCCATTAAAGTCTTCAAACCCTAAGATATGCCAGTCGCTCCCGGCAACGGTATTGATTTGCTTCGATTGGCTGATCTTGCCGTTATTGACCATATAGGCCCAGTTGGCACCGGTGGCGCTGTTACGCCACACCAGATCGTCGGTGCCATCAGCATTCAGATCGCCAACACCGGCAACCTGCCAGTTTTGATCAGCAATTTTGTTGAAAAACTGAGTGCTGACAATGCGGCTGCCGTCCATGTAATAAATATAGTTATCACCGGAAGTTGAATGACGCCACAAGATGTCATCATTACCATCGTTATTGAAATCACCAACTCCGGCAACCTGCCAGTTTAGGTCGTTAACCTCATTCACGCGCTTGGACTCAGTGACCTTGACACCATCTGTCAGGTATAGCCAGTTCACACCAGACACGGCATGACGCCATAATACATCGCCTTTGCCATCGCCATTGAAATCGCCATCGGCAGCCACCTGCCAGTTGGCGTCGGCTATAAGCGAAAAGGGCTGACTTAGTACAGATTGGTAGCCCTCAAACTGATGAACCCAGTTCTGGCCAGACTGGTTATTGCGCCAAACCACCGAGCTGGTATCCATAGCAGGCGTTAAAGCAAAAGATGAAGCAGTGTAAACACTGGTGACTAATAAGAGTGAAAGGGCTTTGGACACGGCAGTGCGACGCCGTCCCAATGTCGCAGGCAATCCCTGCTTGGGAAACAGTTTCATAACGAACCTCGTAAGCTCAACTAGCGGTAATAATATCTTTGTAATTTTCTGTTTCCATTCTAAAGAGGGAGGCATGTCAAAAAATGCGCTAAATCAATAAACGCAGGCTGATTGCCCAGATTATTTTTATGTGATGGGTTAAAAAATTTTAGAGCTTGATCGACATCAAAGCCTGCACGCTTGAATTTTGTGCATAGCAGTTCCGTATAAGCCTCCTAACAGGCCAATTGGCCGATTGTCCCCCGTTACCAATTAGTTAGGATATCGTCTATATGCCAGAGCCACAGGCAAATAAGGAAGGACACATGCAACCATCGTTTATCGATCGAGAAGTAAAGAAGCTAAAAAAAGATATCACCCGTTTTGGTGTCATTCGCGGGGTTATTACCCCAGAGATGCTCGACGCTCTAACCAGCAATCCAAAGCTGGAATACCTGACATTGGATGGCCATTTTGTGGGAGAATTTCCTGCCAGCTTTAAATCGCTCAAGAAGCTGCAGTCGCTAACCATCGAAAGCGAGACCCTTAAAACATTTCCCGACATCATCAGCCAGCTTCCTGCGCTCAAACAGCTTTCAATTCGCGACACACAAATAACCAGCATCCCCGAATGCCTTGGGCAACTCAGTTCGCTGGAAGAATTGTCAATCACCAACAACCGCTACCTGAAAGCTCTACCAAACAGCCTTGGCGAACTATCCAACCTAAAAGAATTGTGGGTAAAGGCGGGGTTGTTATCTGAACTTCCCGCGAGCATTGGACAACTAACCAAACTAGAACGCCTAAACCTCATCAACCTTCCCGTTCTTCATACATTGCCCGATGAGATATGCTGCCTTGGTGCTTTGACTGATTTATACATTCAACAATGTGGCATCACCGCGCTACCCCAGAGCCTGAACCAGCTAAGCAGCCTGAACCAGCTAAGCAGCCTGACAGAGCTTCAATTGAAACAAACAGAAATTAGACACTTTCCCGATTTAACGGCGTTATCAACGCAGCTCACTTTTTTCCGTGGCCAAAATAACCCGTTCTACCCGTTCGAAAACGAAGAACTAAGTGACAGTATTGACTTTGCTAGTGCGCTGCACTTGGAGGAATCCCCTGTTACTTATCGCTTCTTGTATCACTCAAAAGATGAAAAGTTCTGGGAGATCATTCAATGGGGCAACAAGTGCTATCTGTGTTATGGCAATAACTCGCGTAAAACCCATAAAGAAATGGTGTATGACGATGAGCAACAAGCACGCGACGATCTGCAAAAGCGCGCCGATAAGAAAGCCAAAACCGGCTATAAGGATAGCGATCCCTACCAGATCCCGTGGTGGCAAGATTACATCGAGCATGCCATCGCCTCGGGCTATAAAGAATTGACGCTACGCTGTCCTATCAACAATCAGCAACTGGCACGCATCTGTGAGGTGACAACATTAGAAGAACTGGTGATTGAAAACCTGACTGCGACGGCGTTTCCCGATAGCTTTGCTAATCTAACCGCATTACGCAAACTGGAAATCACCGGAAACTACCAACCTATTAGCAACTCCAATGCGCTCTCTAGCTTAAACAAGCTGCGTTATGTCGAGATACAGCAGGCTTATATGCCTGATGTGGCGATGCTGTTGCCGAACTTTCTCGATCTCTACAGCCTAAAGCTTCAAGAGCTAGGGATCACCGACTTACCTGATAACTGGACGGCCCTTACCGAGCTTACTCGGCTGAACCTCAATGGTAACCAGATAGAGAGCATTCCCTCCAGCTTTGGAGGATTGACCTCATTAAGACGATTGAAAATGCGCGGTAATTTGCTTACAACCTTGCCCGAATCTATTCAAACCATCAACACTCTTGAGGATATCGATATTTCCTATAACCGCCTGACCGCTCTGCCCGAGAGCATCGGCCAGATGGATGGGCTGGAAGATCTGGATATCAATTACAATCCCATCGCCACCCTTCCACCCAGCATGGCGAGCCTGTCACTCGATGATTTCGACTGTGATAAAACCTTGCTGCCCCATGCGCGCGATATTTATGACGCCGATGAGATTATTGCCGCCTGCACCGGCACTAGTGATCAAGCAGCAGCAACTGGCTATCTCGCCGACCCAACAGAGCAAAGCCTTTCAAATAGTGCCAGGCAAGCGCTGCTCGATGAATACTCTGACAACATCACACATTTTATGCGCGAAAGTCGCGTAACGGATGAACGCCTTGATGCTATTATCACGTTCATCACTGGTGATACCAATGTCATTCCCGCAGCAGAAAAGAAAGATTACCACCACATCAAAGAACTAATCAGCGTACTACGCCCTGTAAATCAATGGCAGTTCGTTGATCGACGAATACTGAGTGTTATTACTCAGCCTTTATGCTGGCTAGTCATCAAAAGAGGCACGCCTCTAGGTTTGCACAATGAGTTTTTTGAGTATTTGCTTCCACAAATTCAACAGGAAGGCGAGATAGACACACTTGGTCTGGTCGTTGAGGAATTCAAACGCCAAGGAATATTCACCGAAGAACCAATGATTCAGCTGGTGATCAGCGAATTATATCATGGTCTTTTAACTCAAAGCGGTGAAGCTACGTCTGCTGGCCGCTACCTTGTCGAACGCTTCACCACGCACCAACAAATGATGCTCGATCACAAAAGCACCTATGTATACCAATACCCGTTGATCGAACTGATGCTGCGCTACCATCGAGACTTAGTTGAACCACAGCTGCCAACCTTAATGCGCCGTGGGCGCAAAGCTTTTGCTGCTGCGAATATATCTAAACGCTTAGCTGCAATTGACTTCAAACACTATGAATCACTTATTGTTGAGGCTCTGAATTTCGAAGATAAGACCCTCGATAATCACATGCAGTTGCACCGCATATTGTTTGAACATGCGCCGGAAAAATACCGCGAAACCACCCTGGAACAAGTCAAATACACCATTGAACAACTCAAAACTATTCCCAAGGGCGAAACCGGTAGCGATGACTACTTTTTTACCTGGGATATCAGCTACGGCGACGGCAGAGACGGCTTTTTTGAGTGGGCCCTGCGCCATTTTGATTTGGCGATTAAAGACGCTATTTTTGATTATGTTGATAACACCAAAATCATCGCCATGGGTGTGATCCAACCGGTTTGCCGCTATTTAGGACAAGATGGTATCGACATCGCCGCCAAAGCGCTCAGCGTCTGTGACAACGGCAATGTATTTAATCACTTTGATCGAACGTTTAAACTACTTGCTCCGCTAGATTGCAGCGCCTATGTGGAAAAAATATGGAAAATTACCAGCTATAAGGAAGCCCCAGTCTGCCAACTAGCAGCCAAGGCGCTCAGCAAGTATGGCGATGGCGTTATTGAAGAAGCGAAAAAGCGCCTCGGCGCCAAAAACAAAGCCGAACAGCTCAGCGGAGCATATGTGTTGGTTCACTTCATTGAGCGACCCGATATTCGCCAGTTGGCGCTGGAACGCCTCCAGTCCAGCATCAACGCTGATGCACGCAAAGTGCTCCAACAAGCCGTCACTCTTTCGTTTGACGAAATCCAATCGATTATTAGTGCCATAGAAAGCAAACTGGGTAAGCCACCGCGTCAATGGCTCGATCTGGCCAATTTGCCCGCTCTGTATTGGCAAAAAGACGGTTCGCCAGTGCCACTGGCATCCATCCAATACCTGTTTTTTATTCAAAATATCGATAACGAATTCAGGCTATGCCAACAGGCTA
>DFOV01000149.1:0-3239 GCA_002376965.1 Gammaproteobacteria bacterium UBA3532
GTGCTACGGATGGTATCAGTGATCCCTGAACTGCGCATACTGATCAACTCACTGCTCAAAGCACTGCCCCAGCTTGGCTACGTCATGCTGCTGATGTTTATCATTTTCTACATATACGCGGCAATCGGCAGCTTTGTCTTTGCATCAATTAACCCAGAGCTTTGGGGCAACATTGCTATTTCAATGCTGACACTCTTTCGGGTAATGACCTTTGAGGACTGGACAGATGTCCAATACGAAACCATGGAAGTGTATCCGATGAGTTGGATTTTCTATCTAACCTTTATTTTCTTCACCGCTTTCGCATTCTTAAATATGGTGATCGGCATCGTGGTTAACGTGATGGAAGAAGAGCATAGCAAGGCCAGGAAGCTAGAGGAGCAGGACGAACCAACCATTGCCGACCTACAGCAACAAATTGCCGAATTAAAAGCGATTATCCTAGAAAGTCGCCGCTAGCTTTCTAGGATACCCGAACGCGGCTGTGTTCAGACAAATTGCGAAAAATGTCTAAATAGCCATTAACCGTATGGGGTTTGACCAGGTATTCATCCGCCCCCAATTCTTTAGCTTTCTTTTTATCCCCCTCATCACTGGAATTTGAAAACATCAAGATCAGGGGGATTTTATGGAACTGCTCTCTTTCTCTTATTTTCCGAACAACGGCAAAGCCATTCATTCGCGGCATATTAATATCAATCAATGCATATACCGGCAAGCTCGCTTCATTTAACTCAACCTTGTCCAGGTAGGCAAGAAAGGCTTCCCCATTGTTAAAAGTGAGTAGCGGATTATCCAGTCCGGCCATTTCGTAACACTGCTTTGCTATGTATAGGTCATCCTCATCATCATCTACCATAACGACAGGATCTAAGCGTTGTTGTTTCATTGTATTGGCTCTTGGCTTATTTTAGTTAATTACATTGCTCGGAGGCCTTTTTAAAAAAAGGGTAACACCGCTCGATGACTCCAAAAACTCTCCACTGACATCAGTAGTTGATACACCGATGAAAAACGCAGTGGCTTTCTAACCACTGCATTGACCGGTACTGAATAGTAATGGCTAAGCGCATTTTCGCTTACATCCTCAGATAAAACCAATACCGGAATAGACCGCGTCTTCTTGTTCTGTTTTAGTTCTGCCACTATTTCTTCGATAGTCAAATCACCAATAGGGTCATCAAGGACTATTATATGGTGATGATCCAATTGCAGATTTATAGAATGAAGCAACTCACGCCCACTACGATAGGCATGGAAATTACTGGCCAGTTTATTCGACTGGACAGCATATATAAATTCGCTGATTCGCTCCTCATCACTACAGCACAGAGCAATTGTAAGTAATTCATTCGGACTTTTCATGATTCGTTCCCGCAGAAGTTATCCATTGGTTAGCGAATGCGTCAGGTGGTAATGGCTTTCCGAAAAAATACCCTTGTGCAATAACGCAGCCTATCTTTATCAGTGCGTTTTTTTGCTGCTCCGTTTCGACTCCTTCTGCAATCAAGGCCAGACCCAGGCTTTTCGACAACTCAACAATAGATTGAATGATCGCTTCTTCCACGATACCAGAATCTTTATCGCAAGATACAAAGCTTCGATCAATTTTTAGGCGCGACACCGGCAGTTGACGCAAATACGACAACGATGAATACCCAGTGCCAAAATCATCAATAGCAATCGCCGTGTTAGCATCATAGATTTCTTGTAAGGCTTCAGCACAGAGATCATCCTGACCGATAAATACAGCTTCGGTCACCTCTAATTCAATATCTGAAGGCTGAAGGCCGTGTTGTTTAACCCGATCCAAAAAATGAATAGAAAATCCAGGCAGCCGCAATTGCACCGGTGACACATTCACCGAAACAGGAATAGTCAGGCCCTGCAACCTCCAGGCTTTACATTGGCGTAACGCGGTTTCCAAAACCCAGTCACCCAGCTGAACAATTTGACGGGTCTTTTCGGCGATTTCGATAAATTCTGTTGGTAGAACGCCTCCGAGCAGCTCATCATTCCAACGTAATAGCGCCTCGGCACCAACCAGCTCTCCAGTTTGCATATCAACCTGGGGTTGAAAGTACAATGCAAGTCCCTGGCCTGTTTCCAGCGCATGGCGCAGCCGTTTCTCCAGCAGTAGCTCTCGCTCTAATTGCTCACGTAATGAGCTATCAAACAAGTAGACCTGATTTTTGCCCTGCTCTTTTGCCTTGTATAGTGCCAAATCGGCATGCTGCATGAGTTCTATGTGGGTTGTGCCGCCATCAGGATAAGTCGCAATACCAATGCTGGCGCTAGGTACCAATTCAAGACTGGTAATTGGCGTTGGCAGGTTAATTTCACGCAATATTTTATTGGCAACCGCCACAGCATCACTGACATCACTCAATTCCGATAGCAGTATTGTGAATTCATCGCCACCAATTCTTGCCACCAGATCACCTTTACGTACACTGCGTAACAACCTGTCAGCTACCAACTTTATCAGTAGATCCCCAACATGATGACCAAGAGAATCATTCACATCTTTAAAGCGGTCTAAATCAATAAATACCACGCCGAAGTTGCGCTCTTTGCGCTGAGCCTGAGCAATGACCCGATCTAACTCATCTTCGAAATGCAAACGATTAGCTAAGCCAGTCAGCCCATCTTGCCGTACCATTTTACGCAGTTTGTTTTGGGTATTAATGTGCTCGATGGCGTGCAGAATGGTGCGTTCGAGCAGGGTTGATGAAAGCTCTTCCTTGGGCAGGTAGTCGGCAGCGCCGCGCTTTGTCACTTCGGCATCGATTTCTGACTGCCCCAAGCCAGTAATCACAATAATCGGCGCGATAAAATTCACTTCGCGAGCATACGAAAGCACATCAAGAGCACTATGTTTACCCAAATAATAATCGAGCAAAATCGCATCATAGGTCGAATTTGCCAATACCCGAGAAATCTCTTCAAAAGACACAGCATGGGTGACAACAAATTTCGTGTTGGTCGCTTTTGCCAGCATCGTCGATACGATTAAGTAATCTTCGGGATCGTCATCGACGATTAAAACATTTAAACGGTTAGTCATGAATACCTTCTACCACACACAGCCAATACCCGAAGACAGCCCGCATAACATCCACTATTTCTGGATAATTATCCGGTTTGCGGATATAGGCATTGGCACCCGAGGCGTAGGCCACCGGCGGATCCAGGCTATCGCTGGAAGCCGAATAGATGATGGTCGGGATAGAAGCATG
>DFOV01000149.1:3621-4769 GCA_002376965.1 Gammaproteobacteria bacterium UBA3532
TCCAATAACACCAAGTCTGGTTTCGGATAGCGCTTTTTATTGTCGTATGGTGGTTGATTCAACATATATTGGTCGAGCGCTCGGCCGTCCGTCAGCGCAACAAAGCGACAGTTATGGTTAATATCCGACACCGCCTGCTGAACCAGGCGTTGATCCTCCGCATCATCATCGATCATCAAAATAACAGGACGCTCCATCAATCCCTCCGTTACCACTTTTTGACAAATCACATAGGTGTTTTTTAAATCTTGGTGTTTTTTTAAACATAGTCCAATATTAAATGATTAGGTATGTTTTTTGGTGATACGCATGCAAGACGCGCCATATATAGAAAAGACCGAAGAGCTGTTTCAGGGACTATTAGAGTCGGCTCCGGATGCCATTGTCATCGTTGATGATCAAGGGCGAATCGTCTTAATCAACGCACAAACCGAACGTTTATTTCAGTACGACAAATCTGAGCTGCTTCACCAACCCGTGGAGATTCTGGTACCTAATCGCTTTCGCGATGTCCCCCCTAAACACCGCTCCAGTTATTTTGGCGATCCCAAAGTTCGCGGTATGGGAGCCAACCTGCAACTATTTGGGCGGCGCAAGGATGGCTCTGAATTTCCTGTCGAAATCAGCCTAAGTCCTTTGGAAACTAAGCAAGGGGTTTTGGTGTCCAGCGCTATTCGCGATGTTACCGCGAGAAAAAAAGCAGAGGAAAAATTCCGCGACCTTTTGGAGTCGGCTCCTGACGCAATGGTTATCGTAAATCCAGAGGGTAAAATTGTGCTGGTCAATGCGCAAACCGAGAAGCTATTTGGCTATCAGCGCGAAGACTTGTTGGATAAAGAGGTAGAAATACTGGTTCCCCATCGCTTTCGTGCTCATCACCCAACCAACCGCTCCGCGTTTTTTAAAGATCCAAAGGTTCGTCCAATGGGGGCCGGACTGGAATTATTTGGCCTACGCAAAGATGGAACCGAATTTCCCGTCGAGATCAGTTTAAGCCCGCTCGAAGCGGAAGATGGTAAGTTCGTCTCCAGCGCCATTCGCGATATCAGTGAAAGAAAAGAAGCCGAAGACAAAATAAAAGCTTCATTGCGCGAAAAAGAAGCGCTGCTCAAAGAAATTCATCACCGCGTAAAAAACAACCTGCAAAT
>DFOV01000153.1 GCA_002376965.1 Gammaproteobacteria bacterium UBA3532
TTAGATCTTAACGCGCTATTAGCATCGCCGATGGGGCAGCAGCTCGGTCAGTTATGGCTGGAAAAATCGAGCAGCAGTCTGGTTATTCTTAATGGCATTCGTGCTGAAGACGAGGCGACGCTAACACAACTGGCGAGCCTGTTTCCTGCGGTAGATTATGTTAATAAAGTGGATGATCTTTCTACGCTGTTTGCCCGTTATCGACAACTGGCACTGCTGTGTTTAGGCATATCTGTTTTAGCGATCAGTGTGATATTCTGCGCTCGTTATGGTGTTCGGCGTGGTTTGATGGTGATGTTACCACCGGCATCGGCTTTGTGGGTTGCTTTGGGATTGGTTGGTTTAACCGGATCCATCGGCAACCTGTTTTCGGTGATGGCGTTGTTTTTGGTGTTAGGCGTGGGTATCGATTTTTCCGTATTTCTATTTGAAGGACGGGGAAAAGCCTCAACTTTGCTTGCGGTCATATTATCTGCCTTGACAACCTTGCTATCATTTGGCCTGCTGGCGCTTAGTCAGACTGCTGCGATCCATGCTTTTGGCATGGTGGTGGCACTGGGAATTTGTTGTGCATTACTGTTTGCTATTATGGTTGCTAAAACCAGAGCGGGAAGCATAAGCTGAAGTGGTTGGGAATTTATGGAGCAAACATCTGCCGCATGGACGCGGCAGTTGAGCCATCAGGGATGATTTTACGGCGATTTGCGCAATAAATCCCCAACCACTTTGGCTTATGCTTTGACTGGCGAGGCACATTGAGTAAGAAAGCTTAAAGAGCGAATAAAGAGGAAAGGAAAAGCATGTCATCAGTATTAGAATATGATGTGGTAGTCATTGGCGCTGGGCCATCTGGAGCGATGGCGGCTGGGTTGCTGGTTCAAAAAGGCTATCGTGTGTTGGTGTTGGAAAAGATGACCTTTCCTCGATTTAGCATTGGTGAAAGTTTGCTACCGCAATGCATGGGCTTTTTAGAACAGGCAAACATGCTTCGCCCTGTCGTTGAAGCTGGGTTTCAGTATAAAAATGGCGCAGCCTTTCAACGTGCTGAGCGCTATGGTGCATTCGACTTTCGGCAAAAGTTTTCTGAAGGCTGGGGCACCACCTATCAGGTTGAGCGTGGTACTTTCGACAAGATCTTGGCCGATCAAGCTGCTGCCATGGGAGCCGAGATTCGCTATGAGCATGAGATAACCGCTGTGGATGTCTCAGGGGAGAAGCCGCTACTCACTTATCTTGATAAAGATAAACAGCAGCACCAGGTGCAGTGTCAATTTGTACTTGATGGTAGCGGATTTGGGCGCGTTTTGCCCCGATTGTTAGATCTTGAGCGGCCTTCTGATTTTCCGGTAAGGAAGTCTATTTTTACCCATGTTGTTGATCATATCAGTGATCCAGAATTCGACCGTAGCAAAATACTGATCACCGTTCACCCCGAACATCAGGATATCTGGATTTGGTTGATCCCATTCTCCAATGGTAAATGCTCATTAGGTGTGGTTGGTGAAGTGGAAGTGATTGACGCTATGGCTGGTGATTCGGCCCAGAAGCTCCAAACCTTTGTTAGTCAGTGCACTGAACTGCAAGATCTACTTTGTGATGCTGAATATCCCGTTCCAGTGCGCGAAATTGTTGGTTATTCCGCCGATGTTAAATCATTGGTCGGTAACAACTATGCGTTGTTGGGTAATGCTGGTGAGTTTCTCGATCCGGTATTCTCATCTGGCGTGACTATCGCACTGAAATCCTCGACTATGGCTGCGCCTTTGGTTGATAGACAATTGCAAGGAGAGGACGTTGATTGGGAAAGCGAGTTCTGTCAGCCGCTTAAAAAAGGCGTTGAAACCTTCCGTACCTTTGTTGAAGCCTGGTACGACGGTAGACTGCAGGATATTATCTTCTCGACCAACCAAAGCCCGGAAATTCGCGCCATGATTTCTTCGATTCTGGCCGGGTATGCTTGGGATGAAGCGAATCCTTATGTTAAAGACAGTAAACGGCGGGTCAATGTACTAGCGGAGATCTGTCGTCAGGGGTGAAGGCTGAGTGAATAGACTGATTTTTGTAGTACGAAAGGTGGCACTTTTTGCCTGCCTCCTTTCCCTGTCAGCATGTTCCTTGTTGCAACCAAAGCCTCTGGTTTCAAGACCTATTGAGCAACTTCTGCTAGCACCAAACTCTGCACCATACTACGGTTATTTAACCCAAAGCGTGCGCTTTCGTTATGGCGATATTGACCAGTCTCTACTGTTTCAAACCGAGCTAACCCCAAGTCATATATTGATGATTGCTCTCGATCCATTGGGAGTGCCGCTGTTTGAACTACGTTGGGATGGTGAAAAAGCGGACGTGATAGAGCGGATACCCTTGGATAAGCGTCTGGATGTGCGGCGCATCCTGCTAGATTTTCAATTCAGCCTATGGCAACAGCAGGATTTAGCATTGCATTTTGCACCTTTAGGGCTGCAAATTACGACATCAGCGCAAAAACGTGTAATTTCTTCTTCATCCGGCGAGCATATCAGCATCAATTCCTCGTATAATAGCGGCCAAGTACCCACACAGTTATCATTGATTCAACATGACTTGGGTTATCAACTGGATATTGAAACCATAGAGGCCGACATTGAACAACCCACAACGCCAATACTATCTCAATAGCCTGGGGCTGATTAACGCGCTTGGCTCAGGTAAGTCAACGGTTGCCAACCACCTGTTCGCTGGAGCAACTTCTGGCATGGTCGCTTTGGAAGGATATATCCCGAATACTACTACAACTCTGGGACAAGTGGATGAACCTCTGCCACAAATTCCACAAGCATTGGCGAAACACAATAGTCGTAACAACCAGCTATTGCTGAGTGCCTGCCAACAAATCGAAAGTGAAATTGAAGCCATGCGTGATAAGTACGGTGCTTCTCGTATTGGTGTAGTGTTAGGTTCAAGCACATCTGGCATTGGTGAGGGTGAGCAGGCTATTTTTGCTGAGGCCAATGGCGAGCCGATCCCCGAACCGTATCACTACCAGCAGCAGGAAATGGGCGATCCAGCGCTGTTTTTGCGTGCCTATTATGGGCTTAAGAATGTGGCTTATACGGTATCGGTTGCCTGCTCTTCAAGCACCAAAGCATTAGCCTCTGCTCAGCGGCTACTGGATCATGGTATTTGCGATGCGGTCATCGTTGGTGGTGTCGATTCGTTGTGTCGATTAACCGTGAATGGCTTTCATTCGTTGGAGTCCGTTTCCACATCACTGTGCATGCCATTCAGCAAAAATCGCTGTGGCATTAATATAGGCGAAGCGGCAGCCGTGTTTATATTATCCAGCGAAGCAGGCCCAATTCGCTTATGTGGAGTTGGTGAGTCGTCAGATGCACACCATATGTCAGCCCCCGATCCAACCGGGCAAGGAGCGATGCGAGCGATGCAGATGGCACTGGAACAAGCCGACCTGACACCAGAGGCGATTGATTACCTGAATCTGCATGGCACCGCGACCAAATTGAATGATAATATGGAAGGCTTGGCCGTTTCGACCCTCTTTGGTGACCAGCTTGCGTGCAGTTCAACCAAAGCCTTGGTAGGGCACACCTTAGGTGCGGCAGGAGCCACCGAGTTGGCGTTTTGCTGGTTGACCCTCTCTTCCTACAATACTCAAGGTTTGCTGCCGCCGCATATCTTTGATGGTGAATACGACAGTGCGATTCCGCCATTGAATCTGGTTGCTCGTGGCGTGCAGTGCGCTCAACCGCGATATGCGATGAGTAACAGCTTTGCTTTTGGCGGCAATAATGTCAGTGTAGTGATTGGTCGGGCCTAAGCAGTAGCTAAGATATTAAAAGATAAAAAAGAAGGAACACAGGTGACATACTCGGTAGAAGAATTACTCCCGCATAGTGCGCCCATGATCTTGGTCGACCGATTGGTAGATTATGGTGAAGAGCATGTGGTGGCGGAAATTGATCTGGATGATCAGCATCCTTTTTTTCAGGATGGGGCAATACCTGGTTGGGTTGGTATTGAATTGATGGCCCAAAGTGTGGGCTTGTTTGCTGGTATTGAGCAGCGCAAAAACAATGAAGACATCACGGTCGGCTTTTTGGTTGGTACGCGACGTTACGAAGCTCATGTGCCGGTGTTGCCGGTGAATGTCACCTTGCGGGCTGAATGCTACCGTATCATGCAGGAAGATGAATTGAGTGTGTTTCAGTGTTCATTGATGTTAGGTGACAAGGTATTAGCGGAAGCCAAGCTGAATACCTTTAAACCCCTTGATCCACAGCAGTATTTTGAAGGAGTCAAACATGGATAATCGGGAAATATTAGTCACAGGTGCCAGTCGCGGCATAGGGAAAGCCATTGCCATTCGTCTGGCCAAAGACGGTTTTGATATTGTGGTTCATTGTCGCTCAGGCATTGAACAAGCCGAGCAAACAGCAGAGGAAGTGCGAGCGCTGGGTCGTCAAGCGCGTATTTTACAGTTTGATATCGCCAATCGAGAACAGGCGCGGACAATTCTTAATCAGGATGTTGAACAGTATGGGGCTTATTACGGCGTGGTCTGTAATGCAGGGATCACCCGTGATAATGCTTTTCCAGCATTAACGGATGACGATTGGGATTCGGTGATCCATACTAATCTAGATGGCTTTTACAACGTAGTGCACCCGATCATGATGCCAATGATCCGTGGTGCCAAAAAGCGTGGTGGTCGAGTTGTTACCATGGCTTCTGTTTCAGGGATCACCGGCAATCGCGGGCAAGTCAATTATAGCGCCTCAAAGGCTGGATTGATTGGAGCAACCAAAGCGCTGGCAGTGGAATTAGCCAAGCGAAAAATTACCGTCAATTGTGTCGCGCCGGGCTTTATTGAAACCGACATGACAGAAAACGATGATCTGCCAATGGAGCAGATTATGAAAATGATCCCGATGAAACGTTCGGGACAGCCGCATGAAGTGGCAGCAGCAGTCAGCTTTTTAATGTCGGAGGATGCTTCCTACATCACTCGACAAGTGATTTCAGTAAACGGTGGACTAGCATAAAATGCGACGAGTTGTAATTACAGGTATGGCCGGCATCACCTCCCAAGGCAGTGATTGGGAGACAATACGGGCTGCATTTGAGTCCAAACGCAATGGTATCGTGTATATGGATGCTTGGGATTGCTATGAAGGCCTGGGTACGCGGCTTGGTGGTCCGATTCCTGGTTTTACCAAACCCAAGCACTTCAGTCGCAAACAAACCCGCAGTATGGGAAGAGTTGCTTTGATGTCGACTGCTGTAACGGAGCAGGCACTGATTGATGCCGGACTACAAGACAACCCAATCATCACCGATGGCCGGATGGGGGTTGCTTATGGATCATCCAGTGGTAGTACCAGCGGCATCCTCGATTTTGGGCGGATGATGCTGTTAGACAAGCCCACTGCCGTGACGGCCACCAGCTATATTCGTATGATGAATCACACAACGGCGGTCAATATTGGCGTGTTCTTTCAGCTCAAAGGACGCGTCATTCCCACCAGCAGTGCCTGTACCTCAGGTAGTCAAGCCATTGGCTATGCCTACGAAGCCATTCGGTTTGGAATGCAGGATATTATGGTTGCTGGTGGGGCCGAGGAACTTTGTCCGACTCAGGCCAGCGTGTTTGATACCCTGTATGCTACCAGCCAGAAAAACGATGCTCCGCAAACATCACCGCGTCCGTTCGACAAAGATCGTGATGGCCTGGTGGTCGGAGAGGGCGCTGGTACGCTGATATTGGAAGAGTTGGAACATGCTAAAGCCCGTGGCGCGACTATCTATGCCGAGGTGGTTGGCTTTGGTACTAATAGTGATGGTAGCCATATTACTCAGCCCGAAACAAACACCATGCAGGTAGCAATGGAGCTGGCGCTGAAAGATGCTGCTCTGGCACCTGAGGCTATTGGTTATGTCAATGCCCATGGTACCGCGACCGATCGCGGGGATGTAGCAGAATCGTTGGCAACCAACCGAGTTTTTGGTTCACGTATGCCGATCAGCTCGTTAAAAAGCTATTGGGGCCATACACTAGGTGCCTGCGGCGCGCTTGAAGCATGGATGAGCATCGAAATGCTAAACAGTGATTGGTATGCGCCAACGCTAAACCTGCAAACGATTGATCCGCTATGTGGTGAATTGGACTATATCCA
>DFOV01000163.1 GCA_002376965.1 Gammaproteobacteria bacterium UBA3532
TCGTCGTCGGAATAGCGTGCCATGGTGTTTTCCCCTAAAACTTGTCAATAGACTTGTTGATTAATTTCAATATAAACCATATAGTAGATGCCAAGCAAGACCTAAAAGTGGAGGGGTTATAATGGCGACATATCATCAGTTGATTGAGTATCTCGATATGTCGGAGTTTTCTGAACGCCTGAAGCAACTAAGAATGGCAAGGAATATCACACAAGCACGGCTTGCCGAACTGATCAGTGTTGACCCGCGTGTATACAATCGCTGGGAACGTGGCACAGCAACACCGCAGTTTGATACGGTGATCAAGATCGCTGATATTTTGCAGGTGAGTTTAGATGAGTTGGCTGGACGTCAACCGGTGTCAACAGAAGTGAAGATCCACAATCACGATTTGTCCAAGCTCTATTATCAGGTAGATGATTTGCCCGATGAAGATCAAAAGGCGTTGGTGTTGGTGATTGATAGCTTTGTGAAGAAAACTCAGATGGCTAAGGTGATGGCAAGTAAATGAAGCCTGTAATTGAGCATTCCTGGAATTTAACCGAAAAAGAAGCGATAGCGTTACAGCAGCAGTTAGCAGCTAAGGTAGTTTCTTTCGATGACTTTGATCACGTTAAACTGGTTGCCGGAGTCGATGTGGCTTATCAAAAGCATGGAGATAAGCTTGTTGCCGCTGTGGTCGTTCTTGATGCCGAAACATTAGATGTTATTGAAACGTCTATAGCAGAAGCGCAGGTTCAGTTTCCGTATATTCCAGGGCTATTTTCTTTTAGGGAGCTCCCACCGCTAATTAATGCATTTGACCAACTACAACACAAACCCAATTTAGTGGTATGCGACGGTCAGGGGCTGGCTCATCCCCGCCGTTTCGGTTTAGCCTGCCATTTAGGTGTAATATTTAATATCCCTAGCATCGGTTGTGGCAAAACACGGCTATTGGGTAAACACGAAGAGCCAGTTAAAGAGCGTGGGGGGATTGCTCCTTTGATGGACAATAATGAGGTTATTGGTGCAGCAGTAAGAACACAGACCAATATCAAGCCTATTTATGTTTCTATTGGACATAAAATTTCATTGAACTCTGCTTGCCATTGGATAACACGGCTGTCCCCTGCGTTCCGCCTACCGGAAACAACAAGGCAAGCAGACCAACAAGTAAATAGAATCTGTAAGGCTCAAAGTTGTTAGCTTCTGCTTTTTTTATCAAGCCTCCTAGCCACTGTTAATGTTTGGTGCTCTATAGAGTTGGGGGATAACTCGTACTTATCAATGACTTTACCCTCCTCATTTTTTTCCTCCATGGAAATAAGAATATCAAACTCATAGTAACTTGTTCTTTTTAACTGCCCATTTTCAAACCACTCTATATAACTGCCATGTAAGCCTCCTTTTTTGTAAAAGGCTTCTGAGCGGAGGGCTCCCGTTTCATACCACTCTTTAGTTACTCCTTCTTGAATACCATCGACAATTACCATCTCCATATATGTTTTTCCACTGGGATAGTTTTCACGCGCAGTTCCTGAAAATGGTTTACCTTTAAGTTCATATAAGTGCTGATCGCTAAATTCGAGGGCGTCAATGTCTACTACCATTAGTGAGCTCCTCTCAGACTGGGAAGAATTGCCTCAAAAGCGGGGTTGTCGGAAATTGAAGGGACTCCAGTCGTCATTACCTGACAGTTGTTACATCTGATAATACTACTTCCTTTAGATACTCCTCTTGCACGAAGGTTGAAAATTATCATCTTATTAAGGTCGTTAGCAGAAGCATTGGGGCCTATAGCATCTAGAGCTTGACTCACCGCCTTAACCTCTGCATGCGTTCCTGGAAGCTGCTTTCCTAAAGCGTCAATTCCCAAGCCAGCCTGTTCAGCGTTTGATAAATATTGCAACCTTCGAGCTTCCAATACTGGATGGAGGCGCGGAATGACATAAGTTTGCGCTTGAGTTTGGTTAAGGGCATAAAAAATCTCGCCAGTATCTCTATTTAGTACACCGGTTAAAACCGGCCCAGTCTTTCTGTTTCCTGTGCCTGCGGCTTTAATTTCGTCGAACTTATTAAATACTGAGCGAACAAGACGGTCGGCGTCACTGACCAAAGCTGCATCGGTTGGATCTAGGATTATTTGACGGGCTCCAAAGCCTGAGGGGGTTAGGCTAGCAAAGTTATCTGTAACTCCAACAGATGCTGATGCTGGAGAGTAAGAAGACAACCCCGCCCGTATCTCAGCCTTAAGCATTGCATTAGTTAACGCACGTTCTCCACGTAAAGAGTAATAAACTTTAGAACTGATCGAGGCTATCTCAGCAAACACCTTACCAAATGCAAGCTCACCACCAGCCAATGCAATTGCGTCATGCATATTGGTTGCCTGACGGTACTGATAAGTACCACGCCACCCAGTCCTATACTCCTGAATTTGTCGCTTTATTTCATACTCAGAGATAAAGCTTCCCTCGTCAGGGACTAAAGCTGGGCCTGTATCAAACTCAAATGCGTTATCTTGCAGCGTTACCAAGTCTTGCAGGTGTGACAGTTCATTGATCGAGAGATCGGGAATGTCGACATCTAATGAGTAGCTACCGTTTACGAAACCCGATAATTCACGAAGCCTTGCTGGAGCAACGCCATAAGGGTTATCCGGTGTAGACTCGACGGTTAGCGCCCCATCGACAATACTGAAGCCAGCTTGATCTCCGAGCGCACCATTTCCTCTACTTCTTCTTTGTGAACTGAGAAATAGTATAGTTTGTTCATCTGTAGCTAAATCTGAATTTCCGGTTAACTCAGCAAGCGCGATCGAGTCTGTCGTAGGCTGCACAGCACTCGTGTTATGAACCCAGACGCCAAGCTCCCCTACGTAATAGGTGTGGAAATCTGACACTTCGAAGTTAAAGACTGGCTCTATTCGCCCGGTATCAACGACGGTTTCTACTTGTGCGATCTTGCCATTAGCCAGCTCTAAGAGAGAACCAGGCTCTATATCGGCGGCTTTTTTCCAGCCATGGTCAACCACCCAGAACGGATGTTTTTCTGTTGTGAAAATGGTTTCTGATTGCTCGGAATTGAAAACCTGGAGTTCAACAATACGTTTCTCAGAACCACTGAAAATGTTGGCAACGGGTTTATACGCTCTCTCACCTTTGAGATCAGGCTGGGCCAGAACCATATCGCCAATGGTGACTGCCTCAATGGGCTTCATTCCTTTTTGCGTATGAATAAGGGTGCCTTTCACAAAGCAGGCAACCATTGATTCATCGCCGAGAGTTGGTGGAGCATCGACGGCATAAGGAGTGAATTGGTCGAATGCGCCTTCTTCTTGAAGAGATTTTCCTGCTTTGGAGTTAGCGGTCTCTACTTTATCTCGATTTCCTGAGCGACTCAGCACTCCAACGATACTATTGCCCAAGGCATTGCCAAACGCCATTGGCCTT
>DFOV01000125.1 GCA_002376965.1 Gammaproteobacteria bacterium UBA3532
GGCCATGATTATGTGCAGGCCTGAGAAAATTGGAGCTGAGGAAGTATCAATGTCTGTATGTAATCTTAGCGCGCTTCGCGATGCCGAAGTTAAGTCATCTCCCTACCCTTATCTGGTTCTGAAAAACTTCGTTAATCACGAGGCCTTGGCAAAGGTGATTAGCGATTTTCCAAAGCTCGATCAAGGTGGCAGCTTCGCGTTGGAGAAAACAGACTATGGCCCGGCGATGCAACCCATTATTGACACATTCCATTCGTTGGAAATGCGTCAGATCATAGAACAAAAATTTGATATCGATTTATGCGACCGTCCTGTCATGATCACAGCACGTGGATTTTCTCGGGCTAAAGATGGACGCATTCACACTGACTCCAAGTCTAAACTGATCACTTTATTGTTGTATCTCAATGAAGACTGGAATGAGTCTACGGGCAATCTACGCATTTTAAATCAGGGACAATCGTTAGAAGACTACAGCGAAGAAGTATCTTCTGAAGGTGGAACCCTACTAGCCTTTAAGGTGACGGACAACTGCTGGCATGGCTATCCTTCTTTCGAAGGCAAACGCCAAAGTTTACAGATTAACTATGTCGTCAGCGATGCTGCAGCGAATAAGCACAAAATTCGGCATAAGATTGCGGCTATATGCAAGTCCCTGTTTGTTACGGGTAAAATGTTTGGTACGGGTAAATAAGTTAGCATGTCTCGTGTTCTGCTGGTCAAACTAACCTCGATGGGCGACTTAATTCACGCCCTACCCGCGCTAACTGATGCCGCCAAGGCAATACCTGATATCAGCTTTGACTGGATTGTCGACGAAAGTTTTTATGAAGTGGCAACCTGGCACCCTCGTGTTAACCAGGTTTTCAAAACGGCTCACCGTCGCTGGCGTAAAAACTTACGCAAAACCTGGTCGTCAGGGGAGTTTTCAAGGTTTTATGCAGATATAACAGCGACAGAATACGACGCGGTAATTGATGGCCAATCCAACTTTAAAAGCGCATTTGTTACCAGGCTTTGCCGTGGCCCTCGCCACGGATACGATAAAAATAGTGTAAGAGAGAAAGTTGCTCACTTTGCCTATCAGCATAAACACCCTGTTAGCCGTAATGCGCATGCTATTGATCGTCTGCGCCAGCTATTCGCTCAGAGCCTGAATTATCCAGTTCCAGACAGCGCACCAGATTATGGGCTAAGCCAAGCAGACTTTGGTTCTCTTCCCCAGGAGCTGCCTAATCCATTTCTATTTGGCGTGCACAATGCGAGCTGGCCGTCGAAACTGTGGCAAGAGCATCATTGGAAATCTCTTATAGAGCTGGTGAACCAGGCAGGGTATCACTTTGTATTTCCATGCGGAAATGATACAGAACACCAACGAGCTCGACGCATTATCGCAAACAATCCGAATGCCACCGCACTACCACGCTACTCACTCACTCAAACTGCAGCAATACTCAACCAAGCTGCTGGAGCCGTTTGCTCAGATACAGGACTAGGCCATCTTGCCGCGGCATTAGGCATTCCAGCGGTACATTTATATGGCTCGACTTCCACTGCGCTCATCGGCGCAACTGGCGACAACCAGCGCTGGCTATTGGACGACAGCTACCAATGCAGCCCCTGCTATCAGCACTACTGCCATCAAAAATCACCACCATCCCCCGATGCTGAGTGCATGCAAGCACTTGCGCCGGCTCAGGTTTGGGAAGCCCTTCGTCAGCAAATGAGCCTTATTACAGCTTCGGCTCTCTAGCATATACCACCTCATCTAGTGCGGCTGAGAATGGTGCACAACCAGATGCTGGTGCTTTTCCATCTCCTCAAAAAGGTGATTAAAGAATTTTCGCGTTCGGCGATAGATACCTGGGGCACTGCTCTCATTGGTTCCGACAACATAAAGCACATTAACCTTGTGCTCAGTTAACCACTCCTCAACCATAGCGGTATCAACCATTCGCGCCATGTCGATGTGAAGAATCGGGTGCGAAGCTTCTTCACTCAAAGTGGTTATCTTATGAGCTAACTCGCTAGTGGTCCCAAAGGTGATAAGGAGGGTCGCATCACTCTCGTGTATATTGCGTTGCACCCGTACACAAGGCGATTCACTCGCAGTGGAGCGTAAATGGTAGCTTGACGAGATATGCCCATCTTCCGCCATACCAGATTTGGGACACCAGCCACCTGATGAAACACCATAGACTTTCGCCACGTCTAATATTGCTCTATCGACGCCTGCTTGCCCATCCGAGATAATTCTACGTAATTTTTGCTCAGCCATAGCACACCTTCCATTTTTGTTAGGATAGAGGGGCACGCACCTACTCAGCCAGAGTCAGTCTCTAGATCCCGCCCCATATTTTAGTATATTCCCCATACACCTATCTTTATTGTGTTAGATCAAGTTCGAGAATGCCCTGGTCAGCCCTGAAGCAAACGCCTCGAAATCGTTCAGGTTATGGTGGCGGATCATGCCACAGCTGCCATACTTAACCTGAACTCTGGATAAGCAAAATACTCATTTAATAGACGCTTTGGAGGCTATTGAAGCTGAATCATGAATGATACTTTAGTCATATTCGCGTCTGGAACGCGTTTGTGAGCAGTTATCCAGAGCTGAGGTTATTAGACAAAGCCGGTTTATCTAGCGCTATACGAGGAGCGGCATCATGCCTATATCCAATAATTTTCTACCAAAAAGCATTCTGGTAGTGGTTGACCCCGTCCATGACAATAGCCCGCTATTCGAACGGGCCGCTTGGCTGGCACAGCAATACGAAGCCGACCTGACCCTCTTTAGCAGTGATTATGATCACCTGTTGCTCAGCAGCTATCTGGTGGATGACTTTATTTTACCTTCGGTCATGCACGCCTACGAAGAAAGCCTGTCGGCGCATTTAGACAGCGCGGCCAAGCCGCTGCGAGAAAAAGGCCTAACGGTAAAAACTCATAGCGAATGGGCTGCCGGTAGCCTGGAATACAGCATCAAGAACTATCTCACCACCCACAACGCTGATCTCATCCTTAAACAAGCCACACATCACCCTAAGTTAGAAACACTGCTATTTGCTCCGGATGACTGGATGTTGATTCGCCAGGCTCCGAAACCTTTACTGTATAGCTATCAAACGCCTATCGCTGGCAATGTTGTGGCCGCGATAGATGTGAATCCATCGAATACCGACCACAATATCGCCATATTGCAACATGCAGATCAGTATGCGGCCCAGCTCAACTCGCCGCTAACTGTCTTAACCTGTTACAAGCACTCGCTGCTTGAGTCAATATCCGCGCTGACCGATCTAATACAACAGCACGATCAAGACACCCTATGCCGGCGGCATAGAAGTGCAATCGATGCGCTTATTCAACAAGCACAGATTTCTCCTGCACAGATCGAAGTACTGGAGGGTGCCCCTCAACATGCTATCACACGCTATATGCA
>DFOV01000391.1:0-608 GCA_002376965.1 Gammaproteobacteria bacterium UBA3532
ACTCTTTTTGAGGGCTTCAAAAGCTCGATTTAGCCGGTGGAAGCAGTTACGTTGGGACTCTAGATCTGGCAGTGGGGCTGGTATCGCCATCAGACCACGCAACCGAAGATTAGGCAGTGAGGTAATAACGCTGCACAAGTTTTTGGCGTGGTCTAGCTCGGTGCCGGATTTGTTTTTTTCATTTGACAAGTTGATCTGCACGCACACGTTAAGAAGGGGGTGAGATTCTGGGCGATGATCATTTAAGCGGCGAGAGATCCTCTCCTGGTCGATGCTGTGCACCCAGTCGAAGTGGACTGCAATTTTTCGGGTTTTGTTGGCCTGGATCGAGCCGATGAAATGCCAGCTTAGATCCAGGTCGGTCAGATTTTTGATCTTTTGTTCAGCTTCTTGGAAGTAGTTTTCTCCAAAATTCCGGATTCCAGCTGCCGCCGCCTGGCGAATTTTGTCTTCGGAATGTTTCTTGCTTACGGCAAGCAAACTGACAGAACCAGCTGAGCGCCTGTAGCTCTCCTCAAACTCTCTGATTTTTAGGCTCACTTCTGAAATATTTTCTGCGATACTAGTCAAGTTGTTACCAGATATTTAACCTTGATGAGCTCGGGAAA
>DFOV01000391.1:987-4601 GCA_002376965.1 Gammaproteobacteria bacterium UBA3532
TTTTTGCATTGAATTCCGAAAACCAATTTTCGAGGATGATCTGTGCCGCTATGTCGTCGATGGTGGTTTTTTTCTTGGCGCCATGGGTCGCCGTGACGATTTTTTCAATCGCCGCTTTGGAAGAGAGGCGTTCGTCCATTCCAAAACTGGGGAGGTTAAAGCGACCATTCAACCGGTAAGCGAATCTGATAGCGCGCAAAAGCAATTCGCTCTCGGTACCATCGAGGTTGTAGGGTAAGCCAACTACAAACAGGCCCGGTTTCCATTCGTCGATCAGGCTTTGAATTTGATTCCAATCGGGAATCCCATCTTTGGCCTTAAGTACAGCGACAGCCTTTGCTGTTGCTGAAATGCTTTGTCCAAAGGCGACCCCAATTCGCTGTGTTCCATAATCAAAGGCCAGTGCCGTAACTGGCTCGTCGCAATTACTTGGCAGTATGTCGATTATCATAGTATTGGTTTATAGAATTGGTGGTTTCAGGAGTGACCGGCTTCAGGAGATATCTGTTGAAGGTCTATTCCCAAAAGGCCTGCCGCCGCTTTGGCTTTACCATTGTAATTATCGGAGAAAATAAGTTCTGCATTAGCCGGAATGGTTAGCCAGGTGTTTTCAGTGATCTCTCTTTCTAGCTGGCCAGCTTCCCAGCCGGCACATCCGAGGGCCACCAGGTAATTTTCAGGGCCGGACCCGTTGGCGATATCCTGCAGGATTGTCCTCGATGTACAAATAGTTATCTCCGACGTAACTTCGATAGAAGATTCCCACTGCTGGCCAGCATCGTGGATGATGAAACCCTTGTCTCGCTCGACCGGGCCTCCCGCTAACACAGGTCGTTCCCGAAAAAGGCTATTCTCAGTAGAACATATGATATCTAATTCAGCGAAGATATCAGCCACACAGGCTTTTAAAGGTTTGTTAATAACAATGCCCAGCGCACCTTCTTCATTGTGTTTCCAGAGGTAGGTCACCGTATTTGTAAAATAAGGGTCCAGCATCTGCGGCATGGCGATAAGGAACTGATTCTCGAGATATCTTGTGTGAATGTTATCGTTCATGAAACTCAACCGGTAGAGGCTTGATTTAGAAACTAGTCAGGGCATTGCCCTCATGGAAATGCCAGGTCCGAATAATCTCGAGTATATCAACTTCGTCGCGCATTGCCTGCGGGAACGGCTGGAAAGGCGCTGCTAGTTCTACAATCTCAATAGCAGCCTGATCTAGGACTTTGTGTTGGGAGGATTTCATGACCTGGATTCTTTTAACTTCTCCATTAGGGAGCAGGGCTACTAACAACCTCAGGCTGCCATAGATTTGTTCTCTCCTTGCCTCCTTGGGGTAGTTGATATTGCCAATTGCTTCGATGCGTCGGCGCCAGTTGTCAAGATAGAGAGCGTCATGGCTCTTTTTAGTAGATGCTGATGAAATCGTGTATCGGCGGGGGCGCTTGTCATAGGCTTGTCTCCGTATATTTAGTTGTTCCTGCAGGCTCCTAATGGCGATGCTCAATTTTTTCGAAGTTGATTCTTCAGAAGCCGGTTGTTGTTTTTTCGGCTCTAGCACTTCCAGCTGTTGATTGGTCCTATCTTTGCCCGCGGATGTAGAAATGATGGCAATATTCTGCATTTCCGCTTCATTAGCTATGTCGACCATACCGGGTACTGGTAGAATTTTCTGGATAAGATTATTGTTAAAATCTGATTTAAAAGGCTTACTGGGAACCGAAGCTTCATCAATAGCTCTGTCGCCATTCTGGCTTTCGCGTGTCACGAAGCGGACATCGTCTGGAGTGAGGATGCTGTGGTGTTGGGCGAAAGTAACCTCTAACGCATTATTGTTGTTAAGTTTTCCTAAATAGGTAAAGCTAACGCCAAGAATAACAATCGCATGAAAACAGACAGAGAGGAAAATGGTAAAACCAAAACGTTCTCTTGAAAGATCTTCATCGGCGGTGGCCATTTGAATTCCTCTCCTCGTAACTTAATTTGCCTGCTCTGTATTCAGTTTTTGCTGGATACAATCCATAAGGCTACTTGCGATGTTTAAGTTAAAAGCACGATCGATTTCCCTTACGCATGTGGGGCTGGTGACATTTATTTCGGTGAGATAGTCTCCGATGACGTCCAGCCCGACAAAGAGCAACCCTCTTTCTTTCAAAATAGGGCTAACCTGGTCGCAAATCCAGCGATCTCTTTTGCTAAGTTCTTGGGCTATACCGTTGCCTCCAGCAGCGAGATTGCCACGTGTTTCTCCTGTTGCGGGAATGCGTGCTAGTGCGTACTCTACTGGGCTCCCATCTATCATGAGTATTCGTTTATCCCCATTCGCTATCTCGGGAATGAATTTCTGGGCCATGATTTGTCGATTACCGCCTTCAGTAAGAGTTTCGATAATAACGCTTGAGTTCGAATCGTCATTCTTTACACGGAAAATGGATGCTCCTCCCATGCCATCAAGCGGTTTATATATTACGTCCTCGTGCTCTTGATGGAATGCCTTTAGTTTTTCTTCGGAACTTGCGACTAGGAATGGTGGGCAGCAATGGGGAAATTGGGTGGAGAATATCTTCTCATTACAATCACGCAGGCTTTGTGGGTCATTCACAACGAGAACGCCATCTTGTTGAGCCCGTTCCAGCAGGTATGTCGTATACACATAGTCGAGATCAAATGGCGGATCCTTTCGCATAAGTATGACATCCAGTCCTGTAAGGGCTTGATCGCTTTTGCTCCCGAACGTAAACCATTTCTTTTCGTCGTCCATGACAGACAGAGTTTGCATCCTTGCAAATACCTCTCCCTGATCCATGTAGAGATCTGATTGCAGCATATAGTGAATTACCCAGCCACGACTCTGCGCTGCCAGTAACATTGCCAGTGTTGTATCCTTCTTCACAACAATGGATTCAATAGGATCCATCACTACACCAAGTTTGATACTCATTAGGAAATTCTCTGCCTGGGAACGGTTTAACTAGTAGAGCCGGTTGGCTTGCAATTGCTATACAAAATCATATCTCACTTTTTTGTTAGAAGCGATGTCATGGAACTCGAGTTACTGACAGGCTTCGGTTTTTGGGTGCATACAATGTGTCTGGTCTATAATAGACGTTTTTCAGTAGGTGTTGCTAGACAGTGAAAGTATTAGGATTTACTTGGGGTGTGGGCGGTGTACTATTGTTATTGCTGTTCGCAATTTATCGATTAGCCCCAATGGCTTTGGCTCTCGAGGATTCAACGATGACTCTTTTGCACTGGACAGTCTTGGCTTTCTTCGTTGCTTACATGGCCTACACAGAGGGGTATAAGGGGTTTCACCATGGTTTCGCGCCCCGCTTAGTAATTCGGGCAATTTATTTGAAGAATAATCCCCGTATTCTTCATGTTCTACTCGCTCCTTTGTTTTGCATGGGATACATCTACGCCACCAGAAAGCGTAAAGTTATTTCAATTGGTCTCACGCTGATGATCATTTGCTTTATTTTGATTGCTCGCATACTGCCACAACCTTGGCGGGGCATCATCGATGCTGGGGTGGTTGTTGGTCTTAGCATTGGTATAATTTCTATCACTTACTTTATTTTTTTGGCTATTCTTAATCCCCAAGCTATCGAAAT
>DFOV01000185.1:0-544 GCA_002376965.1 Gammaproteobacteria bacterium UBA3532
CGTCTGTGTTGCGGAAAGAAAGTGGTGGCTCGCAGGTGCCGAAGCGGTGATCGGCATAGTCTTCGAGTAGGTTTCTTACCACGCTGATCAGGAAGGTGCTGGGTTGACTTTTGCCCTGAAACTTATTGAGTTTGGCGTAGTTGTCCTTTTTCAGTCGCTCAAAAACAAAGGCCATGGCTTCCATAGCGACATTTTCATCAAAAAAGCGGCGCAAGGCCATTTTGTCGAGGCGGTCGATCCAGTTGTGTTGAGGATCGTAGAGGTAGGTTTGCCAGTCAATGTCCATCAGAAAAGCACAATTCCAGGAAGCGGTGTGGTCAAAATCAGGCTCTAGTTTAGCGAATCTGCTGCAGCTATCGATATATTTTTTTAACAATTCATTCTTCTCCGTCTTATTGCCTGTAGCGGGGCTCTATGCACACTTATCGCCAAGTAGCAGGAAGCTTCTGAAGCAAATATCCGCCGCATGGACGCGGCGGCTAAGCCATCAAGGATGATTTCACGGCGTTTTGCGCAAGAAGTTTCCTGCTACTTGGCGATAAGT
>DFOV01000185.1:894-1052 GCA_002376965.1 Gammaproteobacteria bacterium UBA3532
ATAGATACTGAGGAGATGGGAATGGCGAAATTATTAGGCATATGTATTGGCGTTGGTGCGGTTGTATTGGCCGTTATGCTCTATTGGCCGATTCAGCCCTTATTGTCACAGCCTGGTTTATCAGAATCAGAGTTATCACAACCAGAGCCATCACAACC
>DFOV01000185.1:1369-3062 GCA_002376965.1 Gammaproteobacteria bacterium UBA3532
AACCAGAGCCATCACAACCAGAGCTTTCACTATCACAGCCATCATTATCACCAGCTACACCAGCTAATACACCGAGCGATAGTGCTGATGAGCGTTTGGAAAGTTTGCATCAAGACATCGCTGAAGAGGCCGCTCTGCACGAAGAATCAGTAGAGCAACCAGAAGCGGAGCAACAGCAAGAAGAAGCGTTCTCGGAAACCGTTGACGATGAAGTGAATAACGATACAGATATCGATGGGCTTGAGCCTGTCGACGAGCCGATAGCCGCGTTTGAATTAGAAGCCGTATCTACAGAAAAAGAAGTTCAACCGGTTCGTCAATATCAGGCCATCTGGCAGCCGTTTCGTAGCCTTGGTTCGGCGCAAGGCTTTATCAAGATGTTGCAAAAAAAGGCGGATGCCCAGTTGGGGGTGGAGCGTGGTGGCAATGGGTTGCACTACCCCGTGATTTATTACGCATCCATTGAGCAGCTACTGGATCAATTGGCGTCGCTAACGCAAGCAACGGGGATGGAACTCACGCCGTTTGCGGTGCCTTAATAAAGGAGATTAACTATGAAAACGTATCAAATTATGTGCGCCCTTTTAGCATTAGCCTGGAGCTGTTGTCTCTTTGCGGCAAAAAGGGACTTGTCGACCAGCCTTGATCAGCCACAACTGAATAGTGCCTGGCAGCTATTCAGTGCTGCGCCTGCACAGCCGAATATGACCTTTCCCCATCAAGCCTGCTTTGACAAAGCCGCGCAGCAATACAATATGCCGCTGGCGTTGTTATTGGGCTTAGCCCGCGGTGAGTCAGACTTTAACGAGAAAGCGGTGTCGTCGGCCAATGCTATCGGTGTCATGCAAATCGTTTGGCCAGCAACTGCCAACGATCTGGGCATCGACAACAAAGCCGATTTATATCATCCTTGCACCAATATTGATGCGGGTGCGCGCTATTTGCAGCGACTGATCAAGCGCTATGATGGCAATATCTACCACGCTCTGGCTGCTTACAATTACGGCCCCGGACGCATCGACAAAGCGTTAAAGCGCGGAACCCTGCCAACAGGGGCCCATTGGTATGCCCACTATATTTTTGACCACACCCAGTTTGTGGTTGGAACGGCAAAGCGCCATCAGCGACGAGCCTATCAAGATACCGGCAGGCTTGAGTTGATTACCTTTAAACGGCCTTACCGAGCACGCGGATTTATTGAACATCTTAATCGTTCCGTGCCTGATTTTCGCTTTGACTGGTTTGAAAAGCCCTACGATCGCTATGTGGTGGTATTTCATTACGAGTCGGATAGCGAGAAGCAACAAGGAATTGCAGCGCTAAAACGACAGGGTTTTAACCTGGACGAAAAATAAAGGAGAATCGAGATGGCAGAGCAACAATACAAGGGTGTTCGGCAAATAGTGAAAACAGCATGGCTGATCTGGCTGGGCGCTTTGGCACTGAGCGGCTGTGCCAGTCAGCCGGTTGAGCAAGATGGGGAAAACGTCAATCAACGGTTAAGCGTCAATCAATGGTTAAGCAACACGGCCATTCCCTATCTGCAACACCATCTTAATGACGATCCCAGATACATGAATAAATCGTGGTTAGTGGTGGATGTTAATCATGAACAGATATCCGGCGAAGTAGATGCCCTCACTCAGGATATTAGGCAACAATTAATCAATGCCTTGATTGAGGTGCCCAAAGC
>DFOV01000185.1:3438-6913 GCA_002376965.1 Gammaproteobacteria bacterium UBA3532
CAGCAAGAGAAAGAGGCGGATTATTATCTGACTATCGATATCGTTCCTGTTGCTTCCATGGCGCAAACTCAGGTGCGCTTGCGAGCGCTTGATCCTTATACCAATCAATGGTTGCCAGGGTTTGGCTTGCATTGGCAGGGCGTGCTTAGCAAAGAGCAGCAGCGAGCACTGAGTGAGCGGTCACAGGATCCTTACCTGCGCGGTTTGCGCAGTCGGCCTTTTCAGCGTGATCAAAGTGACATGATGGCCAAATATCTGGCCCACAACCTGAGCTGCTTATTACAGCAACGCCAGATGGATCAGGTGAAGTTATATATTCCCGAACCAAACCAGGCACCGGTTGAGGTGTTATCCGCTATACGCTTAGTTGACAACTATCTGTCTCGTTATCGTGAAGTGGTGATTGTCGAATCAAAAGCACAGGCTAATGCCTTGTTGCATACAGAGATTGTCGATATTGATCCTGCTCAGCAATTGGTGCTGGTGAACAGCCGACTGATTGTTAAAGACACAGGGCTGCGACTGGGCGGCATGGACACTCAAGCCTATGCGCTGGTTTCGGCTATACCAGTACATGAACCCGCGAAGCCAGCACAACAACCGGCAAAGCCCATAATTGTTGAGCCACAACCTGCAATGGAAAAAACGACGTTCGAAAAGCCCGATCATCAGCTAGGGTTAACGGTAGTTATGCCGCGTCGGCCAGAATTGTGCCGCAGTCTTTCGCCATGGCAGGACGGCGAGTGGCGCTTGGCTCACAACCCCAAGATGCGCCATGGTCAGTGCTTTCGGTTAGATATTCACAGCGCGGCTAAGTTGAATTGGCTTATTTATCAAAACCCGCAAGGCCAATGGCATCACTTGGATGGGGCATGTCTTGGTCTAACAGGTCAGCTACCGGCTGAATGGAGCGTGCCGACGCTGCAAAATAACCCCGCAGTCATTGATTTGTTAGATGGTGATGTTACCGAGTCATTTTATCTGCTAGCCAGTGATCACCAGCCAACAGGGCCACTTCGGCACTTTTTGCAGCAGCTACCCAGCGTTTGTGACGGTGGAGTCGGCGCTTCGTTGCCATTGGATGCGAAAGAAGGCTTTCCTGCATGGCTAGCGAATGTGGCGGATCAGCAGCGTCTGGATTGGCGCATGAATGTCATTGCGGTGGAATAACCCATGACAAAATATACTGGTTACGCGCTGCTCGCTTTGTTATTGGTGGCTATTGGGGGCGGCGTTGGGTATTGGATGCTGCAAGAGAGTCGTCAATCCGATCATGGTGAGGGAAAGCAGTGGCAGCTTTTAGAACAAGCAGCAATGGCGCTGCGCGGACAGCAACAGTCACTACAACAGCAGCTACAACAGCCACTACAACTGCGGGCACCAGCAAAATTGAAGGTTGGAGATGCGCTGCGATTTTCGGTGACAGCGAGCGTTGCCGGAAAGCTGTGGGTGTGGGCGGTGGATGGGCGCGATGAGGTCAGTCGACTGGCTCCTATTACCATGAGCGACGCGATTAAGGTTGAAGAACATACGCCGCTGCTTTATCCGCCCACAGAGGCGGATTGGCAAATCGAAGTTGGGGTTCCAACTGGGCCAAGCTTATTGGTGGTCTATGTTGGTCAATCCTTGCCCGAGGCCTTGGCTCCTTGGGCACTGCCTGGCGAAGCATTGACCCAAACGTCAACGGGTCAGATCGCTATGCATCGCTTTGATGTTATTGACTAGCCCGATCGTTAAATCGTCATGACGAATCGATGGCAATACGGCGTTGCCAGCTTGAAAGGCGCGCGTCAGAGCAATCAGGATCAAGTTGTTGTTGAGTGCTGGCCTCAAGGGGCATTAGCAATAGTGTGCGATGGGTTAGGCGGTCATGAAGGCGGAGCTCTTGCTAGCCAGTTGGTGGCAGAGGGCTGTATTGCTTTTTTTCGGGCCCATCAGCACCGGTTGAGCAAGCCGATTGGAGGTGAATTTATCGGTCATGCTGTGCAGTATGCTCAGCAATATTTCAGCGCCAAGGCGAATCAATTAGGCATTGCTGATGCCAAAACGACATTGGTATTGGCGTGGCTCAGTGTCGAGCAGACTGTGATTGGTCATTTAGGGGATTCTCGCGCTTATTGGATGGGCGATGGCGAGGTGTTGTTTCAGACGCGTGATCACTCAGTGGTGCAATGGCTGGTCGATTCAGGAGAGGTTCATCCCAGTGAGGTATCCTGTCATCCCGATCGCAGTCGTTTATTAAAGGTTGTTGATGTGATGAATCGCCAGTCTAGCTCTCTTAATCCAAGCATACGGATCTTGCCGCCACTGGCATCAAATCAATGCTTGTTGCTGTGCAGCGATGGTTTATGGGAGGCCGTTTCAAGCGCCGAACTGATGGCGGGTTTGGGCAAAAAATGCCTGCACAGAGCAGCCAAACACTTGGCAAGCCGCGCTGTTGGTCTACGCGGGGCACAGGCAGATAACACCAGCGTGGTCATTGTTGCGCTACGCACCAGCAGGCCCTGTATACAAATGCCAGATATCAGCGGTATTTTTGATATAATGCGGGCATTCTTTTGGCGTCGCAGGCTCAACTAAAGGACGATATGATCGACATGGATTTACACGAAAATCGATTAAGACCGGGTATGCACGTCGGCCAGTACTGTATTGAAAAAGTGCTGGGGCAGGGCGGCTTCGCTGTCACCTACTTAGCCCAAGATCCGGTAATTGAGCATCAAGTCGCGCTAAAAGAATTCCTGCCCGATGATTTGGCGGTGCGCGAGGTGCATGGCGAAACTATCCAAATCAAATCCCACAAACAGCAAGACTATGCTTATGGCCTCAAGCGCTTTATTGATGAGGCAAGATTGCTGGTCAAATTCAAACATCCGAACATTGTTCGTGTATTAACCTTTCTCGAAAAGAATAACACCGCTTATCTGGTGATGGACTATGAAGAGGGGGAGTCGTTAGACCAGCACCTGAACACCATTCATCATCGCGGCGGCATGGCGGAAAGCCGAATTAAGGCATTGGCCATACCTGTGCTAAAAGGACTGGCCGCGATTCATGCCAAAGGCATGCTACACCGAGACGTCAAACCCGGAAATATCTATCTGCGCCAGGAAGGCGAGCCGATGTTGATTGACTTCGGCGCGGCGCGTTATGCCCTTAATCAGCAATCACAATCGATGGCGGCGATTATCAGCCGTGGCTATGCTCCGCCAGAGCAGTATTCCAGCCAATCGCCCCAAGGGCCGTGGACCGATTTTTATGCCTTTGGCGCAACGCTGTATGAGCTGTGTTTTGGCGAAGCACCGTTAGAAAGTGCTCTGCGCCAACAAGCGGTGCTCGATGGCGAAGCCGATCCCTTGCAAGCGGCAGCAACGCGTGGTCAAGGCCAATACACTCCGGCGCTGCTCACCCTGATTGACCACTGTCTGAAATTGTCGGGTAAACAACGGCCTCAGTTTGCCAAAGCCCTGTTAGC
>DFOV01000454.1 GCA_002376965.1 Gammaproteobacteria bacterium UBA3532
TCACCACTGCGACGAGCGGGCAATTGCGCCGAAGCAACACGTTGATCGCGGCTGATGTCAAAAATCGTTTGATGCTTGGTCATGATTATTGCCCTATCACAGATTGAAGTTGCGCTATGAAGTGATCCAAATGGGCATCACTTTTCGTTTCTGTTACACAGATCAGCAATTGATTGGAACGAGCCGAATCGTATTTTCCGAGATCAAGGCCTGCAACAACCCCCTGCTCGGCCAAAGCACTGACAACCTTATCCGCAGCAACAGGCAATGCAAATACACGCTCATGAAAATAAGGGCCGTCAAATACTGGCTTGATACCCAAAGTAGCTAGTTTTTCACTCAGCAATTTCATGCCTAGATGACTGTTTTGCGCTACCCGACTCAGCCCTTCACTCCCCATCAACGCCATATAAATAGTTGAAGCGGTCACGGCAAGTCCTTGGTTGGTGCAGATATTGGATGTCGCTTTGGAACGACGGATATGTTGCTCTCGCGCCTGCAGTGTCAGGGCATAGCCAATATTGCCGTCCAAATCGACGGTGCGGCCAATAATACGTCCAGGCATTTGACGAACGATGGCTTGCTTACAGCAAATAAAACCATAGTATGGCCCACCTGATGCCATCGGCACCCCGAGCGGTTGGCCGTCACCACAGGCAATATCCGCGCCCTTTTCGCCCCAATTGCCAGGAGGCGTCAATAACGCCAGCGCCATAGGATTAACCAGTGCGATTGCCAAAGCACCTTGCTCATGCGCCCAATCAGTTAGCTCATCAACCGCTTCTAACTGGCCAAAAAAGTTGGGCTGGGCGATGACGACTGCTGCATATTGCCCTTGAGGAAGCGCAGAAACATTCAGCGTACCGGTTTGGTCACCATATTCAGCCACTACTAGTTCAATATTCTGAGTTTCAACAATCGCGCGCAGTGCCGCTTCGTAGTGCGGATGCAGATTGGCGGGTAGCAATACCTGACGGGTTTTGCATTTACGATTGGCCCGAACGGCCATTAATACCGCCTCAGCCAATCCAGAAGCGCCATCATAGAGCGAGGCATTGGACACATCCATACCGGTCAAATTAGCCATATTCGTCTGGTATTCGTAAAGCACCTGTAAGGTACCTTGACTGGCCTCGGCCTGGTAGGGCGTATACGCCGTCATATACTCTCCCCGAGTGGCGACATCCCAAACCGCCGCAGGGATATGATGCTCATAGGCACCGGCCCCTAGAAAGTTCAACTTCACACTATCCTGTGAAGCACGCTCCTGCATCAGCTGAGCCATTTCCATTTCGCTGATAGCATCAGGCACTTGGGTCAGCTCTCCCGCGCGAAGTTGTTGCGGTATTTCATCAAAAAGATCGTTGATGTGCTTGGCACCAATGACTTCAAGCATTTCAGCGATATCATGTTCGGTATGTGGGATAAATGGCATAGGTCGTACTCGGTATAAAAAACAAAGCCCTCAAAAGAGGGCTTCCATTATTCAGTTATAATCAGCGCTCCTGCGCCGATTCTCCGCCGATTAGGCGTCTTCAAGCTTCTCAGCATAGGCATCAGAATCTAATAGCTCTTCCAACTCGCCCTCATCACGTGGGGAAAGCTTGAATAACCAGCCATCGGTGTAAGGATCGTTGTTCACTGTCTCTGGCGCATCTTCCAACGCTTCATTCACCGCGATCACTTCACCAGAGATCGGCGAATAAATATCGGAAGCAGCTTTGACCGACTCAACTACACCAGCCTCGTCACCAGCCGCCAGCTCACTACCCACTTCCGGTAATTCAATAAATACCATATCGCCCAGAGCTTGCTGAGCGTGGTCGGTGATCCCTACAATGGCATCGCCATTCTCATCAATTCTTACCCACTCATGGGTCGATAAATAGCGCAGTTCGCTTGGTATTTCACTCATGGAGACATCCCCTAATGAATCAATCAAAAAAACAGCTGCTCACCTTGGTCGCGAGCAATTCTGAACCAGTATTTTATAATCTGGCGCTATTCTACTACACGTTTGCCGTGGCGTACAAAACAAGGTTTCACCACTTTAGCTGGTAATAGTTTACCTCGAATATCAACTTCGCAAGTTTGCCCAGTATTTTTGGGCACTCGTGCTAGGCCAACCCCAACTTTTAGTGTTGGAGAGAAGGTTCCGCTAGTAATAATCCCGTCGCCTTCTGGAGTAATAACACGCTGCCCATGACGCAAAACGCCTTTACCTTGCAAAACCAATCCAACAAGCTTTTCTTTAGTACATCCTCGTTGAACTTCAAGCGCCTCACGGCCAATAAAAATACGATCTTCAGGTGTCCAGGCAATTGTCCACGCCATATTCGCTGCCAACGGTGAGACATCTTCGTCCATATCTGTGCCATACAAGTTCATACCCGCTTCTAACCGCAGCGTATCCCTGGCACCTAAGCCACAAGGTTTAATACCTTGAGCTAGCACTTTTTCAAAAAAGGCTACCACCTCTTTAGCTGGCAGCATGACTTCAACACCATCTTCACCGGTATACCCTGTGCGGGCGATCATCCAATGACCCAGCTCTACAGCAAAAAAGGCCTTCAAATCAACGAGAGCGCCCTTTATCTCTTGACTGATATTGGCGAGTTTTTCTAGCGCATGCGGTCCTTGAATAGCCAACATCGCTAAGTCACTGCGCTCTTCCACCTCAACATCAAAGGCAGATGCTTTGGCATCTATCCAAGCGATATCTTTGTCACGCGTGGCTGCATTCACCACCAAACGATAGCGATCGCCATCTAGCCAATAGGCGATAAGGTCATCAATCACTCCCCCATGGTCGTTGCACATCGCACTATATAAGGCTTGATAGGGCACCAATTTATCAACATCATTAGCCAGAAGGTGTTGCAAAAAGGACTTCGACTGGCTTCCGTCAATATCCAATATCGTCATATGAGAAACATCAAATACCCCTGCATCCTGCCGAACTTGATGGTGCTCATCGACCTGAGAGCCATAATGAATGGGCAGGGCCCAACCTGAAAAATCAACTATTTTCCCACCAGCATTGATGTGGGCCTGATAGAGCGGGGTTTTGTCAGACAAGTCACTACTCCTAACGGTGAAAACTGCCCTAAGTATACACGGGATATTTCATCAAGGCTTGACTGAATCGGTGAAATCTATTGCTACGATGGCCACAAAAAGGAGCAACTACCCCACTCGAATACTCCGCTCATCCAATTTAGGAAATAATAAAGCCAAAACCAGAGCGAGAAGCGGCTCGCTGATATCGGGACGATGCGTAGCTAAGTAGAGTTGCAGAATCTCAAGCAAAACGAGAGAAGAGATCACGAAACAGGAAGAGACAAACCAGGAAAATCCCAACCGATAAATGACATAAATGGCACCGCCTAACAAGAAACAGCTTTCAAGGATATGAACGACATTTGCCCAGCTTGAGCCGGATAAAAACATACCAAAAGGCAACCAGTGAAAAGCCTTAGCATACCCCAACCAATGAAAAGGGAGAATGCCTAGAGCCAATATGGATAGCATCACCAACGGCGCAACAGTGACTTCAACGCGAGAATGTCTGACCCCGGTCCATAAAGTAATTGCTAGAATGGCGGCGATCAGATTGTTGATGGTGATGACATTGCCTGCCGCCAAAACTTCTAAAAAAAACACGGCGCAAACAAATAAAATGGCCTTAACCCAATCGAGACGCTGCTTAGTAATCTCAGACAATAAATAGATCGCAACTAACCAGGAAACGCTATCAATTATGAAGGGCTTCCAATGAAAATGCTTGGTATTTAATACTGGTGCAATACTGCTTTCTATATTATGCCAGCTAAAATCAGGCACAAATGGAAATAGCCGGCCAATTAGCCAGGCAAGAAACAGCAGGAGTGGCGTAGCAAAAACATAACGCTGAGTCGTCGTTCTCCAAGTCGGATGCCCTAGCACAACACCCAGCATTAACCCACCACCAATACCCAGCCAGTTAAATAGCGTATCCGCAGTCGTCGCTATTCGAGTTGGCAAAAATATCTGCAGTACTTGCAAAGTGTGAGCTAGCAGCAATCCGAAGACCAAACCAAAGATGCGGTTGCGATGGCGGCTGTCACGCTCCCATCCCAGCAAAAACCCATAGGGAAGAAATAGAAGAACGTTTACCACCTGATCAGATAGGTTGGTTAAATGAAATGAGCCGGGCAGAAGCATCTCGCGCCAGCTTAAGGCGTGCCAATGAAAGTTGAATGGGTAAAGTGACCCATAACTAATTAATAAAGCAACGAGCAGAAGAACCCAGCGCATGAATAACGATGAAACCGGTTGATATAGGATTACGGCAACTATAGCTGATCAGATTTTTCACCGCTAGGGCAAGATTATGTTCGGCTTGTCGGTAAGCACGTCGGCGAATTTGATTTGAGTGAAGAATATGCGCTATTTCACATTTATCTTTCTTGAAATGAGGAAAGTTTTCACCCATACTGAAATCGCAGAATAATACGTATAAATCCGATACCTTTTTCACAATTCAAATAATGATATGGCCAAGATGCAAAAATACAATACTTTACGATCTATTGTTCGCGGCTCTTGCTCCTTGCTCCTATGTTCTGCAGTCGTAGGATGTGGCGGTAGTGCGGGTGGTAGTGATGCAGAAGAAAATGCGGCACTACCCAATGTCGAGCTGAGTGATGTAACTATTAACGAAGGAGATGTTGGCACCACAACGATATCTGTTCCTGTAACCCTTTCCAGCTTCAGTACAGAGAATGTCGTTCTTGAACTGGGCTTGCAATATGGAACGGCCAAATCAACCGATTTGACACTAAATACCAATCGTTTAACGATTCCTGCCGGAGCAACCGAAGCGGTCATTGAGCTCACGCTGACCAATGATATCATCGACGAAATTGACCAGGAACAAGCAACCCTGGTTATCACCGGTCTTAGTGGTGCAACAGTTGTTTCAGTCGATGCTGCCGATGCTGAAATAGTCATTATCGACAATGAGACTTCCCCAACCATTGAGTTCACCAAGGCAACGCAATACGGTGCTGAGTCAGGACAATCTGTAGACATCGTACTTAAAGCAAGCACTCCATCGGAAAAAACGATGGAAGTTTTTGTTGAAACAGAAGGCTCGGCAATCATCGGCAGTGACTTGACCACCGACTTACCATCAAGCATCGTATTTGCTCCAGGCGAAACCGAAAAGACATTCAAGGCAACCGTCATTGATGATGGGTTACCGGAAGGTGGCGAAATTTTTGGTATCAATCTTTCAGCTGCCGATAATGCTGTGATTGGTGAGAATGGTATGCATCAGCTCGTTATTTTGGGTGACTTTGCCATTAATGATACAGGCGTGACTCAATATGTTGTGTCTGGAGGGAGCTATGGAGCATCTCCTGGAGAAAACTTCCCAATGCAAGATGCTGGCGAAGGTTTTGATGCGCCAGTTATTGACGATGATGGTAACGAAATGCTGCCAGATGAGTTTGATGGTCGTCGAGGATTGAGCTTTACCAAAATAGATTATGACGGGAATGCCCTCGACTATAGAATTATTTATAACCCATTCTCTGATCCAGGATTCTCTGGCGATTGGCGCTGTACGACAGACAATAGAACAGGCCTCACATACGAAGTTAAAAATGATCCATATGATGGTAGCGATGGAGAATTGACCATTTTCGATGTGCCTGGTGATAAGGGGCTTGATGAAACGATAGAAAATAGTGAAAAAGAGGTGACAGATGAAGAATATGAGGAATATCCATATGATCACCTTCATCTAAATTGGCGAGACCCTTTATATACTTATTATTGGCACAACACTACTGGAGAAAACAATGGTGGCAGTGAGGGCGCTCACGGCGGGCCTTGGGCCAATGCTAATTATCCAATAAAATCTGGCCGTTGTGCGTTCATTAGGAACGGTCAAGGAGGGTTTATAGAGGAGATAGAGTCTTGTAATACGGAATACTACACCCTTGCAGCCAATCGCCTCGGTCTGTGTGGTTTTTCTGACTGGAGACTACCGACAATCAATGAGCTGAGAAGTATATATGTGTACGAACCAGACTCGTTAACCTTAGACAGAGACTACTTTCCAAATGATGCCAGTTTTTACTTTTCCCAAGATGTACCTACCCAGTACCTAAGCAGCACGCCTGCAGCAGACAATGAGAGCGCTGCGTGGTGTATGAATAGTAGAAATGGTGAAGTTAAGCTTTGCAACAAGACGTTACCTTATTTCGTTCGACTGGTGCGTGGAGGTGTTTCTAATGATTAAGAAATTTGTTGGCTATCTATCCATAGCTTCGTGTTGTTTTTTAGGAGCCTCAAATCTAGCTGCTCAGGAATGTAATCAACAAATTACTCCAACAGCTTCTAATGATCGGCTCGTCGATAATGGTGATGGAACAGTTACTGATATT
>DFOV01000186.1:0-3197 GCA_002376965.1 Gammaproteobacteria bacterium UBA3532
AGATCGATATATCCTAGCGATTCATACCGAGCACTTTTAGCGCCCAGAATGCTCCGATATAGCGAAATTTGCCGTATTTTGATCGGAATTGCATCCTGTGTAAAGGGAATTGCTTCACCCTGCGTACCTTGGCGAAATCGGCCCAGGGTGACATGGGGAAGAAAACGACTTAAAGGTTGCTTGTAAGCGGCAGGCAGACATTTATTCAGCTCCGTGACGAGTGCTGTCATGGCCGGGTTTTGAGAAAAAGTCATCGCAAACGCGCGAGCGCGGGATTCTGATGGTAAAAAGCGAAATCCATTTTGTTCCATATTAAAGGCCTTGAAAGACTCAAGCCTGTTAGCCAAATCCGTCATATGGTGTTCTGCCTGCTCCAAGTCATATTCATCGAGAAAGGCTAGTGTCATATGATAGTTGGTGGGTGATAACCATCTAAGATTGGTTGACCAAGGCATTAAGGCGTAACGTTGGCCTCGTTGGTAAATTTTTTCACATACTTCAGGGGTAAAACTTACTGCTATAAATAGTCGCATAAATTAGAGGCAGCCAGTCGCTGCATTTTGATACAGAGCAAGAGCATTATGGCATTAGAGTGGCTCTTGAACTCAGGGCAAGATCATGAACAACAGCAGTCCATTATCGCTGAGTGACTGGAAGTTTCTTGCGCAAAACGCCGTGAAATCGTCCATGATGGCTTAACTGCTGCATCCATGCAGCAGACATTTGCCCCAGAAACATCCAGCCACTCAGCGACAATGGATGAAATTAGAGCCTTCATGCCCTTGACCTGCTCTTGAACTGATTTTGAAGAAAATCCAGGATGGTATAGAATAGCACCTCGCTAAACATTGGGCGAGTTCCAACTTGGCCTGCTTCATCCTGGATCGACACCATGAAAAAACTTGAAAAAAAACTTCTTCACGCCGTTGGTCAGGCCATTGCCGACTATACCATGATTGAAGAGGGCGATCGTGTGATGGTGTGTCTATCTGGTGGTAAGGATTCTTATACCCTGCTCGAACTATTGCTTCAGCTGCAGAAAAAAGCCCCTATTTCATTTGATATTATTGCCGTTAACCTCGATCAGAAGCAACCAGGGTTTCCCGAGGATGTATTGCCTAATTACCTAACCCAGCGGGGCGTTGATTTCCATATCATCGAAGAAGACACCTACAGCATAGTTAAAGAAAAAGTGCCTGAGGGCAAAACGACATGTTCACTGTGTTCTCGATTGCGGCGTGGCACACTTTATTCCTGGGCCGCAAACAATAATATTAGCAAAATTGCTTTGGGCCATCATCGTGATGATATTTTGGAAACCATGATGCTCAATTTAATGTTTTCCGGCCAGTTAAAAGCGATGCCGCCGAAGTTGCTAAGCGATGATCGTCGTCATATTGTTATCCGGCCATTGGCCTATGCAAAAGAGGTCGATATTGCTGAATATGCAGAAGCTAAAGCGTTTCCGATTATTCCGTGCAATTTATGCGGTTCTCAAGAAAATTTGCAACGTAAGCAGGTAAAACAGATGTTACAGGGCTGGGAGCAGGTAACGCCTGGGCGACTGGATGTTATGTTTCATGCACTGCAAAATGTCTCACCTTCACACTTGCTCGATCGCAACCGCTACGATTTCAATAGCCTTAAAGCGGTGCTTGCTGAGCCTATATCAATAAAAAATGTTGTGTAATCGAAATATCTATCCTCATTTACTGCAAGGTGGTAAATCTTTTCTATACTTAAGGCATCATAACTAGATCACCTAGCGCTTGGATTCGCAGAAGCGAAAGTAGAAATATTCAAAATGGTTAATGCATGCCCAATGGTCAACCGATAAAAATTGTTTGGTACCACAAGCTGCAAGCAAGGTTCTCATTCATCTTCGCAATGGGGCTGCTGCTGCTTGGTTTAGCCATTACCTGGGTAATGAATACCAGTGGTAAGGAAGAAGTACTAAAGCAGTCTGAGCTACTGGTTCGTCAGCATGGCCAAACGGTGGTTGAAAAACTGGGACAGCTGGTCAACTATGTCGAGGCAACCACCTTTGCCATGAGTCGCACCGCCAGCCTCGCTGACTCGGATGTCGTATTTAACATGACATTCGACCTGCTGGACACGGAAACGGCTCGATCTTACGTCGTTGGTGGGGGCTTTTGGCCATCTGCAGATATGCAAAGCCAAAAAAATCTCAACCCTATCCACTGGCGCCGTGATGAGAAAGGCCAGTTGATACTCTCTGTTGTTCCCTCTGACACTCTCTATACCCAAGAGCCCTGGTTTGCCATCAGTAGGTACCTTAGCCAGGAGCAAAGTTACTGGACACCGATATATCAGCCCTTGACCGGCGGACAATTGGTCATTACCTGTGTGATGCCCTTTTTTCACGGCGGTCAGTTTGCTGGCGTTGTGACCACAGATATCAGTGTGGATACGCTATCGGACTACTTAGGGGATATCGATGCCGTTGGCGGTGGCTACCTGATGGTGCTAGACCCTGAGCAAAGCTTTATCTTCTTTCCATACAAAAATGAACATGCCCGCTTGTCTGAGTTGCGTCTATCAGCGAAAGAATTTGCCGAAGCAGAACCATCGTTTCGACATTTTATCCAATATATTGATGAGAAAGAAGTCGCTGCGCCCCAGCTCAATCGAGAGCAACAGTCTTGGGCCAAACAGTTAGCTCAAGACAGCGATAATTTCGATCTGAGTAATGCCATCCACTTAGTTGAGCGGATAAGTTTCACCCAGAAAAACACCTTCAATGGTAACTCGACTAATCCTAACGATCCCATTTTCAAGCAGCCAGTGATGTCTGCCTTTTTTACTATTCCACGTAGCCATTGGCAGTTGGTTTTAGTGGCCCCCATTCATAATCTGGTTGAAAGTGCCGAGCAAATTACCAAAGAGCTACTGGTGCCAACCCTTAGCGTAGCTCTCATTTCGTTCTTCGTGGCCTATTTGTTCTTCCAGCGTTCATTTTTGCGACCCATAGAAACCATTATCAACACCATACGCAAGCAAAAAGAATCGAAAACCGATGAACCTATTGATATTAAACGCGAAGACGAATTTGGCGTGATGGTTCAGCAATTCAATCAGCATACGGCTTCATTAAATAAAGCTAAAACTGAAGCCGAGAAAGCGGCGCGTATCAAAGGTAACTTTTTGGCCAATATGAGCCACGAAATCCGCACGCC
>DFOV01000186.1:3489-4044 GCA_002376965.1 Gammaproteobacteria bacterium UBA3532
CAATATGAGCCACGAAATCAGAACTCCGATGAATGGTATTATTGCCTCGGCAGAGCTACTCAGTGGGCAGTCTCTCGATGATGAAAGCCGCGAATATGTTGAGATGATCCACCGCTCTGGTATGGCACTGTTGACTATCATTAATGATATTCTGGATTATTCGAAGTTAGAGGCCGGCGAATTTAGCCTGGAGACGATACGCTTTGATCTTTGCCAGCTGGTCAATGATGCGTATCAGCTTTTTAGTGAACCCGCTCGTCAAAAGGGGCTCAAATTTGATATTGTCTATCCAAACCACCTTCCTCATTGGTTTATGGGCGACCCGTCACGTATCCGCCAAATTATGCTTAATTTGCTGGGTAACGCCATCAAGTTCACTGAGCAAGGCCATGTTCGGCTTAATATCGAAGGACACCTTCAGGACAAGGCAACACAGAGCTACCACGTTGAATTGTCAGTGCGTGATACGGGTATTGGCATTGCCAAGGACCGTTTGGTGCGTATTTTCGAAGAGTTTGGTCAAGCCGATGCGTCGATTACCCGCCGTTTTGGTGG
>DFOV01000186.1:4352-5771 GCA_002376965.1 Gammaproteobacteria bacterium UBA3532
CCCGCCGTTTTGGTGGCACAGGTCTGGGATTAGCTATTTGCCGTCGTATTGCTGAAGCAATGGACGGTGATATTGATCTGGAAAGTGTGGTCAACTCCGGCTCTACCTTCACTTTCCGCTGGAATATGGTAGTGGCTGATTCGCAGGTTGATGACAAAGTCGTTCAGGTCAAACGCTCGAATCCGCAATACCAGGGTATAGTGCTGGTTGCCGAAGACAATCCTGTTAACCAAAAACTGGTCAAGGCCTATCTGACCAAACTAGGCTTTGATGTGGAGCTGGCCGAAAATGGCAACGAGGCGGTGGCACAAGCGCAAGAGAAGCCCTTCCGTTTGATTTTTATGGATATGCAAATGCCGGAAAAAGACGGGGTAACAGCAACCAAAGACATCCGTGAAGCCGAAGGCCCCAATGTGCGAACACCAATCATCGCACTAACCGCCAACGCGATGCCTGACGATGTTCAAACCTGCCTTAACTCCGGCATGAATGGTTACATCGCCAAACCGATGACCCGCGACAAACTGGTATCAGAGATCAATAAGTTTTATCAGCATGAGCATTATTAGCGTTTATTTAGGTTTAATTTATCGTATCAGCCTGCTCCAACGCCTCATTCGCCTCAAACCATTGCTCTTCAAGATTTTCTAGTTTTTTGGCTACTTCAGCCTGTTGTTGCAGTATATCGGTGAGCTTAGCTTTGTTTTCTGCCTGGTAGAGCGATTCGTCGGCGAGTTCCGATTCAATAGCTAGTTTTTTGTCCTCTTGTTCTGCCATCTGCTTTTCGATTTTTTCGAGGGCTTTTTTTAATGGCGCTAGCTGCTTACGCCGTTCGGCTTCTTCGCGGCGCTGATCCTTTTTGCTTTTTGTGGTGGCTTCTGGGGAGCTACTCGACTCTGCGGAAGACTCGGTTGGTTTGCTCAACCAGTTTGCGTAGTCAGTCAGATCGCCATCGAAGGGTTGAACCTGATTATCGGCGACCAGCCAGAAACTATCGCAACAGGCGTGAAGCAAGTGACGGTCATGCGATACAAGTAGCACTGCACCAGAAAAGTTTTGTAATGCCAAGGTGAGGTGATGGCGCATTTCGAGATCGAGATGGTTGGTGGGCTCATCCAGCAGCAGCAAGTTTGGGCGTTGCTTTATCAGCAGGGCCAGCACCAAGCGGGCTTTTTCCCCGCCGGATAAATTACCAATAGGCGTGGTGACGCGCTCGCCACCAAATCCGAACCCTCCAAGGTAGTTAAGAATATCTTGCTCGCGCATGGTTTTGTGCTGACGTTGCACCACATCTTGTGGCGTGTCGTCGGCGCTAAGTAGTTCCAGCTGGTGCTGAGCAAAGTAGCCAATTCTTAGATGTTTCGGCGTTAAGCGTTCACCGTCGAGTAGCGGTAGATCTCCGGTTAGAGATTTTATTAG
>DFOV01000320.1 GCA_002376965.1 Gammaproteobacteria bacterium UBA3532
ATATCCCAGGAACGACGCACCAATCCATCTTCAGGACGGTATAAGGCATTCACATAGCTGTCACATTGAGTTACAGGTAAACCACCTGAACTTAGTGTGATGACATAGTCGAACTTGACACCAGAATCATAGACATCAAAGAGAGTAGGCGGTGGTGTTTGGTCCACATAGAGGTCGAAATCAGACTTCATCAGCCTAACAGGGAGCCCGCTAATACTATCTTTTTCTAGTCCACTGGCCTGAACCAGGATGTCATCACCAGGCCCCAAGCACTGCTTAGCAAAAGCCTCTGCTATACGGCTACGCATTCCTTGAAAGGTGCAAACAAAAAGTATCCTTATTGTCATCAAGTCAAACCCTGCATCCCATTTACCCAGCCTCTGAAACTTGCTTTAAGAAGCGCAGCTAATCACTAATTTAGATTAAGCTGTCTAACTTTTAGGATAGTCGTGGTAATCAGAAGTTCACAGTTCACAAACAAAAAAAAGCAGCCGAAGCTGCTTTTTTATCAATTACTGAGTTACTACTTTTTCTTTTTCGGAATGTACAGGTCGGTACAGGTCCCTTCATAGACCTCTGTTGCAAAGCAAACAGACTCAGATAATGTTGGATGCGGATGGATAGTTAGTGCGATATCTTCCGCATCACAACCCATCTCGATAGCCAATCCTGCTTCACCAATTAGTTCACCAGCATTCACGCCAACAATAGCGCAACCAATCAGCTTATTGGTGTTTTTATCAAACAATACCTTGGTAAATCCTTCAGAGCGATCAACACCCAATGCGCGTCCACTGGCCGCCCAAGGGAATTTACCAACACCATATTCGACGCCCTGCTCTTTGGCTTCTTTTTCGGTCAAACCAACCCATGCAATTTCCGGATCGGTATAGGCGACTGACGGAATGCACAAAGGATCAAAGAAGTGTTTTTCGCCGGAAATAACTTCCGCAGCAACACGGCCTTCATGAGTACCTTTGTGCGCTAACATCGGTTGCCCAACGATATCGCCAATAGCAAAGATATGCGGTACATTGGTACGCAATTGCTTATCAACAGCTATAAAGCCGCGCTCATCAACGTTCACGCCAGCTTTTTCAGCATCTATCAGTTTGCCATTAGGAGCACGCCCAACGGCAGATAATATCTTGTCGTAACGTTGCGGCTCAGCGGGTGCTTTCTTACCTTCAAAAGTTACCCAAAGACCATCGTCTTTGGCTTCAACGGCAACCACCTTGGTTTCAAGCATGATGGACTCATATTTTGGAGAAACATATTTCTCCAAAACTTTAACCACATCTTTATCTGCCGCAGGAACGAGCTGGTTAGCCAACTCAACAACGCTGATCTGGCTGCCTAGTGCACTGTATACGGCTGACATTTCCAAACCGATAATGCCACCGCCAATCACCAGCATTTTCTCTGGAACATCTTTAAGCTCAAGTGCTCCTGTGGAATCTAGAATGCGCTCATCATCAGGTAAGAAAGGCAAATCAATAACACGAGAACCTGCCGCAATAATACAGTTGTCAAAGCTGATAGTCTGGGTTCCAGATTCACCTTCTACACTTAACTCATTAGAGCCTGTGAACTTCCCATATCCATTTACCACTTTCACGCCACGAGCTTGAGCCATGCCTGCCAAGCCTTGAGTCAACTTACCAATAACACCTTCTTTATAGCCACGGATTTTATCGATATCCAGCGTTGGCTCGCCAAAATCAACACCATGCGCTTTTAGTGCTTTTGCTTCGTCAAGCACTTCAGCAATGTGCAAGAGTGCCTTGGATGGAATACAACCTACATTTAAACAAACACCACCTAATGAAGTGTATTTCTCTATAAGCGTTACTTCCAACCCTAAATCTGCCGCGCGGAACGCCGCTGTGTAACCTGCAGGGCCACTACCTAATACAACAACTTTCGAATGCAAATCAGCCATAATTAAAAACCTTTTCTATTCTGTTCAATGAAGCGATTAAAGAATCAATTTACGCAAGTCAGCTAATGTCGCGCTTAAGTCGACAATGAATCGCGCAGCGACAGCTCCATCAATAACCCTGTGGTCGTATGACAGAGAAAGAGGCAGCATCAATCGCGGCTCAAACTCTTTACCATTCCACTTAGGTTTTATTTCTGAACGAGACACCCCAAGAATGGCTACTTCAGGTGCGTTAACGATGGGCGTAAATGCCGTTCCACCAATACCGCCTAGGCTTGAAATAGTGAAACAACCGCCTTGCATATCTTGCGCGGTCAGTTTGCCTTTACGCGCTTTACCACTGATTTCCATCAGGTCTCGTGCAATGTCGTAAATTCCTTTCTTATCAACATCACGAACGACAGGAACAACCAAGCCACCAGGGGTGTCAACAGCAACCCCAACATGAACATATTTTTTCATGATTAACGACTGTTCATCATCCGACAATGAACAGTTAAAGGTAGGATGACGAGTCAACACACCAGCCACAGCTTTCATCATGAAAGCCAATGGGGTTAGCTTCACGCCTTCTTTTTCGGCAGCGGCTTTTTGATCTTTACGGAAAGCTTCCATTTCAGTGATGTCAGCTTCATCAAACTGCGTCACATGCGGGATGCGAGCCCAGTTACGATGCAAGGCTGGCCCACTGATTTTCTGAATACGTGTAAGCGGTACTTCCTCAACCTCACCAAACTTGGCAAAGTCGACTTTTGGCCATGCTGGTAAGTCAAAACCAAGGTTATTGCCAGAACCACCTGCAGATTTTCCTTGTTGCGCCGCGCTTACTGTTGCTTTGATGTACTTAGTAACATCTTCTTTAACAATGCGCCCTTTACGACCAGTCCCCACTACTCGGGATAAATCGGCGCCTAACTCGCGAGCGTAACGGCGGATAGAAGGAGATGCATGATAAGGCCCTCCCTCGCTTTCAACAGCTTCTTCAGGCTTTGCCGCTGTCGTCGTCTTAGCGGCTGCCTGAGGGTTCGGCTTGGTTTCTGGTGCTGGAGACTTTTCAGCTGCGGGAGCTGGCGCAGGAGCAGCACCAGCGGGAACGACCATGGCCACCAAATCGCCCTGAGATACCTTATCACCAACACTGACTTTTAACTCAACCACCGAACCAGTAAATGGCGCAGGCACATCCATTGTCGCTTTATCAGTTTCGAGGGTGATTAGCCCACCTTCTTCCTCAACGTTATCGCCTTCAGCAACAAGAATTTCTATGATTTCGACATCAGCGTTGTCGCCAATGTCAGGCACTCGAACCTCTTGAGGCTCGCTAGCACCAGCTGCTGAAGAAGCAACATCTTGTGCAGGCTCTGCTGCAGGAGCGCTTTGCTCTTGCGAACTATCAGCTTGAGCATCTCCACCCTCTTCCATGGTGAAGATCAATACACCTTGTGATACTTTATCGCCAAGTTGTACCTTTACATCGACAATTTTTCCTGCAAAAGGAGCAGGCACGTCCATCGTTGCTTTATCAGTTTCCAGAGTAATCAATGCGTCTTCTGCTTCAACGCTATCACCCGAGGCAACCAGGATTTCAATGACCTCAACATCGGAGTTATCACCAATATCCGGTACTAAAACGTCTTTTATCGTCGCCAAAAGTATTCTCCCATCTCGATTTGTGCAATGTGTAAAACATTTGCCACATCGTTCATACGACAAGTATTTATACAATATACAACAGGTATGTATACAACAGATATTTATACAACAAAGGCGTCCGGTTGATTGGACGCCTTGCTATGTTCTGCGATGTATTAGGCTTTCAAGGGATTAAGCTTATTTACATCAATGTTGTATTTCTTAATCGCTTCGGTTACCAGCTTCGGCTTAATAGCTCCCTGATCAGCCAGTGCCTTTAACGCATTGATGGTTACGTAGTAACGATCAACCTCGAAGTGATGGCGCAAACGCGCTCGTCCGTCACTGCGGCCAAAGCCATCGGTTCCCAGCACCTTGTAGGTCGTAGGAATATATTCACGGATCTGATCAGCGTAGTTGGCCATATAATCCGTTGACGCAATGACAGGACCATTAATATCCTTCAAGCACTCGCCAACATAACTCAGTTTTTGTGGAGCTTCAGGATTTAAGAAGTTTTGTCGGTTAACTTCCTGCGCTTCGCGACGTAACTCATTAAAACTGGTCACACTCCAGATATCCGAAGCCACATTCCATTCTGAAGCTAATAGCTCAGCTGCAGCTTCCACTTCTCGTAAAATAGTACCACTTCCTAACAGAGTTACTCTTTCTTTAAGCGCCTTCTCTGCATCAACAGATTTTAGCGGATACATGCCCTTAATGATGCCTTCTTCGCAACCTTCAGGCATCTCTGGATGACGGTAATTTTCGTTCATCAGCGTGATGTAATAGAACACGTCTTCCTGCTCATTATACATTCGGCGCATACCATCCTGGATGATAACCGCAAGTTCGTAGTTATAGGTTGGGTCATAAGAAACACAGTTAGGAATGGTTCCTGCCAGAATATGGCTGTGGCCATCTTCGTGTTGCAGCCCCTCACCATTAAGTGTCGTTCGTCCTGCGGTCGCACCCAACAAGAAGCCGCGCGCTCGGCTATCGCCAGCCGCCCAGGCAAAGTCACCAATACGCTGGAAGCCGAACATGGAGTAGTAAATATAAAATGGGATCATCGGCTGATCGCTGTTGGAATACGACGTCGCCGCCGCAATCCACGAGCTTACCGCACCGGCTTCGTTGATACCTTCTTCAAGGATCTGGCCTTTGATGTCTTCTTTATAGAACATCAGTTCACCAGAATCTACCGGCTCGTAATTCTGGCCTGCTGAAGAGTAAATACCGACCTGGCGGAACATGCCTTCCATACCAAAGGTTCGTGCTTCATCAGGAACGATGGGCACAACAAATTTGCCAATTTCTTTATCTTTAACCAAGGTGTTCAGAATACGCACAAAACCCATGGTGGTTGATGCTTCACGTTCACCAGTACCTTTGGTGATTTGGGCAAATTTATCTAATGCAGGAACATTTAGCGACTCTGATTTAGCACGTCGCTTAGGTAGATAGCCCCCTAGAGCTTTGCGCTTTTCATGCAAATATTGCATTTCAGGGCTATCATCTGCAGGCCGGAAAAAAGGCGCTTTTTCAAGATCTTCATCCGAAATAGGCGCATTGATGCTGTCACGGTAATGGCGTACTTGCTCGACATCTAACTTCTTAACCTGGTGAGCAATATTCTTGCCTTCGGCAGCATCACCCATGCCATAACCTTTAACCGTATGAGCTAGAATAACCGTTGGCTGACCGGTGTGGTTTACCGCCTGATTGTAGGCTGCATAAACTTTTAGAGGATCATGTCCACCACGTTTTAAGGCCCAAATATCGTCATCGGTTAAATCCGAAACCAGTTCTTTCAGTTCAGGATATTTTCCAAAGAAGTGTTCACGGGTATAAGCACCGCTTTGTGCTTTATAGTTTTGATACTCACCGTCGACAGCTTCATCCATGCGCTTAACCAGCTTGCCAGACTTGTCTTTGATGAACAAAGGATCCCAGTCACTACCCCAAAGCACTTTGATAACATTCCAACCAGCACCGCGAAAAACGCCTTCAAGCTCTTGAACGATTTTACCATTACCACGCACTGGTCCATCTAGACGCTGCAGATTACAGTTGATAACAAAAATAAGGTTATCCAACTTCTCACGTGACGCCAGTGAAATCGCACCCAAAGATTCTGGCTCGTCACACTCGCCGTCCCCCAAAAAGGCCCACACTTTACGCCCTTTAGTGTCTTTTACGGCGCGGTTATCAAGATATTTTAAGAATCGAGCCTGGTAAATAGCGGTTAATGGTCCAATCCCCATCGAAACAGTTGGAAACTGCCAGAAATCTGGCATTAGCCATGGATGAGGGTAGGAAGAAAGGCCTTTACCTTCGACTTCTTGACGGAAATGGGCCAACTGCTCTTCGTTTAAGCGACCTTCAACATAGGCTCTTGCATAGATGCCAGGAGAAACATGGCCCTGGAAATAAACCAGATCGCCTTCCTGGTTTTCATCTGTTGCCTTGAAAAAGTGATTAAAACCAACATCGTATAACATGTTTGACGATGCAAAACTCGCAATGTGTCCGCCCAGATCCAATCCGGTTTTTCCCGCTTGCTGAACCATGGCCATCGCATTCCAACGAACAATAGAACGAATTTTGGACTCGAGCTTGTGATCGCCGGGATAGTGGGGTTCATCTTCTGGAGCAATGGTATTAACGTAGGGCGTATTGATCCCCATCGGCAAGTCAACACCCGTATCACGAGCATTTTTTATGACTTCTTTAAGCACATAAGAAGCGCGCTCAACACCATCAAATTCAACCAATGTGCCGAGGGCCTCAAGCCACTCTTGCGTTTCGATTGGATCGATATCGTTTGTCGTTGTTTCAGTCATTAATTCGTTCCTTTCACAGGACAATAAAATTTTGCAAACCGCATTCCTCTTTGCAATCCTTAATCAAGCAAAGCAAACGCGCTCGGATTGGTGGGTATATAGATTTGCTCTAGCCAAAAACGGCGTGTATTTTACCAGCAACCCAAGAATAAATCAGTAGTACGTTGTATTTCTAATGTGGATATCCCCTCTTTACTAGCTCGAAGGTAACTCACTAATAACCAGGGCCGCACATTATGCCTATAAGTTATTTTTATATGCAAGTCTTTTTGCTTATTTTTTATAAAGCCGCTAGTGATATCAGGGCCTGTCTATCGGTTAGCGTATCAAACCACCTATGGTTAATACCGCAAGCACTAGGATGAACAAGGATATACTCCTTTTTATTAGTGCTTTTGCACAACCTTTTTCATTAAGGTGAGCACATAACGCTTCCTCCCCCACTTCGCACAGTATTTCAACTGGGTCCATATAGTGAATCGACCAAAAGCGCTTAAGTGAGTCAAACGCCAAGCTATAGTGCCCAGCCAAAGCGAAAAAGTAGGCCCCCACCCGACATGGTAACCAGCTAACCCATAAATAAATATTTGAGTATCCCTTTTCTGGGTGACGCTTTTCAATATACTCCAATAAATGAAAGCCAAGTGCGCCAGCTGGACCTAGCAGTACAAACCACACCACCGGTCCCCATAATTTGCTAATGCTTAATGCAAGGGGGGTACCCTGCCATAACTCTGGTCGTATCTTGATATGGCAATAAATGACGCTTAATGTCAGGATCGCCACTGCCAACCACATCAGCTCGTAGGCCCCGCGTAACTGCTGCTGTAGATAAAACATCGCAATAACAAGACCTGCAGCAACCAACATTTGCCCTTGTTTGCCAACTTGTTGCTGAGTAACTTGTTCTGCAGCCAGATCAAAGGCTTTAGCTGTGAACGGTGTTATGGCTCGATACCAGCCATTGCGAATAATTAACAATACCAACAAAAAGCTTAACAAATGCACCTTAGTTGTCCGCCTTAACTATTAGCGCCTGCAGATATGACCAATCAAATGCAGGGCCTGGATCGGTTTTACGTCCGGGCGCTATATCACAATGCCCAACGATTTTTTGATAGGTTAACTCAGGATAGGCTTCGACCAACGCTACAATCACGTCAGCCAGTGTGTTGTATTGTTCTTGACTATAGGGAGTATCATCCGTACCTTCAAGCTCAATGCCAACAGCAAAGTCATTACACTTATCCCTTCCATTGTAACTGGATAGTCCCGCGTGCCATGCTCGCTGGTGAAAAGGCACAAACTGCTCAATGGAGCCATCTCGATAAATCACCAAATGGGCCGAAACCTGGAGTTCGGCGATGCTAGCGTAATACGGATGCTCAGTAGGACACAGCGTATTGGTAAACAGCTCACGAATTCCGGAGCCACCAAATTGCCCTGGTGGCAGGCTAATACCATGAATAACAACAAGGCTGATGTCGTTAATATCTGGACGCTTATTTTGGTTGGGAGAGCAAGTATAAGGAACAGAGGGAATGAGTCCACTCTCGGAATCAATCTTCACAAGTTACAGGCCCTCACGCGCTTTATCAGTCGTAAATGTTTGATATTGTATACCTGGAGCATGTCTATCGGTCGGGCTAGGTTAACCCAGCATTACACACGAAACAAGGTCTTCGCCACGACAATAAAACAGGAACTGACCAAACCAAAGAAAAAGGCCAGTCACCTTATGACTGGCCTTTTTCAGTTTCATATCAGCTAGAACCTGTATAAACTGCCTATGCTGATTTTTGAGCTTGCCGTAGATTGGTAATAACAGACTCCAGCGCACGATCAAACAATGCTGAATCATCCAACACTTTGATACCTCCATCCTTCAAAAGCGTAGCCAGTTCAATATCATTGTACTCAGCCACTTTCATTCCTGAACGTCCGACAAATAGGTATTTATGGGTTGCAGGAATTTTGGCTGCTAGCTTGCAGCGAACATTTTCAGTCTTAACCTTTACTTCAAACCAAGTACCAGATTCATAGGCCTGTACCTGCTTGACATAGTCTTCCATACCCTCGGGAATTTCATACTTCTCGGTGACGACTTCTACTTTACGTGGACGAACCTTGATTCTAATAGACCCAGGCTTAACATCCACCTTATCCATCAGCAGCGTAGGCATATCTGAGGTTGCATCTACTGCGTCATTCGTGTCGTTGCTGGCTTTCTCTTTCTCGGCTGCTACAACAGGCTCAAGAATTGGCGCGGCATCTTCGGGTGCTGATTCGTCAACTACTTCACCGGCTTCATCAACTGTTTCAATAACAGCAGTTTCTTTAAGTTCTTCGGGGACATCCCCATACCAAACCCCTTCAACCTCTTTGCCGGTCAATGTAGCACGATGACATTCCGCCAAGCCTTTTAGCAGTTTGGCAGATGTTAGCTTGTCCAATCCAATCGATTCAAATCCAGACTTCAAATCTTTTAACATCAGGGGCAGGATCTTCGCCAACTCGGCTTTGGCACCACTATCACCCGATTTTTGCACTGATTTAACCAGGTTTTTCACGGTTAACGTGACGTTTTTCCAGATTTGACTGTCCTCTCCTTCACGCGTCAACGCCAAGAACATCACGCGTTCCCAAGCCTCCTCCATTAGTGACTCAACAGCAACGGGAATGAAGTTTCCATCGTACATTTCAGCCAAGACTTCCTGAACTCTAGATCTCGCTGTCGCCGATTTTGCTTTCCCTTGTTCGGCTTCACACACACGGCGCTCAAGTATATTCCGACGTTTTTCGTCCCCTTCCAAAAACTTGGAGAAGTCAACCAACAGCTCAGCAAAAACCTGAGGATTATCGGTAAACTCAGACAGAACTCTGCTAACAATACCTTCAATTTTCTTAACCAGCAGCTCGCTGGATTTTTCCTGTTGAGAAAAGCCAACCCCAGCCTTTGATAGCAAATTCAACAATTTACGAGCCGGGTGAACCTGGCGACTGAAAAAGCCTTTGTCCATTATAGCCAATTTAACCACTGGGATTTGCAGGCGTCCTATCAGGGCTTTTATCTCGACTGGTAAATTTTTGTCATCCAATATGAAATCAAACAACATAGCCACGACGTCAATCACATCGCTATCTTCTCTACCGAAATTAGGTACCTTGGCCAGTGACGTGCTTGTTGATAAGAGCTGCCGTAATTCATCCGTGCTGAGACTTGACGACTCATCATGCTGGAGAATGGCATCCGCTTTCTGCAGCTCTGACAATTGCGAAATCAACTCCTTACCCACCACCATAGGAGCGCCAGGAATCACGTGATATGAACTCATGCTAGATTGTGCTACCAGCTTCTGGAAAGCCATGAAATTCTCGAAGCCAACACTGCTGACTTCTGGAGCCAAAACATCATCGTCGGGAGTCGCATCGCTTCCAAACGCTTCTTTAACTGTTTGTTTACTTCGCTCCTGCGTAGAAGCTGTTTGTTTTTTGGCTGTATGGGTTCTTAATTCAGGCAATATGCCTTGGTCTAGCATATATTGGTTGGCTTGATTGAAAAGTAGCGATAGCTGGCCAACAACATTACGGTCAAACAATTTGTAAAAAAGAAGGCGCGACTTGAGATCAAGATCTAAACTCAAACACCCATCAGCGAAAGCGTGACAGGCCCATTGCGGATCGAACGGCGTCTCCTCATCATCGTACTCCTTACTCATCACCGCGCTCAGGCGCAGTGCTAATTGCTTCAACGTGACAGAGTTTCTTGAACGCGCTTTATTAACCATCGAATCGATGGCCAGATTTTCTTCCAGATCTTCATCATGAACTAACGACAAGTTTTCATGAAACAAATCCTCGGCTTCAGATAAGGTTGCTCCGAAATTCATTGGCTTGGGTGCCAGTTTGTCGAAAGACAGTTTGATCGCTTGCTTGAATTTGGCCTCAATACCTTTTCGTTTGATGCGCAACTCTCGCATCGAATCGAAGTACAGCGTTTGCTCTCCTTGATCGAGCGCTTTTTCAGCCATATCGTAAAAAGCATCGTCGGCATTATCGAGCATTTCGCTCAATAGCCGAGAAAGAACGACAACCGTTCTATCTTGCAACTTTTTGACAATTTTTGGCAGCTGGTAGCTTCCCTGTTCACCGCTAGAATTTTGTTTCATATCGTCTTTATCACTCATCTTAACATCAGCCCTATAACAAAGGCATCTAGCCCTATTCTTATTGTATCGCTAGCACAGAAAATTATTGTGATGCGGTTCACAGAAGTGTCGCCAATTTACGACACTTTTTGACACAAAGTGCACACTATCCAGACTAACGAATAATCAGTTTTTTTGCAATTAAGATCCCCTACCCCTACCCCTCTTCCCCCTCAAAACACCCCAAACCCGGTAACTACTCGTCGCCCTAGCATAATTTATCCTGTCAACCTTGAGCGGGAGTCACAATTAAAAGATAATCACCCCATTATTGACATGAAAGGTCCAGATATGACACTTCAGATTAGCTTTGCAGAGATAGGAGAACAAGTTGAGCGCGCATTAGCCGAAGACTTAGGCGGAGCCGCCAATTTAAGCAATGATTTAACCGCTCAATTAATCGATATAGACAAGCAAGCAACCGCGACCATCGTCACTCGTGATAATGCAGTTATATGCGGACAGGCGTGGGTAGACGCGAGCTTGAAGAGAATAGACCCACACGTTTCTATTGAGTGGCAAGTCGCAGAAGGCGAATTGGTACAAGCCAATACGCTGCTAGCCACAATATCAGGCAATGCCCGCGCCTTATTATGCGCCGAACGAACGGCACTTAACTTTCTACAAACCTTATCAGGCACCGCAACGGTGGCCCAACAATATGCCAACCAGCTGAAGGGCTGCGCGACAAAAATCCTTGATACACGTAAAACCATTCCCGGCCTGCGTGCGGCACAGAAATATGCTGTGGCGACCGGAGGGGGACAAAACCACCGGTTTGGATTGTTTGATGCCTACCTGATTAAGGAAAACCATATAATGGCCTGTGGAGGAATCGCCGAAGCCATTGCAAAGGCAAAAGAGCTAACTCCCGGAAAGGTGATCGAAGTCGAAGTTGAATCATTAGACGAATTACAGCAAGCATTAGACGCCAATGCAGACATTATCATGCTAGATAACTTTTCAACTGAAGACATGACGCTAGCGGTGCAACGTGTGGCAGGCAAGGCCAAATTGGAGGCATCAGGTAACGTCGAGTTAGAGCAGCTAACCACCATCGCCCAAACTGGTGTTGATTATATTTCTTCTGGCGCGTTAACCAAAAACATCAAAGCGATTGACCTCTCAATGCGTATCACTTTGTAATTCGCACCACAATGAAGCACCTGTATTGATAATGATCAATTTTTGTCAAAGTAGATAGTTAACTACTTTGACAGTGTCACATTACTGTCTCGAGTTTAGAGCGAGCGCAC
>DFOV01000258.1 GCA_002376965.1 Gammaproteobacteria bacterium UBA3532
CCGTCTCGTAAGTCAACACTACACCACTCGGGTGCTTGGCTGATGACCTTGTTTGGCCACTGGCGATCAGGATTATTGATAGGCTGAAATGCTTGGTATTTGTTGTGATTAAACATGGTAAACCTACTGTGTCTCGGTTTATTAAATGGAATAACCATAGAATACGTCGAAAACAGAGGTGGAAAATTGCGAAGTAAGCTAAAAACAGAAGAATATAAGCATAATATTTCAAATAGCAATATATTCTAGCAATATATTACCCATTAATGACAGAAGACTGCACTATAGTGCTATTATCTATAAATCCAGTTCGTAGAACTGCCCAACAAGAGTCGCTAGATGAGTCTGTTGCTGTCGGGTAGGTCAGGCAGGACATTGCCAAGAAAATCAAGGATGATTTTCAAGCAAAATCCGCGCAGGGAGCGCGTATTTTGCGCTGGCAAGGGCCTGCCTGACCTACCCGACAGCAACAAACCAAGCCAATAGCCACCCAAGGTGATAACTATCTTGAAAATGCTGGACATAAAACAATGAAAATAGACAAATACGACCGCGCCATCCTCAACGAAATCCAACGCAATGGCCGCATCACCAACGCCGAACTGGCCGAAAAAGTCGGCCTGTCACCATCTCCCTGCCTGCGCCGCACCAAACAACTTGAAGACAGCGGTCTGATCCTGCGCCACGTCACCCTGCTTGACCGCAAAAAACTCGGCCTGGATCTAATGGTTTATGTACAAATCAGCATGGATCGCCACACGCCGGAGCGTTTCGAGCGCTTTGAAAATACCGTCGCCACCTTTTCCGAAGTGTTGGAATGCCACCTGATCACCGGCCAGGATGCGGACTATTTATTAAAAGTAGTAGTGAAAGACATGGACGACTATCAGCGCTTCCTGCTCGGCTACTTAACGCGCATCGAAGGGGTCAGCGGCGTTCACTCAAGCTTTGTGCTTAAGCAACCGGTAATGCGCACCGAACTACCGGTTTGAATCGTTGAGAAATTTGGCAATGGTTCGGTGTAAATGCTCGCTATCGATGGGCTTGGCAACAAAGGCATCCATTCCGGCGTCCAGATACAACTGCTGCTCCGACTGAAGTACTCCAGCAGTCATGGCAATGATCGGCAACGTGCATTGATAAGTCTGGCGCAACGCTTTGGTCGCGGTAACACCGTCCATAACCGGCATTTGGACATCCATCAAGATCAGATCCAGTGAGCCTTGTTGCTGCTCATAGATAGCTAATGCCTCTTCACCATTGTTGGCAAATACCAGCTCCGCACCACTACTAGCGAGAATACCTTCCGCGATCACCTGGTTTAGTCGGTTGTCTTCAACCAACAGAATACGTCGATGTTTGAATGGATGCTCTATTTGATCGGAGTTGGCTTGTTCATCACCACTACCAGCACGCATCGCACTTTCCTTAAATGCTGCGACAATGGCATTGCATGTTAATGGCTTCACCACCACAGCGCCAAATACCAACTCACTGTCCGACATGACCTGGGCTACTTGGTGGTTGTTGCTGAAGCTCACCACAACATCGGGCAAACTGCTAAAGCCAAGTACCGCAAGCTGTTGCTCAATGGGTTCGCCCCGCACTTGTAACAACTCAATACTCACCACTATCTTACCAATCTGCGATCGCTGCTCTTGTGTCAGCGTTCGCGCTTGCTCCAGCGAAGCCAAACACACAACAGACCAGCCTTGTGACTGCGCTATATGCAACAAACTTTGCTGACTCTCCAAGTTCGGCTCTAATACCAGAAGAGCAGTTTGCTGAACATCAACCTCTTCATTTACTGGCAACGCTTGCAACCTGGCTTCAAAAGAAAAAGTCGAACCAACCCCAGGCTCTCCTATTAAAGTCAGCTTTCCATTCATCATTTCCACAATGCGACTTGAAATAACCAAGCCCAATCCAGTACCACCAAACCGCCGCGTGATGGTGGTATCGGCTTGAGAAAAGGCTTGGAACAGGTTTTCCTGCTGCTTCTTGCTAATGCCGATACCGGTATCTGTCACGCTGAATCGCAATATTTGATGGTCATCTTCCTGGCCAGCCAAGCTGACGACCACTTTAACCATACCTTTTTCGGTGAATTTTATGGCATTGGATGTCAGATTCATCAACACCTGTTGCAGCCGCAATGCATCGCCATTGAGCTGACGAGGTACATCTGATTCAACATCGATCACCAGCTCGACGGGCTTTTCACCAACACTCACGGACATCATCATGCCCAAGCGCGCCATCACCTCATCTAATTGAAAAGGTGCGGCGCTAAGCTCCATTTTTCCGGCTTCGACCTTAGAGAAATCCAATATATCATTAATTATTCCCAGCAATGCTTCACCTGCACCACGGATCATAGTGATATATTTTTGCTGCGAAGCATTGGGAGAGGTGGTTTCTAAAAGCTGTGCTGATCCGAGCACGGCATTGAGTGGTGTTCGGATTTCATGGCTCATGTTCGCCACAAACTCACTTTTTGAACGACTGGCTTCCTCTGCTTTTTCTTTGGCATGAGCCAGTGTCTGCTCAATCTCCTTTTGAACAGAAACATCATGAACGGCTGCCACGGTGTGTTGCTTACCGCGATACTCCATAGCAACCAAATTGACCGTCACAGGAAACGTGCTGCCATCACTGCGTAAGCCTTCGAAACTTCTTTCTCCCATCTGGCGCGAATAGGGCGTCTGCTGGTATTCACTACGTAACTTGACATGGTTGTCGCGGTATTCAGGCGGAATCAATTGTTCAATGAAAACTCCATAGAGCTCACCACGCTGAAAGTTGAATAAATTGTGAGCCTGTTGATTAGCGCGAACAACCTTTCCTTCCGCATCCACCACTAAAAATGCATCGGGAGCCAATTCAAAAAAGGTTTCTGCCTCTTTTTCCGCCGCCTCTACCATGTGTGCTTGTAAGGCTAGGCTTTGTTGACTTTGTTGAAAATCAGCTTCCATCTCACGAGCAGTTTTCTCAGCATGCCGATTGATAAGGTGCAACGACACAATCACATAAAACAACAGGAAATCGATGATAATCCCTGCAACCAGAATATAGGTTGGCTGGTTCAGCTCGCTACTATTGACTAAACCACTATTCAGGGCTGAAAACCTGATCGTCCATGGCCTTCCCTGCAGCTCGATGCCCTTTGTTACCGTCAGATCAACTTGGTTAGCATACGACTCTGGATGAGACGAATACAACAGCGCCTCGTCGTTGATGCTTTCACCATCATAAATGCTAAAAAACAGGTGGGGATCATTACTCCCTAAAATTCCCATCATTAAGTCACCGGCACGAAATGCAGCATAGACCCAGCCTTGAAACTGCGCCTGGCGCTCGTCGAGAGTCTCGGGGATGTGTTTGGTACTATACACAGGAAGGTAGGTCAAAAATCCACGTTGGACGTTTTTTGATGTTTCCTGAACCAGAGTAATGATACCTGAGGTTGCAGGTTCGCCGGTATCGCGCGCCCGCTTCATGGCTTCTCGGCGCATGGC
>DFOV01000050.1 GCA_002376965.1 Gammaproteobacteria bacterium UBA3532
ATAATAACCAACGCCGCTATCAGGATAACCCACAGCAATTGGTCGACATCCTTATGTGCTTGCGTGGGAATCGGGCGGGCTAGTTGCATGTCTTGATTCGGCAGCCAGGTGGCTTCGGTGCCATATTGCTCGGCTTCGAGCATGTTGCGGATGGCGTCGGAGGTTTGGCGTTGGTAGCTTTCATGGCCAAAAGCGATGTGGTAGGTGCCTGGTATGGTGGCAACGAAATAAATGTATTGGCGTGGCCAGCGCAATACCAGTTCTGGGCCTTCAAAATAGTCGTGGCTGAGTTCGAGGCGGAAGTATTGATGATCGGGCACAAAGCCGCGCCATGGTTTACTGATCTGCTGCTTTTCGTCGAGAACGAAGCGGTAGGTGTCAAATTTGGCTAAGTAGTTCCACTGACTGACCGTGTCTTTGCGGCTATATATCAGGCTGGTGGTCTGATATTGTGGTAAAGGTAAGGCTATTTCTACTTCTGTCGCTGGTATCAGTGGATCGACATGGTAAAGCCAGTGCCTGTCACTGAGTTTTTCGATGGGTTTGGCGCGGTATTCCTCTTTGATGATGAGTGGCTTAGGTTGGCTGACAATTTCGGCGCTGTCGATGGTTATTTGGTGTTTACTGCTGACCCAGCTGATTTTGAGATAGCGCTCGATGCGCTCCAGCGAGAGTTCGCTGCGCTGCTCGGTAGATTGGTTGAGGGCTGTCAGTCCCCATTGGGCGCGGACGTCGAGCCATGATGTCAGGTCGTGACTGGTTTGGACACGCAGCTGATAGATGGTTTGTTTGTCTTGGCCGTGCCAGCGTATGCGCAGGCTATCTTTGGCGTGTTTGATTTTTTCCAGATCAAACAGATAGCCCTGAATTTTTGAGGAATCATCGTTGGGGAAGTTATCCAGGCTTACGGCTAGAGAAAACTGTTGCTGTTCGTTGGTCAGGGCCACTGCCTGTCGCAGTTGATTCAGCGTTTCCTCATAAACTGGCACAGCAGTAATGGTAGATGATTGAGTTTCTGTCTTATGCGGCGAATCCCCCAACATCGATGGCAATGTGAGGCCATTAGGATCGAATATCGCGATATCAGCCTGCCTTGGTCTTTGCGAACCTTGATAAACGGATGTTGGCAGTGCAATCCAGTGGAGCTGTCCTGGCTTATCCACTTTGAGTTCCAGCTGATGGTTAAATTGGCCTAGATCAATTGGTGTCGCGCCAGCAACGACACTCCAGCTTAGCAACGTGCTGGTGATGAGAAATTTGATTAGCGTTGTCATACGTCACTCCGAACTTGCTTGGGTGGCAGCGGGCTGAAGTAGCCGATTGCCAACATTAGACTCCCCACTCCCATAAACGAGATTACGCGCAATAATGTACCACTACTTTCTAAATCTACGGCAAAAAGTTTTAGAACCGTCAGTCCTAGACAGCCGCTACCAATAAACCATAGGGTACGTGAGGCCTGTTTCGCCCCGAAATACATCGTCGCCCATCCCATGAGGCTCCAGAATATGGCCAACGAGGTTTGGATTGCGGCGCTTTGCCACAACTGATGACTGCTATAGTAGATGTCCAGGCTATGGCTAAGGGTTCGAAATAGCGTTCCGTGGGCGATCCACACCAGCATGGTGGCTAATGTGCCGATGGCGAGTATTGGTTCTAATTGCAACGGATGGCCATTGATATGGCGACAATGTTGATAGATTAGCCCGATCGTGGCCACCATCAAAATTTGGATCAACTCTGTTGGATTGAGGAATGGAATGTAGGGCAGCGGTGCGGTTTTTCCGGCCATCTGCATGCCGAGGAGTAACCACAAGCCCATGCTTGCCAACAGGAATAGCATGGTCCAGACCTGGTATGCGACGGCGTGGTGAGCAAATGGCCAGGGCAGCTTGCGATCGCCCCAGGAACAAATAGTGGCAAAGGATGCTAAGCACAGGCCTACAATGGCATACGACCAGTCATGACCCAGTACCGACAGTTGATCAACGCCGTAAAGCAGCTCTAAGGTGACAGCGAACGCAATGAAAAGGTATGACAGGCCATGCCAGATGTTAATCAGCATGGGCTTGCTTAAATTCAGTAACCATAACACGCCATAGAGGCTGGCCAGGGTGACAGGCCAAGTTAATTGGCCACCGCGGGTCAATAAATGGCCTTCGGATAAAAACCAAATAGCCACAAATAATAGCATCACAGGCAATAATGCAAGGGAGATGATAGCGGTACGGTCTATCTGCCAGCACCTTTGGCAATAGGCAGCAGCAAGAGCACTGAACACGATGAATAGTTGACTGGCATGCATTTCTCCAAGGCTGCCAAAATGACTCTCAATTTCACTAAACCCGGCGCTAAACCAAAAGACTATACCTGCGATAAAAATCAGCCAGCCAGAAACGGGTTCAAATGGGTAAGGACGATAGCTTTTTTTAACCAGCAACCAGGTGCTATAGAAGCTGGCCAGGGCCATGATGACAAGGGTGAAAAACTGGCCATTAAGTAAAAATAGTCCAGGGGATGAACCGTCGAAATCTTCGAACAATAGAGCACCAGCGCCGAGCAGCAGCAGGCTACCTGTTGCGCGGGCCAGTCGGCGATTCTGGCGCACGCCCAGCCAGATTAATGCCGCGCCTTCTAAGGCCCAGGCCCCCGCACTCCATTGGCCATCGAGGGCTAGCGGAATGGCTACGGTGGCAAAAATGGTGGCCATTGCCATAAAAGATTCGATTAAGTCGATCATGCCACGGCCCAGTTTGCGATAAAGCAAATAGGCTAAGCCTATATAGTACATGGCAAACCCAAGTGCACTGAATGCTAATCCCCAGGGGATATCTTTAACCAGAGCGGCTTGCAGGCCAAAGCCGACGAGTGGTGTACCAAATACCAAGGTGCCATCAATGTAGTTTTTAAGGCGAACGGGTTGACGAAAGGCTTGCAGTACGGGGATCAGCGAGTAGCACAGGGTATTCAAGATCAAAAAGGGTTCAACGCTGGCAAAGTGATGAGCGGCATAATATTTTGATCCCCATAGTAACCCGATACCCCAGGTGAAAGTGAAACCAAGCAAGGTGAGCTCACGCCAGCGATAAAACCAAGCGATGGCAAAAATACCTAGATTCAACAGCAGATAAAAGCTAAACAAACCAACGTGGCTTCCCTGCCCAGTTGAAGCCAGAATCGGGGCAACAAAGCCGCCCAAGCAGCCAAGAAAGGCCAGCACTCGGGCCTGCTGGAGAATGGCTAATGCTGTGCTTAGGATGGCTAGCAACACTAAAAAGCCAAGCGCCATAACGGGGCTTAACATGGGATAAATGCGAAAAGCACCAAAAACGGTTAAATACAAAATACCAATGGCACCGCCTTGAATGGTCAATCCAAATGCCGCTTGGCGGTGACGCAGTCTGTATCCTAATACCAATAATCCTATTGCGCCGACGGCGACAGAAATAAAGCGGTATTCCATAGGGAATAAGTCATGTGCAGCGGCAAGTTTTATTAAGAAGGATACACCGATGAAGAGTAACAATACGCCTGCTTTGGCGATCACATTGCCTGTGGTGCAAAAGGTCAGCAGTTTCTGAATGCCTTGCTCTAGCAGGGTTGGTTCTTGAGCGGTTGTTGTCTCAGGCTGTGGTTGATGTTTTGGTTGTGGTGTAGCGATGTGTTTGAGCGGTTGCGGAGCTGGATCGGGATTAGCCTCTACTGGCTCGGGTTCAATGATGGGTGCAGGTTCCGGAGCGGATGTTTTGGCTGCAATG
>DFOV01000011.1 GCA_002376965.1 Gammaproteobacteria bacterium UBA3532
GCGATAGCGTAACCTACCATTTTTAAGGGAGGGCGGAAGCAACTTCCTAAAAAACAAACCTGTCGCTATTGTGCTGTGCATCACAAACTCACCCATTTGGATGGATCGCTGTCATTCCATATCAATATTATCAATAACTGATATACCCCATAATTTTTCCTGATGAACGCGAAAAGCTGATTAGAAACAGAAGGGTATAGAGCCGTAAAAAAAGCGGACATAGAGTCATTGAATAATCACCCCAAAAGCACCTTTTCTACCCCTCAAAATCCCCCTGTTAAATTTTGTCAAATACCGATTTTTATTTGATGTAGGACAACAGTCGTACTAAATTAGTATTCAAGCTCACGCGGCGATGGAGAAATGCTTACTACCTTGTAAGTATTTGCTTACAAGGTAGTTCGGGTAAAAAGCAAATAAAAAACACCGAATAACCCAAGGTACGCTGGCTATGAAAACAATAAATAATAAGATTTTTAAAACAACGCTTTTCGGTACGTCTCTGGCTTTGGCTGCGCAATTTGCTCAAGCTGATGTCATTTTACATGCATTTAACTGGAGCTACGACGAAGTCGCTAGTAAGGCTCAGGAAATCGCGGATATCGGCTATAAAAAAGTGCTGGTCGCTCCGGCTGTGAAGTCGAATAAACATAATACAGCCTGGTGGGGCCGCTATCAGCCTCAAGACTTTCGCGTGATTGAGCACAACTTAGGTAATAAAGAATCCTTTCAAAACATGATCAATGCGCTAAATGCGGTTGGCGTGGCGACTTATGCCGATGTCGTTATCAACCAAATGGCCAACGAGCGCGGCAACTCTACCTATTTCCCTGGCGATTATGCTGTTGGTGACTACGCCAACTATCGTGATTATTGGGAGCGCCAAAAACTATTCGGCAATCTAGATTATGGGTTGTTTGGTCCTGGTGATTTTCATGATGGATTTTGTATTAGTGACTGGACCAATTGGGGGCAGTCAATGACCGGACGAATTTGTGGTGAGGCACCCGATCCGGGTATGCCTGATTTGAAACCTAATGATCATGTAAAAGGCAGTCAAAGGGCATATCTACAAGCGTTAAAAAATATGGGTGTAAAAGGCTTCCGTGTTGATGCGGCCAAGCATATGACTTATGACCATATCAATGCCGTTTTCACCTCAGATATTATCAGTGGTATGCATGTTTTTGGTGAAATCATTACTGGGGGCGGTAGCGGCAATGCTGACTATGACACTTTCCTTGAGCCATACTTGCGGAACACTGCACATAGTGCGTATGACTTTCCGTTGTTGAAAACTATGCGCGATGCCTTCTCTTCTTCTGGTAGTTTGAATGCGCTGGCCAATCCAAAATCATGGGGTGGTGCGATCGATGGTCCACGAGCTGTTACTGTGACAGTAACTCATGATATTCCGTTAAATGGTGGTTTCCGCTATCAAATTATGAGCGAGACTAACGAGCATCTTGCCTATGCATACATCATGGGACGTCAAGATGGTGTGCCAATGGTCTTCAGTGATAAAACCGGCACTGATAATGGTCGTTGGTATGACGATTACAAGCAAAGCAACCTTAAAAGCATGGTTAAATTCCACAATGCAGTGAAAGGCGAAGGTGAAGAGATCTTGCACTCAGACAACTGCACCATTGTATATCGCCGCGGCAAAGAGGGTCTGGTCGGAATCAATAAATGTAATAGTGAGAAGTGGATTGGTATTCCTACCAGCTCGAAATTCTACTGGTCTAAAGACTATGTTGATGTTTTCACTGGCGCGCGTTTTAACATCGATGAAAGCACGCACTGGATTAGCATCCCGGGTCGCACGGCCCGTATGTGGTTGCCAGAAGGTGGCTCTGTTGGCAACAACGATAATGTGAATGTGAATTTCACTTGTAATAATGGCTATACCAACTGGGGCGATAGTGTTTATGTTGTTGGAAATATTGGTGAACTAGGCAATTGGAATACCAGTAATGCTACAAAACTTGATCCAACCAACTACCCAACCTGGAAAAAGACGCTATCTTTACCTGCAAATGCCAATGTTGAGTGGAAATGTATTATTCGCGATGAACAAAATGGCAATGATGTTACTAAATGGGAACCTGGCGCAAATAATAAAGTCAATACTGGAAGCGGTGGTGCTTCAACGACGGGTAGCTTTTAAGTATTCGGCATAATAAGCCTGTTTTGAGAACGCCAGATACTTAAGAACGACAGGCAGTTCAAACGTTTTTCTCTAGCTAAACTTTTAGCTAACTAGCAGCAGTTACCAGCCCTTCGGGGCTGGCTTTTTTCGCCATTCTTATTCTATTAGTGCGACAGACTTTATCTGCGCCCACACTTTTTTTCCTTCTTCTAGTCCTAGTTGCGCAACGGAGCGTTGGGTTAGCTTGGCAATCAGCGACTGTTGGCCAACAGCAATTTTAATTAGCGAGGAGGCTGGAGATTGATCATTGGCTATTTGAACAATGGTGCCTGGCAATATATTCAGAATACTACTTTGGTGGTTTTCTTCCAGCGCGATACTGACATCACGAGCTAAAATGCGCAGCCTGACTTTTTCTCCGACCGAGTGTCCGTGGTCGCGTAACCAGAATAATCCACCTTCAAACTGTGCCTTAGCCAAGTGCCATTTAGCATCAATCTCGCATATTTCTGCATCAAGAACGACACCGGTGTCATCACCTAAATTCACCGGGGGAGATAATTGCGTTAATACCTGCTGCAGCGGGCCATGACTAGTGATCTTGCCCTGTGACATTACCACCAGATAGTCGGCTAGCCGAGCGATTTCATCGGCGGAGTGGCTGACATAAATAATGGGAATATCCAGCTCGGTTTTTAGCTGTTGCAAATAGGGTAGAATGTCTTTTTTTCGTTGCCTATCGAGGGACGACAGTGGCTCATCCATTAACAACAACTGAGGCTGTATGAGCAAGGCGCGGGCAATGGCCACCCGCTGGCGCTCGCCACCTGATAGCTGAGCGGGATTGCGCTCCAGACAGTTGCCGATACCTAGCAAGTCGATAATATGATTTAACTGCTTGGCATGCTCAACCTGCTTAGAAGCCTGGGGCTGGCCTGCTCGCTTGATGGCGTAATTCAGATTGGCTTGGGCGCTTAAATGAGGAAACAAACTGGCTTCCTGAAACACGTAGCCAATAGGGCGTTTATAGGCAGGTATAAACTGGTTATCGCTTTGCCAGCATTGCCCTTGAAAATATATCTGGCCATGTTTGGCTTGAGTTAACCCTGCAATGCAGCGCAGCAGTGTGGTTTTACCTGAGCCGGATGGCCCATAGATTGCGCTGACCCCCTGGCTTGGCAAATCGATATCGACAGCGAGATGAAACTGGCTGTATTCGTGCTGGATGTTGAGATGTATCGAGTCAGGCTTCATGGTTGGTGAGCATAATGTCTGTTGATCAGCGCGCATAGCGCATGCGGGCATGTGGATTAAGACTGTAAAGGCACAATAAGGTGACAAATGAAAAGCCCATCATCACCGCCGATAAGGTGTGGGCGCGGCCATAGTCCATCATTTCTACCTGCTCGAAAATTTGCACTGATATGACCTGCGTCACGCCAGGAATGTTGCCGCCAATCATCAGCACAACCCCAAACTCGCCAACCGTGTGAGCAAAGCCTAGAATGGCGGCAGTAATAAACCCAGGTTTTGCCATCGGCACTACCACACTAAAAAAACAGTCCAGTGGACTGGCGCGCAGCGTTGCCGCTACTTCCAGGGGGCGTTCACCCATTGCTTCGATGCTGTTTTGAATCGGCTGCACCACAAAGGGCAGCGAATAACACACGGAGGCGATCACCAAACCGCTGAAGGTGAAGGGAAGGGTGCCCAATCCCACCGATTGGGTTAGCTGGCCAATCCAACCCTGTGGCCCAAGCCAAATTAGCAGATAGAAGCCAATAACGGTGGGGGGCAACACCAGTGGCAATGCGACCATAGCGCTGATTACGCTCTTAATACGTGACCGCGTTCGTGCCAGCCACCATGCCAGAGGAGTTCCGATAAGCAATAGCACCAGCGTCACCACGGTGGCAAGCTTTAGGGTCAGGATGATCGCTTGGATATCTTGTGCCGTTAGCATCAATCTACTACTCGATAGCCCGACCGGCGGATAATCGCTTTGGCTTCTGTTGATGCAAGGTAAGCGAGAAAGTCTGATGCCGCTGAGTTTGATTGGCCAGAGCGTAATAATATGGCTTGCTGTTCAATAGGGGCGTGGCTTGATGGTGGAATATGCCAGGCATTGGCAATATTTTGAGAGTGATGTGTCAGTTGGGAGTATGCAACAAGGCCCACGTCGGCGTTGCCTGTGGCGACAAACTGAAAAGTCTGGTTAATATTTTCGCCTTGTATCAGCCGAATATTCGAGGCATTGGTTAATTGTAATGTTGCCAATAGTTCAGTCGCTGCCACGCCATAGGGGGCTAATTTGGGATTGGCGATAGCTAAGGTGATATCTGGCTGTTTGAGTATGGATGCGCTGAGGGGCGTCTTGGCGCTCGGTGACCAGAGTGCCAGTTGGCCGATGGCATAGATATAGGACGACGACTTAATCCCAAGCTCAAGGTCGATAAGGTGCTGAGGTTTGGCTGTATCAGCCGACAAAAAAGCATCAAACGGTGCACCGTGACGTATTTGGGCCAACAGCTTTCCTGATGAGCCATAAACTCGTCGTAATTCATGGTCATGGCTTTCTGAAAATGCCTGGGCCAGCTGTTCCATCGCAGGTTTGAAGTTCGAGGCAACGGCGATAGTCGCTGTTTGTGCATGGCACAGGGGTACAGCGAACAGAATCAGGGCAAAAAGGAATGACAGTCTTTGTAACATGTTTTCGCTAGCTGGCGGACGAGCCACCACTATAACCAAGCGACTCGGTCAAGCCAAGAATATCTGGCTATACTGATAGGATAACCCCCCAAATATTTGAGGAAAGTTCGATGGGATGCAATAGCTGTGAATGTAATGGAGAGTTGGAGTTTGGTATTCAAATGGCTTTTCAGCCAATTGTTGATGTCGTAACACAAGAGATTTATTCCTATGAAGCGCTCGTTAGAGGAATGAATGGCGAATCCGCCTATTCGATACTCGGTCAGGTTAGCGAGGAGAATAAATATCGCTTCGATCAGTTGTGCCGGGTAACGGCCATCGAAACAATGGCAAAACTGGATAGTTCGGCACGAGTGAATATTAACTTTTTGCCCAATGCGATTTATGAGCCAGAAACCTGCTTGCGCCGGACCTTGGCAGCAGCGAAGAAATTTGGCTTTCCTCATGAGAACATTATCTTTGAAGTGACAGAGCATGAGGAAGTTGAAAACTATGATTTGTTAAAGTCTATTTTTGAAACTTACCATGGAAAAGGCTTTAAAACCGCTATCGACGATTTTGGTGAAGGCTATGCAGGGCTAAATTTGCTGGCCGAGTTTCAACCGAGTCTGCTCAAGCTTGATATGAAGCTGATACAAGGAATAGCCACTGATCGAGTGAAGCAGTCGATATTGGCTGGAACATTGGTGACGGCGCGAAGCTTGGGTATAGAGATAATTGCTGAAGGTATAGAAACAGAAGAGGATTATCGCTGTTTGTGTGAGCATGGGGTTGAGTTGATGCAAGGCTACTATTTTGCCAAGCCAGCTATTGGCGCGTTACCCCAGGTTGATAGTGCTTTGTTTTAGCTGTTTATCGCTGGTATATTCGATTTTTTCGTCAAGGACCATGTCATGCTAATTAGCAATATCGAAATCATACCCAATAAAAAAATCGTTCAGCATCTAGGGCTGGTGCAAGGGAGTACTGTCCGGGCTAAGCATGCTGGTAAAGATATAATGGCGGGATTCAAGAATATCTTTGGCGGTGAGCTCAGCAGCTATACCGAATTGCTGCAAGAGTCTCGGGAAGAAGCCATTTCGCGTATGTCTCAGCAGGCAGCAGCGCTTGGAGCCAATGCCGTTATTAACGTACGCTTCTCTACCTCGGCTATTGCCGCTGGTGCTTCGGAGATATTGGCCTATGGCACTGCGGTCGTCATTGAGGACTAATAATGGATGTGCTGTTTCAGTTGGGCGTATTTATTACGCTGTTATTTTTAGGCTATGTGTTCGGCCGACGAGCCGAAGCTCGGCACTATAAAACCATTCGTATGCGCGAACGGGCCTTTCGTAAAATTGTGGTGCTTAACGAGCGCTTCCCTCCGCCGCATTTGTGCCAGCATCAATCGACGATGGTTTGTGGTAATGTGGTCGTTTCTGTTGACTATTTCAAGGTGGTGGTTGCCGGTCTGCGCAGTTTGGTCGGAGGGCGCATGACATCCTATGAATCACTACTTGACCGTGGGCGACGCGAAGCTATTTTGCGCATGCAAAACGAAGCAAAAAATCTTGGTGCTGAAGCGGTTATTAATCTTAAGTTTGAAACCAGCCAAATTTCAGGTCAGGCCGGTCAAGGCCTCGGCTCGATAGAAGTGTTGGCCTATGGCACCGCGCTGATTCCCGTTATTCCTGAATGAGCAACTATCCCAGCGAAAATCCACAGCTTCCGGAAGATATCAATATATCAACCAGCCATCCCTTAAAAGACTTCTTGGTGCTTTTAGTGGGGGTTGGCTGCATTGTTGGGTTACTGGTTTTAAGCATCAGTTTATTAGCGACATACCTTTCTCCGCTGGTGCCTTTTTCATGGGAGCACCAAGTTCTTGAAAGCTGGCAACAACCCGCCGTAGATGAGCCATATCAGCAAGAGTTTGAACGGTTGCTTCGGGTGTTTAAGCTGGTAGAGAAGCAGTCAGAACTGGAAACTGACATGACTTTGCATATTCATCACATGGATAGTGAAATCCCCAATGCCTTTGCTACCTTGGGCGGGCATATTTTCGTTACCCAAGGCCTGCTATCTCAAGTGCAAAGTGATACCGGATTGGCGATGGTAATTGCGCATGAGATCGCCCATGTCAAACATCGCCATCCTATTCAGGCGCTTAGCCGTGGCGTGTTGATTCAGCTGGTCATGGCGGTGATCCTGGGCGACAACGGTATGGCTAATTCACTGATATCGCCTTCAGGCACAATGCTTGCTCTGAAGTTTAATCGCGATATGGAGTATCAGGCCGACGAAACAGCGGTCGCTATTATAAAGCGTAGTTTTGAGACGCTAGATGGGGCGGATGAGTTTTTTAGAATTGCGCTGGAAGAACATGGCAGCAGCGGCTGGAGCGATGTTTTTCAGACCCATCCGGATATGGCTGCCCGGCTTGTTCGTATTCGGCAGGCATTGAAGTAGTTTGGATTATGTTAAAGTAGTTGGGGAATAATCGGCAGTCGTGATTCATAATCTTGCGCGCAGTCTTGACCCCCTGTGCAAAATCAGGAATGCTATGGAAAGTAGCCAACAGTAGGCGTGAGTTTTTTAGGTAGGCAGAATGACATACAGCGCAAAAGCGATCGCCAATTTGATCATTGATACCGCCAAAGAGCATGGCGGAACCGTCGATCAGCTTAAATTGCAAAAGCTGGTTTACATTACCCATGGCTGGCATCTTGCTATCAATGAGTCTCCTTTGATTGATGATGTTATTGAGGCTTGGAAGTATGGGCCGGTGATCCCTACGTTGTATGACGAGTTCAAAAATTGTGGGCGTGATCCTATAGTTGATTACGCTACAGACGTTGAGGTTAACGAGCAGGACCTCAGTTTTCGGCTCTATCCCCCGATGATTGCTGACGACGACCAAGATACCAGGCTTCTGGTACAAAAGATCTGGCAAAAATATGGTGGTCTAACTGGCCCGCAATTATCCAACCTTACTCACTTGCCAAACACTCCCTGGGATCAGGTTTATAAGGTTGTGCCCAAAGGTCAGATCAGCAACCACCTGATCCAAAATCATTTCGTCGAGCTGGCGACTTCCACAGCAGCATGACCGCCAAAGTTTCACTTGATAGTCTGGATAGCCTTGTGCTACCCGATCTAGAGGATACATCGGCTGAAGAAGAGCTGTTTGAAAGCTCCGAAAGCGCCAAGCATCAAGAGCATAAACTGCTCGAAGCTCATAGCCATGCGCTCAATCTTGCCAAACAGCGCATTCGAAAATTAGAAATCGAAAATGATGATCTGGCACTATTAGGTCCGCACCGTCGCCATTATTCGTGGTGGATTCTTGGTTTTGTTTTCTTATTCGTTTTTACCACCTTTTTGCTACTCGTATTGAGCGCAGTGCAGATCGAAACGCCTCAGTCAGGACAGCCCTCGACCTATCATTCCCTTATTGAGATTGATAACGAAGTGATGATGACTTTGCTTGCCACCAATACAGTGCAGGTGGTTGGTTTGCTGTATGTTGTTGCCAAATGGCTCTTTCCGAACAAATCTGAGAAATCAACTCAACAGGGAAAAATGAAAGCGGTGGCGCAATAGCTGGACTAATAGGGGGGCGTTAGTGAAGCGAACGGTGCGCTGGGTATCTATCGTGATCCTCATGGCATGTGCCATGTTTCTAACTCTCTGTGTGGTCTTGTTGTTATTGATTGACGACGAAAGGGACCGCTCGACCAATACATACAGTCATTCCTTTGCCGACCACTCGGAAAAGGTGGCCTTTCTCCGGCAGTATGTTAATGCTTTCTCTCCTATCATTGATACCGAATATCACATCCAGTACCACGACAATGGGCCTGGTCTGCCTGGGCCTTCAGACTGGAATATGAACGTTGTGGTGAAAATCGCACCGGAGCATATTGCGTTGTGGACATCAGGAATGCTCAAAGTCGATCTGGCGCAATGCGAGATGCCTTGGGCGCAGGCGCTGATTGCTGATAGCTTGTTATGGCAGCTAACCAGTCAGCCTGATTGTTATCACCGGGGTGCAGGGGTTTCAATGCTGCTTTATTCACAAGAAGGAATTCTGTTTAAGCATATGCGCTCACTTCCGTAATATCGTTAATCCGAGACAATAAATTCCCCGTTGTCATCTTGGATAAATGCCGCTCCTGGTGGATTGTCCAGAAGGCCCAGAATGGCGTCGTTTACCTGAAGTACTGCACCCAGGGATACATAGGATATGTTATCAGGATCCTCCATGTATTCGTCTGTTTCCATCCCTGTGGAAAGCCGCCAGCCGCTATCATCTTCATACTCAGGTTCTTCTCGGTATAGATAACCGACAGACTCATCATCATAGAGAATATTATTGGTGACAAAGCAGCGCTTGGCGTATTTATTCGCTATAGATGGAATTGGGTCGTTAATATCGGTCGCAATGATATGGCATGCCTGAAAAGCGAGCGGCTCTCCGAACGCCAGATCATGAATGTGGCCCGGATCGTTACGTAGCAGTCCTGAAAAGTCGTTTTCATGTAAATCGGTAATTTCCACCCACATCCGTTCAGCCCTTGGTGCTTCAGGAGCATCTGAGTCAAAACCAAA
>DFOV01000066.1 GCA_002376965.1 Gammaproteobacteria bacterium UBA3532
TAGGGATATTGCGTTGCAGTATGTCTAATTTAACATGGTTAAAAAAGATACTGTATAGACCATTTGGATGAGGTGGCTAACTCGCCACCTCCTTCAATTCCTCCATATACTTATCAAAATAATCATAAAGCGCGTCGATCATTTGTGAGCAGCGTTTGAAGTATTCACTGGCTGTAATACTGGGTTTTCCTGTGAGTAGTTTTAGTTCGATTTCTTTGATGAGCTGGTTTAGCTGTTCTTCGTCACCTTTAGCGGCAGGGAGGCCTTGCCAAACTTTGGTGCTGGTTTCCGCGATGCGTTGTTTTAAATAGTTCAAGCGAATGCGGGCAATGCTGTCGCATTCACCGGCTGCAGCGACGCCGGTGCCGATAGCGCGGGCTTGGCCAATGCATTCAATGGCGATCAGTAACTCTTTCCATAGTACACGGCTGCTTTGAATATGTGGGTGCTTTAGTTTTAGTAGTTGATGGCCGTCGGCAATATCTTCAATGAGATAAAGTAGGCTGCGGATCAGTTGAGTGTGCTGATTGAAATTATTGTCGACTTCGCGGTGATTGAATTTTTCTGATAGCCTTTTCCAGTGTGACAAAACATTGGGCCAGCGCTCGTCTTGATTCAGCCCAATATCCAATTTTTTGATGCTGATAATGTCGCCAGCGATACTGTATTGCAGTTGTTTAATGTCGGGCAGGCTGTTTTTATCGCCGTTTAAATATCCAGTACTTAGGCCGCGGTGTTTTTGAATACGAGATATCAGCAGGCGCATTTTTTCTAAGCGTAAAATACCTTGTTGCTGACGTTTTTGCGCTTGTTTTACATCACGCAGCTTCAGCCAAATCATCGAAATGGCTCCCATTAGCATCAGTCCGATGGAGGTGGGGAATAGTAAAGTAAACATATTAAGCCTCCATCGGTTGGGTGATATCGTACAGGTGTTTGGCGATAGCGGCCGATTGATGGGCCATGCGGCTGTTTTCATTGGCAACAACCGCCAGGCCCTCGATATTTTCCGATATCTCGTTGGCCGCAAGTCCTTGTTGCTGTGAGGATATCATCAGTGATTGGGTTAGCTCGGTGACACGCTGGTTACCTTCGTTGATCTTGGTGAGCACTCCCTCGGTGTTAACGGTCTGGTCAACGGTCTTGTCAATGCTGGAAACGACCTGCTTCATTGCCGATTGCAGATTTTCCATTTGCTGTTTAACGGCATCGATATCGAGCTCTATTTGTTTGGCGGCTTCGTGACTTCTTGTGGCGAGTGCGCGAACTTCTTCGGCTACCACCGAAAATCCACGCCCATACTCACCAGCGCGCGCAGCTTCAATCGCAGCATTCAGGGCTAGGAGATTGGTTTGTTCAGCCATGGCTCGAATTTGAGCAGAGCTGGTACTGACTTGTTGAGTAACCTCGCCCAATGCATCTATCTGGCTGGAAGTCTTTGTCGAAAAGGTGGCGACTTCTTCGATCGACTGACGCGCCATACACATCGCTTCGGTGCCTTGTTCGCTAAGTTGTTTGCTATCGAGTACCAAGTTGCCGGTTTCTTCTATTTGCTGGTTCATTTCTTCCAGGCTATGGCTAATTTCTGTGACCGCTGCAGCAATAGATTGGGTGGCCTCTGATTGTTGCATGGTGTTAGTGGCCAACTGTTCACTGGATGAGGAAAGCTCGTGAGATGAATAGGATATTTCAGCGATGGCATGGGATGTTGATTCAATCTGACGGCCATTTTCACGATGAATATCGAGTAGCGTTGTGGAGGCAAGTGACAATGGGCCTTGAATCAGCTTGTCCAGATTTTCCTGGTCATGATTCACGTTTTTCAGCAACATTTTCTGCAAACCGGCAGCATCGCGCTGGATAAGCTGGGTTGTCGCGTAAACCATGTACAGTCCAGAAAGGGCGATAATGACCAGCGCTGGCTGATTTTGATAGATCACTGCGATGAGTAAGGCTAGCAAATACAAGATACTAAAGGCGCGCATGGTTGAACCATACCCATAGGCCTTGATAGTGCGAATGACGGGATACAAATACATCGTGGTACTCCTGCGCAGTGCGATAGCTTTCGCGCTGCAGCAAGCGTGCCAAGGGAGGGGAAACCGTTAAATAATAGAAGGGTGTGCTCAAACAACAGATTTGGCCAGTCTTTTATGGTGCAGTGCTGGCCTTTTGTTGGTGCGGAACGGTTACAAGTGGTGCATTTAATCCTTTTTCGCTAACCAAGCACGCCAACCGCCATAGTGGCTGATGTTTTTGGCATCTTTTATCCCTCCATTTTCGCAAATAAAGCCACTTAACCAGCGCCCGTCTTCCAGCTCGACTTTTCCTATACCTAATGGAGCGGGGATCCCCGCGACAAATGAACCAAAATGTTCCGATGGCATGCGCCACACTTCCACCTCAATAGGCGAATTCGCCGCTTCGTTTCGAACCATCGCTGGGCGCTTACCATCGCTAAGGGCGTAAAGCTCATAGCACGGGGCGCTGCGAGGAGATGCTATATGGGTTGCGCCGCGCTCTGTCAGTTGCCAATTCAAGGGCTGACCTGACAAGTGTGCGCCACATACCACGACATCAATTGTTTTTGCATGACAAGCAATGCCGCTATTTGTTAACTGGATAGCGTGTTTTGTCTTGACAATGCTGTGCGGGGTGGCTCCCTGGGTTTTCATGCAATGTTGATGAAGCAGGGCGGCGTATGAGAGCAATTGGATATCGCTATGGGGGGTGCTAAACAGTGTAACACCCCAGGGCACACCCACTTGGGTCATCCCAGTGGGAACGGCGGTTGCTGCATAGTCGAGCAGGTTCATGAAGTTGGTATAGGTGCCAAGTTTAGCGTTTAAGCCGATTGGGTCATGGGCAACTTGCTCGCGGGTGTAGATTGCGGGAGTCGTTGGGGCGACGATGAAATCGACCTGTTCAACCAGCGCATCGCAGCGCTTCTTCAGAGCCTGGAGCTTGTACTGTGCTTTGAAAAGATCGGCGGCGAGCAGCGAGTCTGCCGGTTTGATGATTTGTTCAATCACCGGCAGCATGTCTTCGGGTTTTACGTCTTGGGTGGCAACCCAGCGCTCGGCGACCCACTGCCCTTCGTAAAGCAAGCGAGCAGCCGCCAGAAAATCATCAAATGGCAGTGGAACAGCTGTTCCACCCAAGGCTTCGAGGGCCTTAATGCTGTCAAAGAACAGAGTTTCTATTTCATGATGATTACCCACCGATTCGTCACTTTCTGCAGCAAGATGCTCTGGGATACCAAAGGTGAAAGTATCGGTCTCGGGGGCGAAATATCGCGATAGGTTGTGTGGACGATTTTTTCGGGCGTAGGGATCTTGGTCGTCGTAAATAGCGACAACATCCCAAACCTTCGCCGCATCTTCAGCATTTAGCGTGAACAGGCTGACACAATCTAATGACCGGCAGGCAGGCACAACACCGCGTGTGCTGAGAAGCCCTTTGGTTGGCTTGTGGCCAATAAGGTTGTTAAACACCGCAGGTACGCGGCCTGATCCGGCGGTATCGGTTCCCAAGGCAAAGCTCACTTGGCCTAAGGCTGTGGCGATCGCTGAGCCTGCGCTGCTCCCGCCAGAAATGTAGTCTGGCTGAAAGGTGTTGATGCCTTCACCAAAAGGTGAGCGGGTGCCAACCAATCCGGTCGCAAACTGATCAAGGTTGGTCTTACCCATTGGAATCGCGCCCGCCTCGATCAGGAGTTGGACCACTGGAGCGCTTGTTTCTGGTGTATAGCTATAGGCTGGACAAGCTGCGGTTGTTGGCATTCCCGCCAGGTCGATGTTGTCTTTGATAGCAAATGGAATACCGTATAGTGGATGGGTGGCAGGGGATTTGTCTGTCAGGCCATTGATATATTGGTCGAGGTCGGACTCGCTTAAAATGGTGATCCAGGCATGATAGTCGGCCTGTTCAATCATTTGCTGGCGTAAGGTTTTTAAAAGCTCAGCGGGCGTTAACTCGGCTTGCTGATAGCGGGTATTGAGAATAGAGATGGATAAATCGTGTATCACCATAGTCTCCGTTAATCGTTTATTAATAGCCAAATCAGCGCCTCTCCGGCCTGAACTGGATGGGCTGCTGGAAAGCAAATGTTGTTGATGGTGCCTGCAGCATGCGCGATAACCTCGATTTCCATTTTCATCGATTCGAGAATCATCACGGTTTGCCCCTCGCTAACCTGCTCACCTTCTTTAACCAATACCTGCCAAACACTGCCCGAAACCGGAGAACCAATGATTTCTACGTGATCAGGAATGCTCTGTTGGTCGGTTGCTGTTGATGAGTGCTCGCTGGCTTGATAGGTGAGCTGGCCTGTTGCTTTCCAGTGCGCCAATTCATCAGCAAAGGCCGCTTGGCGCTGTTGCTGAAATTGATTGATCGTGTCGGCATTGTCATCCAGAAAACCTTGGTAGTCGCTAAGATGAAAGGTGGTATGCTCGATCTTGATCGGGTATTTGCCCAAGGGAAAATCGGCGCGAATGCGTTTGAGTTCATCAGCATCGACTGGATAGAAACGGATTTGATCGAAAAACCGCAATAACCAAGGATAGGTAAATTCTTCGGTTTGGCGATAGCGATTCCACATTTGCAGCGTCCTGCCGACAAACTGATAGCCGCCAGGCCCTTCCATTCCATAAACACACATGTAGGCGCCACCGATTCCTACCGAGTTCTCGGCTGTCCAGGTTCGCGCTGGATTGTATTTTGTTGTCACCAATCGGTGCCTTGGGTCGAGTGGGGTGGCGACTGGTGCCCCCAAATATACATCACCCAGCCCCATCACCAGGTATGAGGCGTCAAATACAACGGATTTGACATCTTCTAGTGTAGATAGCCCATTGATACGGCGAATAAACTCCAGGTTGCTTGGGCACCACGGGGCATCGGGCCGTACCGATTGCATATATTTTTCAATCGCTTGGTGGCAGGCTTCGTCATCCCAGCTCAGTGGCAAATGAACGATGCGCGAAGGCACCGATAGGTCGGGAGATTTTTCAACATGCTCACAGCCTCTTTTGAGTAAGGCAATGATATCGGGCAGGGTGATTTTTTGACTGTCGTAGTGAATTTGTAGTGAGCGTATGCCGGGCGTCAGCTCTTGAATGCCGTCTTTCTTATTCGCTTGAAGCCACATCATTAAGGCATGAACCTTGATGCGCCGCGGCATGTCCAGTTCTAGCGGGCCGAGTTCGACTAAAAGAAAGTGATCCCCAGCAAGACGGCATAACACCTCATCGCCGTCTAGTTGACCGCGATAGACAACAGGTGACGTTATCTTAGTCACTGGGTTAGCGAATAGTGGTTGGCAAACGCCATTCTCTAGGTGTTTGAGTTGTTTGGCTTCCAAGTCGAGGGCTTGTTGGTAGCTGACAGGCACAAAGCGAATCTTTGCCCCTGCTTTAAGTTGGCCAAGCTTCCATAAGTCGGCAGTTATGACCGTGACAGGGCAGACAAATCCGCCTAGTGATGGCCCGTCAGGGCCAAGAATAACCGGCATGTCACCAGTGAAATCGACGGTGCCGAAGGCATAGGCATTGTCATGAATATTGGACGGGTGCAGCCCGGCTTCACCGCCATCCTGCCTTGCCCATTCAGGTTTTGGCCCAATCAGGCGCACACCGGTGCGGCTGGAGTTGTAATGTACTTCCCAGGTGCTGCTAAAAAAGGTATCTATATCCTGATGAGTAAAAAACTCTGGCGCGCCATGAGGGCCGTAGATGACACGTATTTCCCAGTTGTCATCAAATGCTGGCTGGTGCTCACGCGGCAAGAAGCGCTTTTCGTGAACGGGCAGGCTTCTCTCGCTACCGAGCTTCAGTCTGTCACCGGGGCGCAACGCACGACCGCAATGACCGCCAAACTGGCCCAGGGTAAATGTCGAATATGAACCAAGATAGCCAGGGCATAGCAGGCCACCAGTAAAAGCCAGGTAGCTGCGCGCGCCGTGGCCAGTGACCTTGCCTAGTTTAAGCTGTTGGCCAGCATACATTCTCACCGTTTGATACATTGGAACCGGCTTGCCATCAGCGCTGGCTTCGATGGTGGTGCCAGTTAATGCGATGTCGGTTGGTTCGTAAAAATGCAGTGTAGGGCCATTAAGCGTGATTTCTAATGCCGGTGTGCCCAATGGGTTGCCTACCAGGTAGTTGGCCTGGCGCAGGCTGAGTGAGTCCATTGGGCCGGAAGGTGGCACTCCAACATGCCATAACCCTTGGCGACCGGGGTAGTCTTGAATCGTTGTTTGGGTGCCGGGCTGTAACACTTCCAGCCCTTTCGCTGGTGACTGGTATTGGCCGAGGCTGGCGGTCTGTAGATTGCCACTCTGACAGGTCGGCGAAGACAATATGTGCAACACATAATCCCTGTTAGTTTCGATCCCATAGATACTGCTTGCTGCAAGATATTGCTCAAGGGAGCTGAGAGCTGATTCTCGGTTTGATTGATGAACAATGACCTTAGCCAGCATGGGATCAAACAGCGCAGGAACGGTGATACCTGATTCAATCCAATGATCGATGCGTAAGTCATCACCCTTGGGCCACTCCACTTCGGTTAATAGCCCTGCCGATGGTCTAAAGTCGTGGCATGGATCTTCGGCATATACTCGCACCTGAATGGCGTGTCCGCTGGGGCTGAGCTGCTGTCGTTGATGGGCTAGGAAGTCGGTATCGCCCGCCGCAATTCGAATCATCCATTCGACGAGATCGACATTCCAGACTTGTTCGGTCACGCCGTGTTCGACCTGCAGGCGTGTATTGACCTCAAGAAAATAGAATGCCTGGTCATCAACGTCATAAATGAACTCAACCGTTCCAGCATTGCGATAGTTGACTGAGGCCATCAGCCGTTCGGCGGTTTGGTGCAGCTGAGTGCGCTGGCTGTCATCAAGATTGGGTGCGGGTGTTTCTTCAATCACTTTCTGATTGCGGCGCTGGGCCGAGCAGTCGCGTTCGCCAAGTGACACTGTGGTGCCCTTGCCATCGCCAACTATCTGCACTTCTATGTGGCGGGCATGGCGGATAAATTTTTCGAGGAATACGCCGTCATTGGCGAAATAGTTGCTGCTTAGTCGCCTGACGCTATCCCAGGCACTTAAGAGATCGGCTTCATTGTCACAAACTTGCATCCCGATGCCTCCGCCACCTGCCGTGCTTTTTAGCATGATTGGATAGCCGGTCTGTCTGGCCCAACCAAGGGCGTCTTCCAGGTCAGTGAGCAAAGGTGAACCTGGAACCAGCGGAACCTTTGCGTCCTGTGCAGCTTGTCTTGCCTGGTGTTTAAGTCCAAATAGTTCAATTTGGTGTTCGGTGGGGCCAATGAAGGCAATGCCAGCGGCTTCGCATTGGGCAACAAAGTCGGTATTTTCACTTAAAAATCCATAGCCTGGATGAATTGCATGTGCACCGCTTTCTTTGGCAATATTCAGAATTTTTTGTGCGTTCAAGTAGGTATCTGCCGCGGTTCCGTCGCCTAAGCTGATGGCTTGGTCGGCCAGTTGAACATGTAGGGATTGCGCATCTGCTTCATGGTATATCGCAATCGAGCGGATGCCCATTCGCTTGAGGGTTCGGATAATGCGGGTGGCAATAGCGCCACGGTTGGCAATCAATATACTATCGAACATGATTGTTACACTTCATGTCGGTGTGGGTCGTCCCACGTGATGATGGTGCTTGTCAGGTCGTCCTGGCAAGAGCTGGCTAGCTTGCTGAGTCCCAAATCACAACCTCAACGGGGGTCGGGTTATAGCCGTTACAGGGATTATTGAGTTGAGGGCAGTTAGAAATCAGCACTATTGTATCCATTATGGCTTCCAGTTCGACGTATTTTCCTGGGGCTGATATGCCATCTTCAAAGGTCAATCCGCCTTCTGGTGTGACCGGAACGTTCATAAAAAAGTTAATATTGTGGGTGATATCATTTTTGTCCAAACCAAAGGATTCGTTTTCTTGAATCGCCAGCATCCAACTATCGCGACAAGCATGCATACAGCGCTTTTCAAGATCGTAACGAACGGTATTCGATTCAGTGGCGCAGGCTCCGCCGAGGGTGTCATGGCGACCACAGGTATCGGCAACAATGGTGAGCAAGTCGTTGTTCTCATTGGTTTTCAGTACGGAACCGGCTGTCAGGTAGAGGTTTCCTTGTTCACGAATGGTATCCATTGCACTGTAGCGCTCGCTGGGGTCTTGTGCCGAATAGAACAGCGTGTCGGCGGCTTGATTGCCATGCAAGTCAACAATGCGCAGGATTTGACCGGCATTGACTCGGTGGATGAAGTAATCACCGGCACCGACTTGTTGGCGAAAGGTTGCGTCTTCAACCGCTAAAGGGCTTTCTTTAATCATCGTTTCCTCCTTAGTTCGCAGTTAACTGCTGAGCTATCGCCGTTAAATGCCCAGGTGATATAAGGCGTTATTGGAAAAACCCCGTTGGTTTTCAGGGCAGAGGTTAAGGCATGCATCGTCTTGCTGAACCGGGTCGGCCTTAAACAGGCTAAGCTCCAGCCCACTGACTGGATAGCTTTCAGATTGAGTTAAGGGGTGAGGGCAGGTGTGAAGCACAACCAGCGTATCCATTTCAAAACGTAACTCGACACGGGTGCCAGCTTCGGCCTGACGGCTAAGCTGCATCTTTCCGTCGCTATCGGCGCTGACTTCACTAAACCAGTTAACGTTCGCCGCCATGTAGCGACGGTTTAGCTCGTATTTCGCCAGCTCCACCAAAAAGCTGTCATAACCATTTTGCAGCCAGTTATTGCTATGGCTTTGATAGTCTCTTTTGCCCCAGCGTTTTTCGACGTGGCTGGCATGGCTGTTACCGCTGACGGTGTCATGCCAACCGAATTCATCTTTCACGATAGAGCAGAAAATGCGTCCCATGTCGGAATAGAGGCAGTGTCCTTGCGTCAATTTGAATGTGTGCTGACACTTTAAAGTATCTGGGGCGTTGTATTTTTCGCTGAGCAAATACGGGTTGTAAAAAAGCATCCCGACATTGGTCTGGTCGCTAAGATTGGTCATGCGCATCTGCATGCCACGCCTGACGATCAGTGACCAGTGGCTTGCGCTGGGCAGTGTGGTTCGGTAACCACTGTCTTCTGCGCTGGGATTAAGTAGATTGAGTTGCATAAATTACCTCAAAATAGTTATTCATCTATACTGAATAGATAAGTTTCTATTACTGGACAGTCATTTGTTTAGGCTGGCGCTACCGCCAATTGTTGTTCAATATTTTCTAAATCGGCCTTATCTACTTTGCCCACCGGTAGATCAAACGTGATGGTACTTCCGTAGCGTTCTGGGGCATGTGGATCGTGGCGCGTTTTGTCAAACACCCATAGCCGTGTGCCGAGATAGAACCCTTCATTCAGATCATGGGTGACCATAAAAACCGTTAGCTTAAATTCTTGCCATAGTTTTAGAACCAGCGCGTGCATATCTTTTCGTATGCCAGGGTCGAGTGCGCCAAATGGCTCGTCTAATAGCAATATCTGTGGCTGCTTGATAAGTGCTTGAGCAATAGCCAGGCGTTGTTGCATGCCGCCGGATAGTTCATGCGGGTATTTTTGTCGCGCTGGAGTCAGCCCAACAGCTTCGAGCCAATGGCGAGCCTGTTCGAGTGCCTGTGAGCGCGTTGTGCCAAACAGTTTGCCAAGCCAAGGTGACTGACTAAATTCGAGCCCAAG
>DFOV01000321.1 GCA_002376965.1 Gammaproteobacteria bacterium UBA3532
TGATGATCTAGAGCAAGGTTACAGACAAAAACTGGTGGGAAATTGAGTTATATCAATAAATAGGGCCGACCAATGGAATTTTTCATGCGCTACAGTCGGTGCATAATATAGCGGCTAATACCGAACTGGTCGTGTCGCCAATAATGGCATTGGCGACACGACCAGTCATCAATGAACGACCGACTAGAAAGTTGTGCCAATCGAGACACCCAGGCCATTTTCAATACCATTGCCTGATACATACTGGATTGCGTAAGCTCCAAGGTTGACCGCCCCAAAGCTTTTATTCGCTCCAAACTTAAGGTATCCGCCATTATCCAGCTCAATATCTTCGCTGCCACAATCAGAGCAAGAACCAATGGAACGGTTTGACTGAAGAACGGCTGTGTAGCCTAACGTAAGTTTACGAGAGCATGGTGTAACCTGCCCAGAAATAGTCATTTCCAGGCATAAAGCAGGTTCTTTTGAGGGTTCGGCTACTTAAAAAGCCAAGGCAAGTAGCGTTCAGGATGCTTTTTGACTAATTCGCGCTCCCGTTGAAGCCAATTAAAATAATCAAAGACATTCACACCGGATTCATAAGCCGTGGCAATGAGCGAGGTGATCACATCTGCAACACTGGCTCCAGCCAACGTTCGGTGAAACAAGCCATTTTTCCGGTCGCGAATGGGAATTTTCAATATCATTTCCATTCGATTATTATCGATTAAAGCCCCTTCAACGCGACAAAAGGCGGTCAGCTTTTCAAAGTGATTATTAAAGTAGGCAATGGCTTCCCCCAGCGCACTATTGGATTCAGCGGTCTCATCGTCAAGGTGCTTGTTACCCCAAGCCTGAATGGACTTCATGACGGGAAGTGAATGGGTTTGATGATATTCCAGGCGCAGTGCTGGCGAGAACTCGTTTTCAACAACGAGCGCTTCATGTACCCATATTTTGCTATATTCACCAATGACCCATTCGATTTCTTCGGCAAAATGGCTGTGGATGTCATAGAAATTGCGACGCGCATGACTATTACAAACCGATTCAATCACCTGATGTTGGTGGCAAGCATTGCTGCTGAGTGCATCCGACATAATAATGGGTAAGCTATCAACTTGGCGTTTCGCCAACACATCATCAAGAAACTCGCCGGAATGACCGATATTAGTCTGGAATAAAATGATGTCGTGCCCCTCATCGAGCGTTGCTATCATCCCTGAGGTATAGACACCTGAGCGTAATCGTTTGGCCTGATTGCTACGCGAAGCTTTGATGACAGGTTTCTGGTCTAAAATCTGGTCACGGGTGTCATCAATTTGAAAATAGCGAGCATCAGCCGCCACTTTTGCCAAATAGCTGTAAACAGCAAAGGCATCATTAGCGACGTATTCGACTTGGTCAAAGATGGTTGATGCCGTGATGCTCACACCAAACAAGTCCTGCAGGCTGCCCTGACGATAATAAGGTGAGCCTCCAAAGAACTTAGCAATGGCCATCAGGCTGCGAGCACTGTAACCATACTTTTGTCGTGCACCACCATCGGCTGTGACGTCTGGAGGCAAAGAGGCCGTAACATACTCGCCACAACGATTGCAGCGTAATCGCTCCATGACGTGGTTGATGGGTTGAAAGGGACTTTGGCCAATGATACGTAACAGGGTCGCGGGTTCCGTTTTGTATAATTTACCCAACTGGCATGCCTGACAAAGACAGCCTTTAAAGTCACCGGGTAAGCGGTGCTTTTCGACCTTGGGTTTGACTTTCGGCACATGGTCACGCTTTTTATGTTTAACAGGCTTTGGCTTCTTGGGTTTACGGCCCTTGTCTTTTTCGCCCAACAGCGTGCTGAGTGACTCAGAGGATTGGACAATTCCTGCCAGTTTCCGCAATTTGCCAATGGTCATTTTCTGGTTGGCAATGTGCTCCTAGTAATTGGCCAGCGTGACCAGTGCTTGAAGCAGTAGCTGGCAATCTTCTGCTGACAATGTTAACTGATGTTCAGCGGCATCTGTCACTCGACTGATTAAGCCATCGAGTTGCTCAGCGCTGATATCGGTGAAACGTTTTTGGCTCATGAAAATGGTTTCGTGATTAATGTTGGGCGATCTGATCGATAAATTGACGAAAAGTTCACGAGATAAGCGAATTTTTCCATTCGCCACTATATAAGAGTTGTCTCAGTTGCTGTGGTGGGAAGGGTGTTGGTGGTGATTTAGGCCACTGAAACTTGCCTTTGGATAGACGCTTGGTCATCAGCCAGTATCCGCTGCCATCATAACACAAGGCTCTGAGCATGGTTCGCTTGCGGTTGATGAACACAAAAATGGCATTAGAACGAGGGTCTTGCTTGAGCTGGTAGCGACACAAGGCGGAAGCCATCAATCCCTTTGCGAAAGTCAGCAGGCTTGGTTGCCAGTAATATTTTGCTATCAGTGTAAAGGGCTAGCATAGTGATTGGCTCTGCTGTTGTATTAGGCTACCAATCAGTTGCCCCAACGCTGGTGGAGGCATATCTGTGTTGAGTGTGAGCGTCTGGCCATTGAAAGTTACTGAAAGTTGGTGGGATACTGCTGTCTTGACTGGTGAAGGAACTTCAACGAATGACATACTTGGGGTTTGCAAATGCTCGTTTTGCCAGGGTTTAATGGCAGAGTGACTTAATCCAAGGCGTCGAGTGATTTGGCTTATCGGTAATTGACCGACTAGTTGGATGACACTTAGTTTTAGCGTATCAGGCGTTTCCCTGCCGTTGGATTTATCTTTCCGCCAAGCGCTGAATTGCTTGGCTACTTGGTCTAAAGCTTCTGAAGCGGTCATAATTGGCCTCGTTTGATTGATAACGAAACCAGTTAATCATAATTTTAGGCCGAAGTTACGCTAGGCGTTCGTAAGGACACGCCTAACTGGCTATACAGAAGAACCGAATCATCTTCACCAAAATACCATGATGGGCCGAATGCCAGTCCCAAAGTGATAGCATCGGCAGTAGATTCTTCGGTAGTAACATCGCCAGAGTTTAAAGAGCCTGTGCCTATCACCCGCTGAGAAAACTGCTGTTCGTCGTCGTAACGAATATACTTAACGTCGATAGAGGTGATCCAGTTGCCTGTGGTGAAATCCGAGCTAAGACCAAACCCCTATGCAGAATCACCAACCCCTTCGGTAACAGCGAACTCTTCATCAAACGCCAGCTGTTCAACATAAAAATTAAATTCCCAGGCATTTTCTCGATCATCATTAGCCATTCCAGGCAATGCTGCTATCGACAATGAAAATGCTAATACTGCTGGTTTGAATAAATTCATGAGGGACTCCCTTCGTCAAAAGGCGGGAGTTTATCATTGCGTGGTAAAATAACAAGGTCATAAGAGGTGACGCCAAAGCGTTTAATGCCAGGGGGAGTCGGTGAAGAGCCCCGCTACGATAGCTGTCTACGCAATATATTTACTGAAAATCATGGAAAAAAATATAGTGCGACGTTTCCTTTGCCTCATTCCCAACTTATTCTCCGAATGTCCTTATTGAGACGTCACTTTTTTGTCTTTTATTCAATCCATCATCCAACGAGCATTGGTACAACGATCGCAGCGCGGCTAAATTCTTGTCAAGGGTACGTTTATACACTTTTTGCTGCTTTGCGGTTAAATAGCCAAAGCAACCGATGCTATCAAAGTCAAATAGCTCACTAATACTGTACCAGCTTTCACCTTGGCGAATCTTAAGTGCAGGATTAAGCATATAGTGGCCTCGCTTCACTCTCTTGAACAACTTGCGGTTTCTTGGTTGATCTCTATCCACCTCATTTTCTGATAGGTAACGGCTGATGTAGTTCCTTTTTTTCTTCATTGGGGGTAAGACTGAATCGGGTAATGATACAAATAGTTCATGTAGATCGGCAGCCGTTATCCCTTCTCCGCAGATAATAAAATGGGGGGTTGCCCGTTGATACCAAAGGCTGATAAACGCGTTCAGCAAAAAACCAAACATCGTATGATCATCCAGCTTTTCAAGCCTCTCATCGACCTGGATCGAGAGCGCTCCTGGTGCCAGCATTCGATACAGTTTAGCCACCGCGTAGCGCCCGCTGGGTTCCAATAAAATCCTCGCGAAAATCATCTGCCAGGCGTTTAAACCATGATTAGCTATTAGGCTCGTTTCTGCGCCACGCTCAATAATCGTCTCAACCAGCTCGTGATTGCCAGCGTAAGCAGCTGTCATCAACGGCGTCATATTAAAGCGATTGCGATGATCTACACCATATTTGTCAATTTCACGTAAAACACCCTGATGCTGTTTCACGGTATACAGCATAAAATGATTTTTATATACAGTATTAATTGCTTTTTGGGTGCCGTTATTTTTATTAAGCATACTGGACACTGCTTTAAAACCATCCTGTTCCAGTTGCGATAAATACCCCAACCCCTGATGCAGCAAACTGTATTCCATCAATTGCAGTTTGGCTTTCTTGTTGTTATCTTTCGCGGCCTCCAGGAGCCGTTGCATTTCATCGCCTTGCAGTGGTTTCCAGGGGACAGGCTGTTGTTTGAGAATATGTTTCCTAATATTTTCAGCTTGCTCCTGCTTTCCTTGCAGCTCTAGTTTATGCGCCTCCTTTTGCCACTCTTCGAAAGTCGATTCTTGTTTGGCTAAATCGAGTTCACCCGTAAAACGTTGTAGATCTAGCAGGTTTAATAATGCATGCTGTAATGACGATTCTACGATATACAAACTGGATACCGCTCGAGTCACTGCCACATAGAGTGCATTGATATAGAATTTATATGCTTCGAGTGATTTGTCGGTTTTATTTTTTGCACGCGCATATTTTAACTCTGAAACATCCAAATCACCGAGAGATACGCCGCTGGCTATCTCTTTGAAAATTTGTTGTTCCTGATGCACAAAATTAAACAGAATGATGTTCTCGTACTCGAGCCCCTTGGCTTCCTGAATTGAGAAAACAAGCGGCGTACTGAAGATTCGCTCCGCTTCCGGTTTCTGTTCAGGATGCATAACAATCACCGCAAACTTGGTCGAGCGAGCAATACTGTCATCAAGCTGTTGTCGTACCTTCTCACCATCTTGCAATAGCTGCAGTTTGCCATCTCTATCCCCAACGCTTTTCACCAAATAGTTGCTTTCTCTATCCACAGACCCAAAGCGAGCATGCTTTAGCTTCAAGATGCGGTTAGCTACATTGGTAACCAAAGGTGAGTTGCGGTAGTTTGCTTGTAGTATGTTAAGGGCTTGCTCTCCCATCTCTTGTTGATTGTCAAAAAATAACGATTTCAACTTAGACCAAGAGAAAAAGTTGGGGTGGACAATCTGGTTAGCGTCACCACATAACATAAACTCATTTGCCTGATGCAGTGATTTTAAAATCAACATCAGCTGAGTATTGGTTAGATCTTGAACCTCATCGACGACCACAAAGTTGTAACGAGGTTGTACATTTTGCAAATATTGTTGGCTAATAATATTGGAATCAAATAGGTTGGATTGCTGCAAAAATTGTAAGTATTTTTCAAATAAGTCGTACACCGATGGTCTTAATTCTTGGACAAACAGAGATTGTTTAACACCTAGCTGAAGATATTGCTCACGCTCCAACCATGGTTGCTTGACGGATGGCCCTGTTAATACGCCTCTAAACTCTTCAAACAGTTTATGTACCGGGAGCTGTTTATGGGTGTGTCGTATGTACCAGCGTTCAAAGTCGCGACGCGTCACCTCTCGCCCTTCGGGAACATGGATGCTTTCTAAATATTCACGAAATGATAAGAAGTCCACCTCTTCCTGGTGATCATTTTGATAGCCATTGGAATAATACAGGTTACGAGCATTTTGAACCAAATACGTTGAGTGGCTGACATACAAAACATCGCCGACCATTTGCTTCATCTTTTCTAAGGTGAGTGCGGTTTTCCCACTCCCCGCAGACCCTACAATCACAACGGGGACTGGCGTATCATATATTTGCTGTTGGACTTCATCGAACGAGATCACTTTATCAAGATAGTAAAAAGTGGGCTGGGTGTGATTAATGTAAACACAAGGCTCGGATTCTACCGGTTCCCCTTTTACCGCTGGAATTTTATTTTCATCAATAGGGGAACCATTTAAAAAGCGAGACTTTTCATACTCATGGTTAGGCAAATACTCTAATACTAAACAAAAAGTTTGTTGCTGGTATCTGTATAAAGAAAATAGTAAGCGAGCCGCTTGGCTCAACTTGGCTCGGTATATGTTACTAGCGATTTTTTTGACGTCAGCCTGAGCAAAGTTACCAGCCTCCATCGCCTTTTTAAATTTAGAAAATCCTGTAATCTTTCTTATATTGAGATCGCTATAAACCAATACCTGCATAACTAACAACTTTTGTTTGGAACGGGCTGGGTATTATATTTCATTAAATCTATGCTTCGAAAAAATATTTTTGTTCGTAATTTATCAGTGCTATCGCTGAAGCCTCCTTTTGCCCGATGAATCCATTCCGTCCATGCGAATGACACGTACACCATATCCCGAAACATCTGTTAGCGCGTAGCATTATGAGGGTATTAGAAACAAAGAGCGGGACCTGGTTTCACTATGCAATACTTGCGGCTTTATCGATTCACTTTTCGTTGAGTAGGCTTTCCAGCTCACCCAGTGGCAAGTCTGTAATCAGCATGATTTTATCAAGGCCAAAACCTTCGGCGTGTAATTTTTGGGCTATATCGTACTGTTTTTGTCGAGCGCCTTGTTCAAGTCCTAGTTCAATGCCCTGTTCGATCCCTTGTTCGATCCCTTGCTCGATCCCTTGCTCGATCCCTTCTTGAAGCCCCTCACGACGCCATCGATCTTTCCATTGAGTAACTCGTTCAGCTAACATGTTTTTAACCTCTTGCAATTGCTCGACTTGTGGGATGTCTGTCCCTGGCATTTTTGCCGGTAGCAGCGAGCGAATGATCCAATGGGCGAAATCGTGCCCCAGGTCGGGCGTGCCTGATTTGGTGGACAGGCAGCCAATTAGGGTACCGACCAAATCAACGAGTTCAAGCTCGTCATTGCTTTTTTCCATTTTAACCAAATAAGTGACCAAATTATAGAGCTTCAGTTCTTGATCAGAGCGACGATTTTCGTCAATCAAAACATATTCAAGCGTAGGCTGGTGTGCGGCGAGGGAAGGTGGCATATCTACCTGCAACGTACGAAATGAAACCGGACTGTGCCACGCCGCTTCACCGTTATAGATAACCAGTGGTAATACCGGAGGAAGCTTGTCGCCATGTTTCAGCTGCTGTTGCTTGACCACATCTTGTAAAAACAGGCTGGTATAACCGAGCATTCGCAAGGCCATGAACGGATCGGGAGTCGACTGAAATTCAAGAAGAATATAGACATACAGCCACTGTTCTTGAAGGCGCAGCCGCCAAATCACATCGGACTCGCGTCGCTGCCACGACTTGCTCACAAAAGAGCTGTTCTGCTTCTCTAGGGTTGAGAAGTCGCAAAGCTTAACCCAATCTTCATGAACAAACCCCTCCAACAAATCTTGCACCATTTGTGGATGAGAGAATAAGCGTTTGTAGGGCTGGTCGTGTTGAGCCATGATCGAATCCTTTCTAAGAATGCTATCAGTCTAACCATCGACTTGAAAAAGTAAAGCTCGGCTGTTAATTTGGACAGTAATAATGTCAAATGGAAACGAATCATGCCCAAGCCGCGAAGTGCTCAAATCAGCCTGAGTGACACATCCTACTACCACTGCATATCGCGGTGCGTT
>DFOV01000205.1 GCA_002376965.1 Gammaproteobacteria bacterium UBA3532
ACCAGCACAGTTGCCTGCTGTAGGGTTTCCTGACGAATATTTTCGATCGCTGCAGCGATGCTGAACTCCATAAAGATCACAGCAGGTTTAATGGTACGAATGCCGCGAGATGTCTCTACCAGCTGCAGCGGGTGATAGGCGCGGTAAGTGGATAATTCATCAACATAATTAACAACTGGCTTTCCCTTGAGCGATTTAATAAAGATCGATGAGTCAAAGTGCTTAAACCTTGTACTGGCCAACTCTCCTCGGTCACTGAAGCTCGTCGAATACAACACCTTTTCATCCTCGGTAATCACTGCCAAGCTAACGATCTCGTTTTTGACACCGAACGACATAATTGACTGTTCAGCCAGCTGGTAAAAGCCATGGGAATACTCACGCTCAATATTGCGCTGGAGCCGCCCCAGAATAAAGGCAACATCACCCTGCCCGAAATCGACGACGCGCTCTTCACTGGTCTTCTTGTGATACCAGCCGATAAACAGGGTAAAAATGGTCATGGAAACGACCACTATCACGATGACCTGCCAGGCAATAGACGAACTTTTTCTAATCACAGTTCGTTACTCCAGCTCACTACAGGTAAGTCGACCTGAGGTTGATGAACCAGGTTGGCAGAATTCATTAGGGCTAGCGTTTGTTCTATTCGTCGTTGCATAGCTCCTTTCTCAGAAAGCAGAGTCTGATTATGTTCAATAGTCCCTAACTCTAGGTGTTTATACAGCTTAGAAACCTCACTTTCAGGTATTTGCATTCGCTTGGCAACAAAAGATATCGCCCCCTTACTGTTTTGCTCAATCGCTCTACTGGCTTTATCAAAAGCCCGAATAAGGGTGTGCAAGCGAGATTGGTTTTCTTTAACCAAGGCAGTTTTAATAACCAGCACATCAATAATGTCGCCATATATATCACTGCTACTAAACACCTCGTGGCCACCCATTTCAATCAATTTGCTTTTGGTGGGCTCAAAGGTCACAACACCATCAACAGCCCCGTTATAAAAGGCGCTTTCATGCTCATCAACCGTTAAAGTAATCGGAACGATATCCCGTAAAGTCAGCCCGGCCTTAGCCAAGGCCTTATGCAGCATCAACGCCCCAACAGCCGTATTTTCTAAACCAATACGCGCCCCTTTCATTAGCTCAAGACGGCGTAGCGTAGGCTGAAATACCAGTGCATCCGCCCCTTTTGATATATCCATCACCCAAATCACGGTGATATCAATGCCGTCGGCGGCCAGGGTCAAAGCCTCATCCAGAGTTAGTGCCGCCATTTCCAGGTTTCCCGCCCGAAAAGCATGCAACACTTCAGTGGCCGAAGTTAGCTCTACCAACCTTACGCCAATATCTTTCAAGTCACCAGATTCTTGCGCCCAATACAAAGGCTCATACCCCGGCCACAAATTAGAACCCAACCTAAGAGGTTGGGCAGGCTTTGAATAACAACTGACCAGAAACACCGCCGCCACAACAACAGCAACGATAGCCAGACAACGAGCCCCTGCTTTGAGATAGAATGCACTAATCTTTTTCAACATGGTTATTGTAAAATCCCATTTGCACCCGCAACCTGCCATGCTCTAAGCTTAGGACACAATAGCACTCTCCAATGACAGATATGACCACTTCCTTTAAGGATAGACGAAAAGGCCCAGATTTTTTAACAAAAGCCATTAAATTTGCTTCGATCCTGTCGTGGCTGTTATTTATCGCGGCTCTGGTGGCTTTTCACTACGCACGTCCAGAACTAGAGACGTTGTTCACCAGAGCGAATGAAATAAATGTGCGAGATGCTTGGCTGGCAGAGTATCTAAGACTTATGCAGTGGTCTCTAGTGATAAGTGGTGGGCTTAGCATTGCAGCGATTCTTATTCAGCGACAAAGAACCCGACGTAAAAGCGACACCTATAGCTACAATGTGGTGATTAGTATGTTACTGGCTATCGCTGGGCTAGCTGCATCACTGTTTATCGCCGATATTCAGGCACTTTAGAGCCGGTCTTTGACTTTTTCTTTGGCTTGATTGAGATAAAAAACGGATAGGCGGTCAAGCTCGCCGAAGCGCTTAGCTTGCTCAAAATACTCGATTGCCTCGGCATATGCATGTTGGTTAAAAGCCTTTTTCGCATGCTCAAGTAGTTGATCCATTTTATCTTTCGAGGTGACTTTAGGCTTCTCAGAATAATGTTGCAGGCGCTGTAACCAAAGCGCGATGTGGAGTAAAAGAAGCAGGTATCCTGGAGCCAGGTAAAGCGGAGCAATAACAAAAGACCAGCTTCCGGCCCAAGTCGGCTTGCCAGCGGAAAACAAAGTCAGGGTAAGCAACGTTAACCCAAGCTGCCCCCAAAGCCATGACTTTGCCATGTGGATAAATGCCATCACCACAAGAGGTAGAAAGACTATCACTATCGGCAACGTTGCTTTGGCGTTGAATAGAAAGCTATCTGCAAGTACAGAAGCCTCAACAATGACGAAAGCCACTACCAGCGCTTTCCAGAACATGCCTATTGCTGGTAGCTCTTTATCTGAGTCGTGACTTTCGCTCATATTAGATGACTAAGGCGGACTATACGAAATCCAACCATCCCCACTTATCTTCGGTCGTGCCGTTAAAAAGGCCGAAGAAAGCTTTTTGGATCTGGCCAGTAATATCACCACGAGTGCCAGTACCCACTTTTATTGCATCAACCGAACGAACAGGCACCAGTTCTGCAGCCGTGCCGCACATAAACATCTCATCAGCCAGATACATGGCCTCGCGCTGAATGTTTTGCTCTACAACCTCGTATCCCAGATCCTTCGCCAGCGTCATTAATGTGTTTCGCGTAATACCTGGCAACAAACAGCTGCTGGTAGGTGGCGTGTAGATCACTCCATTTTTGACGATAAATATATTCTCACCAGCCCCTTCACTGACCTGATTGTTGTGATCCAGCGCAATGCCTTCGGTGTAGCCATGACGGCGCGCTTCGCCAGCAATAAGGATGGACGATAGATAGTTTCCACCAGCTTTCGCTCCGGTAGGGATAGTATTAGGAGCCAGGCGGTTCCAAGAGGTGACGCCAACATCAACACCATTTTCCAAACTATCATCACCGAGATAAGCCCCCCACTCAAAGGCTGCTATAGAGACTTCAACCGGCGTAGTATCCTTTGGCAATAATCCAAGGCCGCCATATCCAAAGAAGGCAACGGGGCGTAAGTAGGCACTGTCCAAACCGTTTTCACGTACAACATCACGACATGCCTGCATTAACGTATCTTTATCAAAAGGAATTGCCATGCGATATACACGTCCAGAATCAAACAAGCGCTGAACGTGCTCGTCAAGACGAAATATCGCCGTGCCCTTAGGTGTATGATAGGCACGAATACCTTCAAATACCGATGAACCATAATGAATAGCATGGGTTAACACATGTACCTTGGCATCCCCCCATGGGATCAACTTACCGTTGTGCCAAATCAGTTCAGGCTCTTTAATCGCCATCGGATACTTCTCCTCGCTCTAGAAATCGTAATAAAAATAGCTCTAAGCTATCCGCCAGAGCCTGACCACTTGCATCAATAATATTCTGAGAACAGCCGACGCTGTTCCAGCGCTGCTCTTTGTATCCAGCTTCGACCAACACCCGCGTGGTTGCTGCAGTCGCAGATTCCGGATCGAGAATCCTGACCTTATAATCTACCAGGTGTACTTCATTAACCTGTGGATAGACTTCACATAAGGCTTTACGCATCGCATCGTCAATGGCCTGAACCGGTCCGGTAGACTCGGCGACCGTGTGGTAAATCTCACCACCGACTTTCATTTTCACTGTCGCCTGGGAGCAAAGAATATGCGCACCACACCGACGCTCCGACTGGACGACCAGATCGAGAATTTCAAATGGCGCTTGATATCCAGCTAAGCGACGTCGAATCAATAATTCAAATGTTCCTTCCGCCGATTCAACCGAAAGGCCCTGCCCTTCCATCTCCTTGATCGCATCCAGCACTTCTTTCTCATGCCCCTCAACGCTTAACCCAAGCTCAGCGGCGCGCATACGCACATTACCTCGACCTGACAGCTCAGAGATCACTATTTCACGTCCATTGCCTACAGTATCCGGAGGGATATGTTCATAACTGGCGGCAATTCTCTCGATAGCCGCAACATGTATACCACCCTTATGAGCAAAGGCCGCGGTGCCAACATAGGGCCAGTGCGGATCAGGGTTAAGGTTGGCTATCTCGCAAACCGCACGCGACAACTCAGTCAATCCGGTTAGCGCATCTTCATCGATAGCTTCACAGCCCATTTTTAAACTGAGTGTCGGGATAATCGAGGTCAGGTTGGCGTTACCGCAACGTTCACCATAGCCATTGATGGTACCTTGGATCATCGTTGCCCCAGCTTCAACCGCGGCGATCGAGTTAGCGACCGCAAGCTCGGCATCATTATGGGCATGAATACCCAATGGAATATTGATATGGCCCTTCAAATCGTTAATAACCTGGCTGATCCATGATGGCAAACTTCCACCATTGGTATCACACAGAGCAATCCAGTCGGCCCCTGCTTCTTGAGCGACTTTTAAACACTCTATGGCGTATTGGCTATCAGCGCGGTAGCCATCAAAGAAATGCTCGGCATCCAGCACGACTTCGCGCTCATGACTCTTAAGATATGCGACGGTATCGCGGATCATGGCAAGGTTTTCTTCTAAAGTCGTGCGCAAGACTTCGGTAACATGCAGTGGCCAACTTTTTGCCACTACCGTAATCACCTGTGCTTTCGAATCAACCAGCGCCTTGACTTGCATATCCGTCGCGACATCTTGATTGACACGACGAGTACTGCCAAATGCTGCAACTTTTGCTTGTTTGAGGTTTAGTTTTGCCGCTTGCTCGAAGTATTCAGCATCTTTAGGGTTTGAACCCGGCCAACCACCTTCGATGTAGTGAATGCCAAACTCATCCAGTAAGCGGGTGATTTTTAGCTTATCGTCCAGGCTGTAACTGATGCCCTTTCGCTGTGCGCCATCACGCAACGTCGTGTCATAGGTAAAAACCTTAGGCTGTTTTGGCATATTTCACCTCGCTTTGACTGGTCACAGATTCTACATCAACCAGTTTTTCCAATTGCTTGACTAAATAAGGCTCACCACGCGTACCCGCCAACGTTAGCGTCATACTATATGCTGCCCCATGCACAGCTAGCTCCATTCCTCGCAGCTGGTATCCGCGATGCCGCACTGTGCGTAAAATGCGCTCTACTATAGCGTCTTGAATCTTTGCTTCAATATAAATAGTGAAATTTATCATGCGGCATTCTCCCCATCTAAGCCTTTTTTGGCATCTAGCCCATTTTTACCATCTAACCCTTTTTCGCCATCCAACCCTTTTTTACCATCCAACATGGCTGCATTGGCTTTGCCTGGTGGAACCAGCGGCCACACATTTTCTTTGGCATCGATTTTTACGTGCAACAACATCGCTTCCGGCTCAGCCAAAAGCGCCTCCAACGCTTCCTCAACCTGGTCAGCTCGGTCGATGTAGCGCGCTTTTATCCCAAAGGCTTGAGCAACTTGAGTAAACTCAGGATTATCGGATAAATCAATTTCGCTATAGCGCTCAGCGAAAAACAGTTCTTGCCACTGCCGCACCATTCCCAGCACCTGATTATCAAACAAGATAATTTTTACCGGTATGCCGTAGCGTTTTAAAGTCGCCAGCTCCTGAATATTCATCATTATCGAGCCATCCCCCGACACCACAATGGAATGAGCCTCAGGGTTAGCATACTTGGCGCCAATCGCCGCGGGCAGGCCATAGCCCATGGTTCCTAGACCGCCAGAGGTTAAGTGCTGTCGCGGCTGACTAAAACGGTAATGTTGGGCCACCCACATCTGATGCTGTCCCACATCACAGGAAATATGGGTTTGGCTATCACACATCTGCGACAATTGATTAAGCAATTTAGGCGCATAGATACCTTTCCCCGGCGCATCGTAGCGCCAAGCGTGCTGCATTTTATTCTCTAAACACTCTTCGCGCCACTCATCAATATTATGCAATGGCATTTGCAACCGAGACAAACTATCGGCCAAATCGCCAATTAAAGAAATGGTGGTTTGTTTTAGTTTGTTAATCTCAGCCGGATCGATATCGAGGTGAATGATACTGGCATTAGCGGCAAACTCAGCCAATTTTCCCGTGGCTCGATCATCAAATCGCGCACCAACACAAATAAGCAAATCGCAATCATGCACGGCGAAGTTGGCTTGCTTGGTACCGTGCATACCTAACATGCCTAACCACATCGGATGCGATGCAGGAACAACACCAAGCGCCTTCAAGGTAGAAACTGTAGGGATCTGGGTAATATCAACAAAGCGACGCACAGCCTCGGTCGACTCTGAAAGCACGATACCGCCGCCACAGTACAAGACTGGCTTTTTGGCCTCGGCCAGTAATTGGCGTGCTCGCTCAAGAGTCGACTGGGAGGCGATCTCCGCTCTATCTTCAGGTAGGTGGTGTGGCACGACCTCAAACTCATTTATCATGGCATCTTTAGCGATGTCGACCAGTACTGGCCCTGGCCGCCCTTCTCCAGCTAAACGAAAGGCCTCGCTTAGTACACGCGGAAGTTCAGATGGCTCTGTCACCAAAAAGTTATGTTTCACAACCGGCAAGGTGATCCCTAATACATCAACCTCTTGAAATGCATCAGTGCCGATTAATGGGCTGGCGACCTGGCCAGTAATCGCCACCATTGGTATCGAGTCGAGAAAAGCATTGGCTATCCCCGTCACTAAATTAGTCGCGCCCGGCCCTGATGTTGCCATGCATACTCCGACCCTACCCGAGGCACGGGCATAACCGTCGGCTGCCAGCGCAGCTCCCTGCTCGTGGCGCGTCAGTACATGTTTGAATGGGGCTTCGATGAGCGCATCATACAACGGCATAATTGCACCACCAGGATACCCAAAAACCACCTCAACCCCTTGCTCAGCCAGATGGTTAACAATGTACCTCGCGCCAGAAACCTTCATAAATCACCTACCTTCGTTTAAGTAAAAAAAAACCCCCGCTGGTAGGCGGGGGTTTTGTTAATCGTCTCGATACGATGCAACGATTAATAGCGCCCCCCGCCCGATGGAATAACCACCAAGCTAATGAGGATGCTAATCACAACAACTAATCGTTTCATCATGTTTAAATGCTTTACACTAAATCATCTATTTAACGGTAATCTGCTAGCTTACTCTACAAACTTGCTTATCTTGCTAAACTGGGCTTTCTTGATAGAGAATCCATTTTCATTGAGCAATGCTTCTTAAGCAATTCATCCTACACAATCGAGGTGAATCTCGTACAATAAGCGAATATAAAGTTAAGATTTATCATAATTTATCGTTTTTCGCAAGGAGAATCATGGCTAACAGTAAGCACTTCCTGATATCACTCGACGATATTCCCGACGGCCAAGCCAAGGCCTTCACTATCGACACAGTGAACATTTTTGTATTTCGCAACGGCAACCAGGCATATGGTTACATCAATCAATGCCCACATATGGGCATTCCGTTGGAATGGGGCAACGACGACTTTATGAGCCGTGATGGCGACTATCTACAGTGCTCGATGCATGGCGCGCTATTCGAACCAAAGACCGGTGTCTGCATTTGGGGGCCTTGCAACGGTGAACAACTCAGTACAATAGAGCTGAGCGTAGAAAACGGAGAGGTATTTTGGCAACGCCCTTAATATCCTTCATGCCGCCACTGGCGCAGGGCACTCTGATTAAGCGCTACAAACGGTTTTTGGCCAATATTGCCGTGAATCAAGGCTCAACGAACGAGGTTGACGAGCTGACGATCCACTGCCCAAATACCGGCGCAATGACTGGATGTGCTGAGCCGGGCTATCAGGTTTACTACTCTCAAAGCACCAATAGCAAGCGCAAGTACCCTCATACCTGGGAGCTAAGCCTGACTAATGATGGCCACTGGATAGTTGTAAACACCCAACGAGCCAATCAATTACTCGCCAAACAACTCGCAACCGGAACCTTAAGTGGCCTTCCGCCATTTAACCGGGTCATTTCAGAAATTAAATTTGGCAACAGCCGTCTCGACTTTGGACTGCTCACAGATGAGCAGCACATCCATTATGTTGAAGTAAAAAGCGTAACGTTAAATGATCAGGGCAATGGATACTTTCCCGACGCCGTTTCCCTTCGTGGGCAAAAGCACTTACAGGAATTAATGTCCATCGTTGAGCAAGGTGGCTCAGCAACCTTGTTTTTCGCAGTTATGCACAGCGGCATTGAGCGGGTCGCGGCCGCAAAGCACGTCGACCCCGAATATGCACGTCTCCTAACCCTTGCCGCCCAAAAAGGCGTTCAAATCATTGCCTGGAAAGCAGCGATTTCATCGACAGGTTTGTCATGGGCATGTCGATTACCTGTCATCATTGAAAACTGATCTATAATAGATGAATAGCCTGCGGTAACGCGCTGATAAACAGGCGATAGCGGGGCGCTCTTGGTCGCTGAAATGCGTCGGTTAGCCAATAGTATTGGCAACATTTCGTTATGTTATTCATAGCGTTATTTGTTGAACATTATTATTGCCTTTCCTCACTAATTCTGGTATCAAGTCCGCCCTCAATTTAAATTGTGTCGTGGAGAAAAGCACATGCCAAGCAAATCGACCGCCAATCTAGGCGTAATAGGCATCGCCCCGTACGAGCCAGAAGCAAATGAAGAGTACATGAATGATGAGCAGCGGGCGCATTTTCGCAGCATCCTCGAAGGTTGGAAAAAGCAATTGATGGAAGAAGTCGACCGCACAGTCCATCACATGAAAGATGATGCAGCGAACTTTCCCGACCCTGTCGATCGTGCAGCACAGGAAGAGGAATTCAGCTTAGAGCTACGGACTCGTGATCGTGAGCGCAAGCTGATTAGAAAAATTGAAAAGACCTTAACAAAACTGAACGAAACCGACGAATACGGCTATTGTGAAGCATGCGGCATCGAAATTGGCATTCGCCGTTTGGAGGCTAGACCTACCGCCGACCTGTGTGTCGACTGTAAATCACTGCAAGAGATTAAAGAGCGCCAGTTTAATCACTAAGGCGGCGCAGGTAGTATACAGCGACAAATGTCTGGGACGGAAAACATCAGTTTCCCGTCCCCTGTCTAGAGGCTGTTTATCTTTCATTAACAGTCTTTAGTATTCGTCGGAATACTGTAACAGATTTCTATTTAGCCTATTGCCTCAGACTCCTCCAAACTATATCGGCCGTTTTGCGCCATCGCCAACAGGCCCTTTACACTTTGGCTCACTGGTCGCCGCCTTGGCCAGCTACCTTGATGCCAAAGCCAACCAAGGTGCTTGGCTGGTTCGTATTGAAGATATAGATGCCAATCGTTGCAAACCCGAGCATGCATCGTCCATCCTATCGATGCTCGAGCATTATGGATTGGAGTGGGACGGAGAGGTTGTGTATCAAACTCAGCGCCTACCACTTTATCAACAATATTTAGATGCGCTTATCCAGCAGAAAGAGGTTTACTGGTGTGAGTGCAGTCGTAAGAAATTACGCAACTACCCCGGTCCCTATCCCGGCTTCTGCCGTGATAAAAACCTGCCCGCCTCAGCTTCACACGCGATTAGAATTAAGATGCCTTCCTGCTCGACTCACTTCGTCGATAAGTGCCTTGGCCCAGTCAACCTTCCTCCGGATGAAGTAGTCGAAGATTATATTATTAAACGCCGCGATGGCTTCTTTGCATACCAGCTAGTTGTCGTGATCGACGATATTGAACAGTCCATCAGCCATGTTGTACGTGGTCAGGATCTAATAAGTTTCACGCCGCGCCAATGCCAACTATTCGAGCTATTTGGCAAGTCGGCTCCGCAATATGGGCATATCCCGCTGGTACTCGATGAATATGGCAACAAGCTGAGCAAGCAAACCTTTGCCCCGGCGGTCACCGACGATGACAAGCGCCAGCAACTGGCTCAGGCACTGACCTTTTTAGGCCTTCCGCCACCGAAAGATATAGCGAGTTCAGGCTGCGAACAACAATTGAGCTGGGGAATTGGGCTTTGGCCCAAGGAACATCATCTTATTGAGCATTTTAGAAAAAATGCTACGGCTGTACGCACGAATAATTTGTAGTACAATATGCGCCCACAAATTGGAACAATTAGCCAGATACAACTTAACGGGAACAGTGGAGTAGGACCATTCTAAATAAATTATGGCATAATTGCCGGAACCTTATTCGAAAAGGAAACAATGCATCAGGGCTTCAACCTCTTGTTATTCCACGAGCCCAACATTCCATATCCCGCAAACAAATCAGCGACAATGCGATTAAAGTCCTCCATCGGCTAAACAAAGCAGGTCATGAAGCCTATCTGGTCGGCGGTTGTTTACGCGATCTGCTACTGCAAAAATCGCCAAAAGATTTCGATATCGCTACAGATGCGAAACCCGAACAAATCAAAGCGCTATTCCGCAATAGCCGGATTATTGGTCGCCGCTTCAAACTGGTTCATATCACCTTTGGTCGAGAAATTATTGAAGTCGCCACCTTCCGCGCCGGTAACCCCACTCCAGTTAAAGGGCGGGCAGAAACCAACGACTCTGGCCGTATTCTCCGTGATAACGTTTATGGAACTATTGAAGATGACGTTGTCAGGCGAGACTTCACCGTCAATGCACTTTACTATTCAATAAAAGATTTTCACCTTCTCGATTACGCTGGTGCTCTAAAGGATATTGAAAAGCAACGCATCCAAATCATTGGCGATCCGGAAACCCGCTTTCGCGAAGATCCGGTTCGGATGCTTCGAGCCGTTCGGTTTGCCGAAAAGCTTGGTTTTGTCATTGCTCCCGAAACCGCATCACAGATACACCATCTGGCTCACTTGCTAAAAGACATTCCTCCAGCTCGCTTGTTCGAAGAAAGCAATAAGCTGTTCCTGAGTGGTGCAGGTCACAACACGTTCTTGTCACTGCAACGTTATGAACTATTCGCCCCACTCTATCCGCAAACGGCTGAACAGTTGGCAGGCCCTCAAGGGCAGAAAACCCAGCAATTGCTGGAGTTAGCGATGCAAGGAACGGATAGCAGAGTCAATCAGGAACGCCCGGTCAGCCCAGCCTTTATCAACGCGGCTTTGCTTTGGCATAGTGTTCAGGGCATGGCGAATCATTTTATTGAACGCGGTGAACCCAAGGTACCCGCTTTCCAGCAAGCCATCAGCATCGTCCTTGGTCGCCAGGCTCAAAGCGTGTCTATTCCCAAGCATTTCACTTCAGCAATGCGCGAAATATGGTCATTGCAGGTTCGATTTGAACAGCGAAAGAATCGTAAAACCCGCCAGCTTCTGGAGCAAAAACGTTTTCGCGCCGCCTACGACTTACTGCTACTTCGTGCCAAGATCGGCGAAATAGATAATCAACTAGCAGAGTGGTGGACAGCTTTTCAAACAGCGGATGAGCAAGAACAAAACGCCATGATCAACCGCGAGCAGCGGACTAACCCAAAGGCTGGACGTCGCCGTAAACGTCCATCTCGTAATCGGCGCAAGCAAGCGCCAAAACCGTCAGACTCATGATTAGCTACATTGGGCTCGGCAGCAACCTGGCACATCCAGTAAGCCAACTGGAGCAAGCACTCCAGCTTGTTGCACAGCTGCCTCAAACCACGCTTCTAGAGACTTCCAGTTTTTATCGCAATAAACCGATGGGTCCACAAGATCAACCCGACTATGTCAACGCCGTATGTTCAGTCGACACCCTGCTTGATCCCCTCTCACTATTGGGCCAACTTCAGGCCATTGAGCTGCAATGTGGACGTGAGAGAAAGGAAGAGCGCTGGGGGCCAAGAACCCTCGACCTCGACATTTTGCTTTTTGCTGACCAGGTAATTCAACATCCCGACCTAGTCGTTCCTCATTATGGCATGCGCGAGCGAAACTTTGTTATCTTACCACTTTTGGAAATTGCCCCTAATTTAAGTATACGTTTTAGCAACGATACACATGTATCGATAGCGCTAACAGAACTGGCGCGACCATTTGACACCAACGACCTGGAGAAAATTGAACGTGGCTAACAGCAAAGTGACTATCAAAGCATTGCAGCAGATGAAAGACAATGGCGAAAAGATTGCTACGCTAACGGCCTATGACGCAACATTTGCCGCCACCATGGAAGCCAATGGAGTTGAGATGATTCTCGTTGGCGACTCCTTGGGCATGGTATTACAAGGGCATGACAGCACACTTCCTGTCAGCATCGACGACATGGCTTATCACGTAGCAGCCGTTAAGCGCGGTACCCAACGCGCTTTCATCGTCGCCGATCTGCCTTTTATGAGCTATGCCACCTATGAGCAAGGCTTGGCAAATGCTCAAAAGCTGATGCAGGCTGGTGCGCATATGATTAAGCTTGAAGGCGGACAGCGGCACAGTAACTTAATCCAGGCGCTGGTTGAGCTGGGAACGCCAGTCTGTGGGCATTTGGGTCTTACCCCACAGTCGGTCAACGCGATGGGCGGATATAAGGTTCAAGGAAAAGAAGCTGCAGCCGCAGAAAAGCTAATCCAAGATGCAATGGCGCTGGAAGCAGCAGGGTGTCAACTGCTGGTACTTGAATGTGTCCCAACCCCATTAGCCCAAGAAGTGACCAACGAGCTGCAGATCCCTGTTATTGGCATCGGTGCAGGCAATGTTACCGACGGTCAGGTTCTGGTCATGCACGATATGTTGGGCTTAAATCTAGGTAAGCCACCCAAGTTTGTTAAGAACTTTATGACCGAGGCCAGCGACATTAGCGATGCCTTTGGACGCTATGTAAGTGAAGTCAAAGCAGGAACCTTTCCTGGTGCGGCCCACAGCTTTCACTGATCCTTGTAGACAGGAAGCCTGTTATGGAAATTATTTCGAAAATCGACGTGTTACGCGATACACTAAAACAAGCCCGTCAAGATGAGCAGTCTTTGTGCTTTGTTCCTACGATGGGGAATCTGCACTCAGGTCACCTTGAGCTGGTTAAACGCGCCAAACAGCTGGGAGAACTTGTTGTTGTCAGCATTTTTGTGAATCCACTGCAATTTGGTGCAAATGAAGACTTAGACAACTACCCACGAACATTGGAGGCAGACTGCCAGGCTTTGCAAGCCGAAGGCGTGGATTTTGTGTTTACGCCAACGGTCGCAGACATGTATGGTGACAACCAAAAGAACCATACTCAGGTTATTGTACCCGGCCTGACAGAATGCCTCTGCGGCGGCAGCCGCCCCGGACACTTTGACGGCGTCGCCACCGTTGTCACCAAGCTATTTAATATGGTACAGCCTGATTTCGCTATATTTGGTGAAAAAGATTTTCAGCAGTTACAGGTGATTCGTAAGCTCACCCATGACTTGGCATTACCTATCACCATTGTTGGCGTCCCCACAGTGCGTGAACCCTCAGGCTTAGCCAAGAGCTCTCGTAATGGCTACCTTACCCAGGATCAAAAAGAGCAGGCGGCTCAACTCTATCGCTGCCTTCAAGACTGCGCCCGAGAGCTTAAACACACAGGCGTTGATCATAAGGCCCTAGAGAAAGGCTATATCGATAAGCTTAATCAGGCAGGGTTTCGTACCGACTACTTTGAAATTTGTGATGCACACACCCTAGAACCAGCATCTGCAGAAAGCCACAACCTAGTAATTTGTGCTGCAGCATTCCTGGGTAAAACCCGTCTGATTGATAATATACAGGTTCATCGAACATAAGTTTTTTGCTCATCAGGTAGCGGCTAGTTTGCTATCAGAAACGTTGCGCGGATGGACCCGCGCCCGAGCCTACATGGATGTATTCACGGCGTTTTCTGAAAGTAAACTAGCCGCTACCTGATGAGCGATAAGCAAAAAAAAAGCAGGGTCATAAACCCTGCTTCCTGACGCCTAAAAGAATAAGCCGCTAGTCGCGAACTTTTTCTTCTTCTGTCACTGCTTTCATGGAAAGCTTCACACGTCCTTGACGGTCTAACTCCAGGCATTTAACCCATACTTCTTGTCCTTCTTGAAGAACATCAGTTACTTTCTCAACTCGTTCGTCACTGATTTGTGAAATATGAACTAAACCATCCTTGCCTGGAAGAACATTTACAAATGCACCAAAATCCATGATCTTGCTGACTTTACCGAAATAAACAGTACCAGGCTCGATTTCAGCAGTAATAGCTTCGATTTTCTTACGAGCGTTCTCGCCTTGAGCCAAGTCGACAGCGAAGATCTTAACTTCACCATCATCAGCCAAATCAATCGTTGTACCAGTCTCTTCGGTTAGCTGGCGAATTGTCGCGCCACCTTTACCAATAACATCACGGATTTTCTCTGGATTTATTTTGAAAGAAATAATGCGTGGTGCAAATTCAGAAACATCATCACGGGCTACATTGATCGCCTGATTCATCACTTCTAGGATATGTAAGCGACCAGCTTGTGCCTGACGCAAAGCCACTTCCATAATTTCTTTGGTGATACCGTCGATCTTGATATCCATTTGCAAAGCAGTAATACCAGTTGAGGTACCAGCGACTTTAAAGTCCATATCACCCAAGTGATCCTCGTCACCCATGATGTCAGAAAGCACCGCGTAACGATCACCCTCTTTAATCAATCCCATTGCAATACCAGCAACAGGCGCTTTTAAAGGTACACCAGCATCCATCATTGCAAGGCTTGCCCCACAAACACTGGCCATAGAGCTGGAGCCATTTGACTCGGTTATTTCAGAAACAACACGAACGGTGTATGGGAACTCATCACCTTTTGGCATAACCGCCTGCACACCACGTTTAGCCAAACGACCATGACCGATTTCGCGACGCTTAGGGCTGCCGACCATGCCGGTTTCACCAACAGAATATGGAGGGAAGTTGTAGTGCAACATGAAGTTGGAGCGACTCTCACCTTCAAGCGCATCAATAATCTGAGTATCTTTATCCGTACCCAACGTGGTAACGACTAATGCCTGCGTCTCACCCCGAGTAAACAGTGCCGAACCGTGTGTTTTAGGCAGCACATTGGTCTTAACGTAGATCGCTCGGATCATGTCATTGTCACGACCATCGATGCGTGGCTCACCATTCAAAATAGCTTCACGAACGGTCGATTTCTCAATCTTACCTAGAAGATCACAGACTTCGCCTTTCTCTGGTCCATTTTCATCATCTTCGTTAACAAGGCTGCTAACAACCTGCTCTTTAATTTCGTTCAAGCGATCTTTACGAACAAGCTTGTCCGCAATAGTAAAGGCTTCTTTCACTGCTCCCTGAGCAATTTCAGCGACCTTTGCCTTAAGGTCAGCATTATCTTCAGCAGGAGTCCACTCCCACTTGGGAGTATTAACTTCTGCAGCAAACTCTTTAATTGCATTGATTGCTACCTGAAGCTGCTCATGGCCATAGACCACGGCACCAAGCATGACATCTTCAGGAAGCGATTTAGCTTCAGATTCAACCATCAATACAGCATTTTCGGTTCCGGCAACCACCAGATCCAGATCAGAATCCGCGATTGCAGAATATCCAGGATTCAGGATATACGATCCATCTTTATAGCCAACGCGAGCTGCACCAAGCGGCCCGTTAAAAGGAACGCCAGAAATTTCAAGTGCAGCGGAAACCCCTATCATCGAAGCCAGGTCCGGATCTTGATCTTGATTGCTGGAAAGAACCGTCGCAATAACTTGCACTTCATTCATGAATCCGTCAGGGAATAGCGGACGAATGGGGCGGTCGATGAGTCGAGCTGTCAATGTTTCTTTTTCAGATGGTCGGCCTTCACGTTTAAAAAAGCCGCCTGGAATTTTGCCTGCCGCATAGGCGCGTTCTTGGTAATTTACCGTTAACGGAAAAAAGCTCTTGGCAGGGTCTGCTTCTTTCTGCGCAACAACAGTTACTAAAACTGTCGTATCGTCAAAACTTACTAACACGGCCGCTGTAGCTTGACGAGCAACAACGCCGGTCTCTAATGTCACAGTATGATTGCCATACTGAAATTCTTTTCTAATTGGATTCACTCGCGATTCCTTATTGATTACTTTCTACTTTCTTTTCATTTACGTACGTACAACTTTCTATCGCCCAAAAGCGAAAAGGCCTTGCAATTGCAAGGCCTTGGAACAACTCTCTAAACTTATCGGCGAATACCGAGTTTAGCGATTAAGCTGTTATATCGTTCGACATCTTTTCGCTTCAGATAGTCTAGCAACTTACGACGTTGACTAACCATTCGTAGCAAACCACGACGAGAGTGGTTGTCTTTCTTATTCGCTTTAAAATGGTCTTGCAAGTCGTTAATACGTGCGGTTAACAATCCAACCTGAACTTCAGGTGAACCTGTATCGCCTTCGCCACGCGCTAGGTCTGCAACGATTTTAGCCTTGTCTTCTGCATTTAGTGACATAGTCGTACTCCTACTATAGTTGATGAATGGCGACCGATCACTAATTCAGCCGCCAAAAATTAGTTCAGTATTCTACCAGTTTTCGCCCCAGCCTCCAGCTTTTTTTGAGTTTAGCTGTGCAAATATGAATACAAAATACTGGCTTGCTATAGCGCTCAAAAAATCAAAGCTGTTTTATCTGAACATTTTGCTTTTTCAACAGGGCCAGAACCCCCTTTTCGCCAGCTAAATGGCCTGCCCCAAACACGACAAAGTGGACGCTAGAGCTGGATAAAAACTCCATAATTTTTGGAATCCAGCGGACGTTACGGTCGGCTAGCAGCGTCTTTTCCAGTTCAGGGTAATCATGCATGCTTTGGTTCATCAGCTCATCAATAGCTTCGGGCTGACCTTTTTTCCACGCCTCAACCATTTGATCGACCATAGGCAAAATACTGTCTAATTCCGATGCGGTTTGCATAATAAACTCATTAGGATAGCGACTCCCAACATTATCAAGCATAGCAAACTGCTGATCCAACGTTTCCAGCCCTTTAATACCTATTTGGCGCTGCTTCGCTTTGCGATAGAAATAAAGATCAACGCCCATTTCTGGTGAATAGCCACTTTTCATCATCAAGGTCACCGATGTCATCATGCTAAATAACCAAGGTTTATAAGACTCAAAGGGAGCCAAAGGCATGCCGATCTTTTTTGCCATGGCCTCCGCTTGACCATAGGCCTCGCTACTCAAGACCGATTTCAATGTTTTTCCTTGTGGCAAGGTGCCTTTTTGCATCATCTTCATTGCCTGCGCCGGATCATCAGGGTTGGCTACTTCCATAACCAGCACATCACTATCCAGGAACGCCTGCTCAATCTCTTCAGCCAGCGGATAATCTGATGGCTTCAATAAGTGAACAGACCCCATAATATACAGGTACTTATTGCCATCGCTCACTTTCCACAATGAATTGGCAGCATAAACACCTTGGGTCATCGCCAAGACCAACATGGCAACCAAGCCAAAACATACTTTTTTCATTCGTCATTCCTTTCGTTTAAAGGTATTCAGCGACCTTACCATAAGCTGCTTCCTGCCCCAAACACTGCGAATAAGTTTTCAAAGGTGCGGGCTTGGTTTACACTGCGCCATTACTTTGAAAATGACACGAACAGAATATGAGCAAACCCTCAGCAGACAAAATCACCGTTATTAGTGATCACAACCACGGATTAGAACAAGCCTATACCAACATATTGACCGACATCGGCGAAGATACCAAGCGCGAAGGGTTGGTCGATACTCCCAAACGCGCCGCTAAAGCCATTCGCTATTTAACCGGTGGCTATGAGCAATCACTGGATGATGTGATTAACGGAGCGGTGTTTAGCAGCGACAACGACAATATGGTCTTGGTAAAAAATATCGAGTTTTTCTCACAATGTGAACACCACATGCTACCGTTTCTAGGGTACTGCCATGTCGCATACTACCCGAATGGCAAGGTGTTAGGTTTATCCAAGCTGGCTCGAATTGTTGATATGTATGCTCGGCGCCTGCAAATTCAAGAGAACCTGTCGAAGCAAATTGCTGATGCCATTAACGACATTCTCAAACCCCGCGGCGTCGCCGTACAAATGACAGCTATTCATATGTGCATGATGATGCGTGGTGTCGAGAAACATTCCTCAGAGACAACAACCAGCGCCTTGGTCGGTGAGTTTAAAAGCTCAGAAGCGGCCCGCCAGGAGTTTCTGCAACAGATTGGCCCGCATAACAAGCCGATCTTTGGCTGATCCGTGTTTTACATTTGTGCTCTTGGCAGTAACATAAGTCCGGAAACGCATATTCCTCTAGCCATGGAACGGCTGGCGCATTTGTATGAGCGACTATGGGTTAGTCAGCTAATTTACACTGTGCCAGTCGGGCTGCTATCTTCCGACAAACGATTCATTAACGGTATAGTGGCGTTTCATACGTCTCAGGCCGCCACTGAAACTAAAAAGCAGCTCTGCCAGGTCGAAACATATCTTGGGCGCAATCGTAACGATCCTCTCAGCAAAGTAAAAGACAGGGTGCTAGACCTTGATATTTTATTCAACGGCTCACCAGAAAAGGCCAGAAGCTTCCGCTCAAACGAGCCTTACCTGAAAGCGTGTAATCAAGCTCTACAAGGCGAGCAAGCCGATTACAACACCGATATTGTTCTCAATCTAAACGGACTTCCATTCGGTCAACGACCTGCCACCATCTACCTTGATGGAGGCACCAGTCACATAAGGGTTCAGCACCAGGAATTTAACGGCTTCATAGATCGGACCATATCCACCTTCGACGTTGAGTAATGTTTGCCCCAGAATGTCCTGCTGCTGTTGTTGGGTATGACTTGGTAAAAACTGTACCGGACCAGGCTGGATAGCATTCACCCTAACTTTGGGGGCCAATAGTTTAGCATACGACATATACAGGCTATGTAGCCCTGCCTTAGCCGCACAATAGGAGCGATATTTTGGAGCGGGATTGTCGACATATATATCAGTAATGTGGATCAAATTTGCGTGCTGCTGAGGGCACTTCAACAACAATGGACTCAATGCTTCATTGATGGCGAAGGGGGCCGAAACATGAACATCAATAAAGTGTTGCAACTGCTTCAGCGAAGCCTGGTAGTCGGAGTCAACCACTTCAAAACTCGACGCATTATGAATAAGCAAAGACAGATGTGAATAGTGCTTCATGATGTAGTCAATCATGTGTAGCAGTTGATCGTGGTTCGTTAAATCAGCCTGAATCATGGTGCACCCCATTGCATCAAGCCTCTCCACATCGTCAGTCATGGTTCGAAAGTGTCCAATGACATCGGCCCCCGCTTGCTTTAGCTGTGAAGCCAACAGTGCGCCACAACGCCTACTGCACCCTGTCACCAGCGCAACGAAATCTTGTTCCAACTGCATAATATCCTCACCTTAAAAACCGCACCAACATAAATCGAGCCGCACCATACCAGGGCAAACCAAACCTATCCCCCACTTGCCAACATCCATGAATACGACTATATTATTTGTTGCATACTAAATACATCTATATGGAATAACCCTTGCATTCGCATACCACGAACAAACAACTCAGCTATTTATGCCACTTAATAGTGGACTAGACAACCCAGGAGACGATTATGAGCACACTCTATGAACGAATTGGTGGCGAGAAAGCCGTAGACGCTGCCGTTGACATTTTCTACCGCAAGATCCTTTCGGACGACCGTATCAGCGAGTTTTTTGATGGCGTTGACATGGCTGCGCAAGCCCAAAAGCAAAAGGCTTTCCTCACAATGGTTTTCGGCGGGCCAAATAAATACAGTGGCAAAGACTTGCGTGAAGGCCATAAACATATGAAACTCAACGATGTCCACCTCGACGCCGTTATTGAAAACCTAGGTGCCACCTTGCAGGAACTGGGCGTTGCCGAGGCAGATATTGCAGAGATTGCCGGGATAGCCAATAGCGTTCGCGACGATGTGCTAAACCGCTAAGTTCTGGCGAATCGGTACATCCTCACGACAAAGTCGGTACATTCTCACGACAAAGATAGTAAAGCTATAGCCGAGCACAACTCGGCTATAGCTTCCACCTCCACCTTCAGCTCTTCAAGTTTAGGAGACCACATGCCAGTTGTAACGTATCAGTCTGAAACCATTGACGCGACTCCAGATGCTCCGTTATTGGATACCCTGCTCGATGCCGGACACCGGATACCACACAGCTGTCGTTCGGGTGTGTGCCACTCATGCATGATGATTTGTCAGGAAGGCACCCCACCACAGGCAGCACAAAACGGATTGAAACCAGCCCAAAAGCGCCAGAATATGTTTCTAGCATGCTCCTGTTTACCAACGGAAGATATGACGGTAGTCCTGCCTGATCAGTCACAAATAACCAGCGAAGCAACCATCACAGACATTACCTGGCTGGCCAAGCAAGTCTATCGATTAAAGGTTCGGGCTGATATGGACTTTATTGCTGGCCAGTATGTGACTCTGTGGCGCGATGGCGAAACTGGTCGAAGCTACTCTATTGCCAATCCTCCCAATGATGACAAAGAAATCGAATTTCATATCAAACATATTCCAGACGGCGCTTTTAGTGATTGGGCGCATAAGCTGACCGTTGGTGACACTCTGCGCATTCAAGGGCCAATGGGTGAGTGCTGCTATGGCGTTGATGATGTCGAATGCCCCCTCGTATTTATTGGCACAGGAACTGGATTAGCGCCACTTTACGGCATTATCCAAGATGCCATTGCCCATGAACATCAAGGAGAGATGCATGCGTTTATCGGTGCCTATAACACAGATACGCTGTATTATATTAACGAACTAAAAGCGCTTTCCTCTAAGCACCCACAACTTCAATTGCACTTCTCAGTATTAAAACCGAGCGATGATCAGCCCGATGGCGTCCAAACGCTTGCTCTGGATCAACTTGTGCTCGATCAGCCGTTGCCATTGAAGCAGTCACATATTTACCTTTGTGGCGCGCCGGATATAATAGAGAAACTACGCAAGCAATTATTTTTAAATGGCGCCAGTTTCCAACGTATACATGCGGACGTATTTGTTCATTCGGCACCCTAAGCAACAGGCAATTATATGCAACTGACCAGACATACCGATTTCGCCCTCCGCACCCTGCTATATGTTGGATTGCAGCCGGAAGGCGAGCGAGTCTCGGTGACCGAAATCGGGCGTCAGTTTAATATGTCTCACAACCATTTAATCAAAGTGGTACACAAGCTGGGCTCGTTAGGTTATTTAGATACGGTGCGCGGTAAAAATGGTGGCGTAATGCTTGGGAAGCCCGCCGAGTCTATTGTCATTGGTCAAGTCGTAACAGACTTTGAAACGACACTTTGTCCTATAGACTGTGAGCAAGTTGCCTGCCCAATTGCGGGAAGCTGCCAGCTATTTGGGGTGCTGAATAAAGCGACACGCGCATTTATGGCGGTATTAAACGAATATACGCTAGCGGATTTTTTGAAAAAGCCTGATTTTTTAATGCAGCGCCTGCTACCCAGTGTTGAGATTACAGAGCAAGCAGCCAATCACTCTTGACCCGCGTCTACCTAAGCACCACTTCAAATATCTAGCTCAGCCAAAACACCAGCGTTGATGGCTTCTTCAACCCAAGGAGCGAGGGGGGTTAAACTCTGAATATTTTGGGGTAAACAACACTGCTGGTCGCTCGCAACTTCGGGTTGATAACCGGGAATAAGATTAATCTCCGCACAAAAAAACTCACAAAGCTCATGCTCTATAAAGTCGTGATGCTGAGCCTTATACTTAATTTCGCCCAATCGGCGCGGCTGCTCCATGACAAAGCCCTCGGGAAGAGACCATTCGCGTTCTACCGTAGGTAACAGCATATCAATAGAGCGAACTACAACGCCATTTTGCCACTGAGGATGTGATGAAGCGGAAAGATCCCAAAAGCCACCAAAAACCGGATGATGGCGCTTTTGGCATAGCACTTTACCTTCAAAAGTTAGCGCGAGAGTAAAAGCTTGATGAAGAATCCCTTCACGATGAGCTTTCCAGCGCTCAACCCCTCCCGTTATTTCTCCTTGGCTATTCAGCGCAGGAAGGTATATATCCTTGTCATAGTAGCTTTCCATAGTTGAGAGTACTATAGCCTTGTATCTTGACTGGAACTCCAAGTCGCCAATTCACCTTCATCCATTTGATCCCGCTCGTCATCGAGTATAACTGGATGCTCAATGACTTCAATACAGTCGACATAGGTATCTTGCAGACCAGAGGCGTCTTCAACCGTCAAACTGACCGCGTAATTACCTGATGATTTGGGAATAAAAGAAAAGTAGCGTGATGTACCAATAGACTCGCTAATCACACGTTGATCGCTCAAGCTGACAACCTGCCAGGTAAAGAAAGCGACATCAGACATGCTCTCGCCAAGATCGGCTGACATCTGCACGGGAACGTTAACCACATGCATTGTTTTTAGCGGACGAAACTGCGCCTGAAGGTTAAAATCCATTTCATCCACAGAAAATACGCCACGTTGTTCACTGTTATGACCTTGCATAATCAGATCCTCATCCTGCATTGCGACAAAGTGCCAACAATTGCTTATATTATAGACAATATTTAGTAGCTAACGCTTTACCTACACGGATAAGAGCTGATTTTCTTCTGATTAGTGGTTATCTATCGCTCAACTTTAACTATCCAAGCAAGTCAATGATAACCACTGATTATGACAGTATTGTATATTATAAGTTCGGCTTATCTCAATAATAACTGCACCAAGATTTGATCCGACGCAGGTTTCTACTAACAAATCCTTGGCAAGGGCTCGTCTTCCAACTGCTCCAGGTAGCGTTGGCCACCTAGTGGAGTGTTTAACCAAACCCCATCCTGCGCCGCAACAAACTCTCCTATAATCGCAGCTTCCTGACCGTCAGGTAGAGCTCGCCACTGGGCAACCAACGCCTCAGCGTGCTCAGCAGCAACTACGGCGACAACTCGACCTTCGCACGCTAAATAATATGGATCATAGCCTAACAGATCACAAACCGAACGCACCGCAGGCTTTACTGGCACCGCAGACTCATCTATTTCTATACCCAGCTCAGTGGTTATTTGTAGTTCATGTAAAACGGTAGCAACCCCACCTCTGGTTGGATCGCGCATAAAACGCACGCCAGAAATATCGCGCCCGACACGTGTAAAGGGCAAGACGCAGGCGGCGTCCGACTTAACGTCACCACTAAGTCCGAATTGCTCCCGCGCCATCATTACCGCAATCCCATGATCGCCAACCGAGCCACTAACAACGATCTTGTCCCCAGCCTGAATGCAATGCATCGACAGCTCAAGCTCTGGAGACTTCCAACCTATGCCAGTAGTCACCATATAAATACCACTGCCCTGCCCCTTAGGCACCACTTTGGTATCACCGGCACAGACTTTAACACCAGCCGCATTAGCCGCTTCAGCAAAACCCGCCATAACAATCTCTAATTCAGAAGCAGCCAAGCCTTCTTCCAGGACCAGATTCAATGTCAGATGGGACGGTTCAGCACCACTAACGGCCAAATCGTTTACCGTGCCATGCACGGCTAAGTGACCAATATTACCTCCGGGAAAGAAAAGCGGCTGTACTGTAAAACTGTCGGTAGACATCAGCATTTCCATACCGCTGCGCACTGGCACGGGCGATGCGTCCAGCGTTGTATCCAGATCTTTGGGTAGGTAAGGACTTATCAAGCTATCAATCAGCTCGCGCATCAACCGACCACCGTTGCCATGAGCCAACCGAATATATTTATCCTGCATTGGGTATTCCTCTATATCAATTATTTTTTAGGACAAGTTCTTTCATCTATTGTTAGTTCAAGTAGGTATTGTTAGTTCAAGTAGGTATTGTTTGCTCAAGTACGCATCGCGCCCCACTCCAGTACCTGACCAAGACTTAGCGCACCATCATTCACTGGATATTGACGGCCGGTATACCAATCAAACCGATATTGCTTGGCGCGATGGCTAAACATATTGACTAAAAGCCGGTTCTGAAACACCCCACCTGTCAAGCCAATAGCGGGTTTAAGCACACTTTGGCTGTGAGCAACAATCAGGATATATTCCACCAACAAGGCATGAAAATACCAGGCCCGCTCGTTGACACTTCGTTCTCCATAACAGAGTTCAGCTAGCCAATCAGACCAATTCAATTTCATGAATTCATCTTTCCGCGTTATTGAACTTTCAGCCATGCTATTGGCTCTATCCCAATCAGCCGGTGTCGCTTTTGAAGCAAAAGCCTCTGCATGGCGTTGCAGCAGCATCGGAGCTTGGCCGTCAAAGGAGGTATCATCAACAATACCTAGTAGCCATGCCACACCGTCAAATAGCCGCCCTATCGAGCTGGTTTGGGGCGATTGTATCTGATTGGCCCATGCCCGCTCTAACAAGACCGCCTGCTCCGGCAATGCACGAGGCTCTTCGATTCCGGCCTCCCACAGTAGCGCTGCCGCCACGCGCCATGGCTCGTTAAACACTTTGTCACCGCCAGGTAGACGAAATGGCTGAATCGTCGCTATGCGCGCCCAATTACCGGGCTGCCCAGTAAAAGCCTCACCACCCCATAGGGTTTTATCCGGCCCAAAACCAACGCCATCCCAAGAAAAAATCAGCCAATCATCAGCGCAATGCTCCGCACACAGAGCGCTGGCGTGAGCATGGTGGTGCCACACTTTATGAACTTGCCAATCATTGCGCTCGGCAATACGCCGGTAGCTATAGCTTGGATGATGATCGATTAAGCACTGTTTCGGCTTCACTTGATAAAGCCGGCTTAGGTCATCACAAACACCCTGCAATACCTCCAAGCTACGACGAGCTCCCATATCACCAATGTGTGGCGACAGAACAAACCGATCTCTCCAAGCCAGGCATAAGGTGTTTTTCTGCTGCGCTCCAAAGGCGACAACCGGCTCATCCAAAGTAAAAGGCAGTCGCCCTTCCAAAGGAGCCGTCCCTCGTCCGAGCCGGATAGGAGCCTGCCGGTTAGCAATAACTTGAACAACGCTATCATCCGCGGGACGCACGATAGGTCGGTTGTGATGCAGCATAGCATCGGCAAAACGTGCCAATCGTTGCTCCGCCATCCTATTATCAATAATTACGGGTTCGCCACTGATATTGCCTGACGTCGCCACCAATGGCCCATTAAAGGAACGCAGCAATAGAAAATGTAAAGGGCTGTAAGGCAGCATGACACCGATTCGCCCCAACGCACCCGATACTCGACGGCTAAGCGCTTGTGCCCGTTGTTCTTGCCCCGCCTCCACCAACACAATTGGCCGCTCATGGCTGCACAGTAATGCCAATTCTCGTGAGCTTGGAGTTGTATAGCGTTGAATGTCTTCGGTGCCATCACCTCCCAACCAAGGAAACATAACCGCAAAGGGTTTATCGGGACGCTGTTTTCGAGCACGCAACCTGGCAATGGCTTCATCGTTTAAAGCATCAGCCAACAAGTGATAGCCACCTATGCCCTTTACGGCAATGATGCAGCCACGTCGCAACGCACTAACCGTCGCAGCAATTGCTTCTGTATTTTCGGTGATTTTTTGTTGTTTCTCGATATATTCAAGTTGAGGCCCGCAATCTGGACAGGCTATCGGCTGAGCATGAAATCGCCGGTCACCGGGATTGCTGTACTCGCTTGCACAAGCCTCACACAATGGAAAGCCAGCCATCGTCGTGGAGGGACGATCATAAGGCAACGCCTCAATAATGGTATAGCGTGGCCCACAGTGGGTGCAGTTGATAAAAGGATATTCATGACGCCGATTGCCCTTTTCTGTTAACTCAGCTTGGCACTTTGGGCACATAAAAAAATCTGCAGGCAAATGAATATCGACATGCTCAGACTGACAACTCGCTCTAATTTCAAAACGAGCAAAGCCTACAGATGTGGCGGTATCTATTTGACTGATCACAGGCTGAGCTAAAGGTGGAGCCTCCGTGATCAGCCTACCTATAGCAGCATCCAACGATGCTTCAATACCCTCCCACCAAATCGCCACCTCACCACAGCGATTTTCAACCCAGCCAGTTAGGCCCAGCTGCGTCGAAAGCTGATAGACAAACGGACGAAAACCGACGCCTTGCACCTTACCGCTAACAGTGAGAGTTCGTGCATGGATACTACTGGACATAGCGCTTATCTTAGTCCGCCAGCCCACCAGATCCGACAGGCTCCCTCATCGGAGACCATACAAGGCCCATAGGGTGTTCTTGGCGTGCATGCTTTACCATACAACCGGCATTCATTCGGACGGATCTTGGCTAGAACCACCTGGGCACAGTCGCAGCCTGGAGGGTTTTCACCGGCTTTTTGACGCGCTTCTTCATGATAGGCGGGATAGTCATTTCGAGCATCCAGGTGTTGATAAGCTTCAGCGAGCTCAAAACCCGACTGAGGAATGATACCAATTCCTCGCCAATTGGCGTCGGTTACCTTAAATACGCGTTGCATAATACTTTGAGCTGGCTGATTTCCCTCATCGGTGACCAACTCCTGATAGCAATTATCAAGGAAAGCTGAGCCTTCAGTAAACTGCCGTAATGTCGAATAAAAGGCGGCTAACAAGCTATCTGGCTCAAAACCGGCAACAGCTGCTGGCAGCTTGTGTTTTTCGGCAACGAAGCGCCATTCATCACCGCCCATGACTGTCGCAACATGCCCAGGAGCAACCAGGCAATCAAATCCTGGTGAATCACTGTCGAGCAATAAGGCAACTGCAGGCCATGTGAGACGACCGCTGATCAAAACTTTTAGATTTGGACGCTCTTCGAAGGCAAGCATTGCGGCCACTGGAGCCATAGTCGTTTCAAAACCAGCCGCGAAAAAAACCACTGTTCGATTAGGGTTGGCATCAGCGATGGCAACAGCTTCCATCGGTGAGGCGATGGGCCGAATATCCGCACCTTTGGCTTTGGCTTCCTCCAGCGAACGAGCCTGCGACCTTGGTACATTGACCGGCACTCGGAGCATATCGCCAAAAGCGACCAGCGTTACGTCGTGATTTAAGCTAACCTGGATAGCCGCATAAACATCTTCTTCTGGACAGACACAGACAGGACATCCGGGACCAGGAACTAACTCCACCTGTTCAGGCAAAACGCCCCGCAAGCCAGCATGGGTAATCGAACGCTCATGCCCGCCACAAACATTCATGATGCGAATGGGCGTATCGGGAAGATCCAACTCTTTGATCTTGTGCATCCATTTTTTTGCTTCGGTAATATTTTTCATGCGCTCTGAGCTACCTCATAACGTGTTTTCCATTGCTGCTCAATCCAAGCAATCCAAGGCGCATAACTCTCTTCA
>DFOV01000361.1 GCA_002376965.1 Gammaproteobacteria bacterium UBA3532
CGTACATGTCCTTCGTAAAGCGAAATATCTTTATGTTCAGGCAACGTTTTGACCAATGCATCCCAGCCTGCTGGCATAAGTGCAGGATCGGTGAGATCAATGATTTGCGAGTACTGGCTGTCTGTCGACAGGCTCACTGAATAAGGGTCGGTCACCATAAAGGTGTTAATTCGACCATTCACGGGGTGGTAGACTTCCACTTCGTATTGGTAGAACTGGCCATTCCAATCGTTGCCACCACTGAACTGGTATACACCGGCAGCAGGGGCATCGGCATCCGGTTCGAGGACCGCTACTTCTGTTTTACTCGCATCAAATACATGTAATTTAACGCTGAGGGCCGTCGGTGCCCAGACGCGAAGCTGATAGCCTGCATCGGTTTTTATCGCACCTAGCTCACCGTCGTAGGCGTACATATCGTCAAGAACGCCACCAAATTGAACGTATGTCGATTTTACTGGTGTTCCGCCATCATCAAAAGCCACGGCCACCATTTCGCCCTGTAATGCAGCGACCTTTTGGGCCATATCGCCGTCTACGGTGAATACTGGTAAGCCTCGTAAGTGCGGGAATTGCGCTTGTTGTGCAGCACTAAGGGATGCACCAGGAGTAAGGGTGATAGCTTGGCTTTCCGATACGCCTTCCGCTGATACTTCCATGCCTCCATCGGGGTCATAGCGTAGTTCTGCAGTGGATATTTCGGTTCGACCATAGTCCCAAACAAGGGTGTCACTGCTGATCCAATGAGCCTTGGCACGGCTGATTACCGCGGTGTCTAGACCTTGATCACCAGCTTCGACAACTTCTAATTGAGCCGCGCCGGTTTCATTGTCCTCGGAGCCCATATAGCGGAAAAAGAATGCATAAGAAGTCGCATCCATGACCATGCCAACGTCTGCAGCATCATATCCACCTGCACAGAACAGGTCGACGACTTGCTCAAGCGGTTGAACCGTGCCAGCGCTGCTTGGCCCTAAACCGCAGTTATATATGGCATCCCAGCCCTCATCGGCTACCTTGAATAATTCTTGGGTTCCCTCGCTAGCCAAAATAGCAGAGTAGACCCCTGTTTCGGCATCGAACGTCATAGGACTGTTGGTTCCCCAGTCGCCACCAATGCCTCTAACATACATGGCCCGGCCTGCGTTAATACCTGCTTCAAGGCTGGTTTCCGGCCCTGTTGGCTCGGGTTCAGGCTCCGGGCTTGGCTCCGGCTCTGGCTCAGGTGCGGGTTCTGGAGCTGGCTCGGGCTGGGTTGGCGTTGGGTCATCAGATGAGTCGCTTCCGCCGAAGTCGAGGCCGCAGCCCGACAGCACTGCACCAATGGATAAGGCCAAAATCAATTTTGGCAACGGGGGTACTCCCATGTCTTTTCTCCTCAATTTTTTAATATGACGAACTCTATCCCGAAACGCAGCCTTTACGCATGTTGCTCTAAGGGACGAGTTACTAGCAGTAGTTAGGTTATATACCCCATTTAGATGAAGGGGCTGGTCGATAAAATATACTGTATGAATATTGAGTACAAGCCTTAAACGACAAAACGGCCCCGAAAGGCCGCTTTGTCGTTGGGTGGAGAGGGAGTGAAACTAGGCGGCTGCGCCTGCTTGGCCAACTTGCCCCAAGTTATTGTCTTTCGCCGCTTGAGCTCGTTTTATATAGGCTTTCATCATCAGCGAAACAGCAAGGGCGACCACGAAGACGCCTGCGAAGATGTAAAGTGTCATGGTGTAGCTGCCAGTTACAGTACGAACATAAGCCGCGATTTGTGGCCCGGTCAGGCCTGCTGCAGCCCAGGCTGTTAGAACGTAGCCATGGATTGCGCCGAGTTGTTTTGTTCCGAATAAGTCACCGATAAATGCGGGAAGTGTCGCGAAACCACCACCGTAGCAAGTGAGGATAAGATATAAGACGACTTGGAACATAAGCACACTACTGATATTCGGTAACAGGTAGAAAGCAACGATCTGAATCAGGAAGAACGTCATATAGGTGTTGCCGCGACCAATAATATCGGAGAAAGATGCCCAACCAATGCGGCCCAAGCCATTGAAAAGCGCCATCATACCAACTATGGTTGCAGCCTCAGTAGGGGACAGTCCAATGCTTTCTTGTGCAAGTGGAGAGGCTGAGTAAATAACAGCGATTCCACAGCTGATGTTGATGAACATCATAACCCATAGACCATAAAATGGGCCTGTTTTAACTGCTTCATTAGCCGTTTGTTGAGTAAGATCTTCAACTTTTTTACGCTTGCCAGAAGCAATATCGGCTTTCATTCCGTCGGGCATCCATCCTTCTGGAGGGCGCTCTAAATACAAAGCTGATGCGTACATGAGTACCATATATACTGCACCCATGATAAAGAATGTTGCTGGAATGCTTATATTTTGAATAATCTGGTTGAAAATTGGGCCGCCAATCATAGCGCCAAAGCCGAAGCCCATGATCGCAAGGCCTGTAGCCAAGCCGCGTCGATCAGGGAACCATTTGACCAGTGTTGACACCGGTGTGATATAACCGACCCCTAGGCCGATACCGCCGAGAACACCATAGGTCGCCCATAGCATGTACATGTTTTCCATGCTGGTTGCGAGTCCCGCCCCTAGCATGCCTACCCCCCAGAATGTGCCAGCTACCAAGCCTGACTTTCTCGGGCCATGTTTTTCAACAAAATGCCCCATAATGGCAGCGGAAAGGCCAAGGAAAAAGATTGCTAAACTGAATGTTAATGCAACCTGGTTTTTACTCCAGCCATAGGCCATTTCCATAGGGGTGTTAAATACACTCCAAGCATATACTGAGCCGATAGAAATATGAATTCCTACCGCTGATGCAGCGATTAGCCAACGATTCTTCATGGTATTCCTCCGAAATGTTCAAAATCTATGGCTAGGTTACTGTTTTATTGGCGACAGTTTTTGATCAATGTCAAAGTTGCCTGGAGCGGGAATAAGCGGGGTAGTATGATATTGACCTGGGTCAAACTTTCTAACCGGTTAAGCTTGGCTGGAGGCTTCTGTTTTCGAAAATAACAGGGGATGGGCTGGAGGAGAGGTTGCCAATGAGTAGCAGAGCAGAGCAGGGGAGGCGGTAGCTACTGTGAGGCAGCTACCGCCGTGTGCAACTAGATCATATCAACCACTGCTTCTTCAAAGTTAAAACTCAATGAGTCTTCTGGCTGTTGAATAAAGAAGCCTTGGAAGTATTTGACACCGTGTTGATACAAAAATGCCATGGTTGCAGGCTCTTCAATGGCTGTGGCAATGATCTCCGTACCCTTTTGGCGTACGCCGTCAATCAGTTTGGCGAGGTTTGCTTTTTCTTTATCGTTCTTAACGGCATTTTTTACCAGATGAGAATCGAGCTTTACGTAGTCTACCTGGTGCTTTTCAAGTAGCTTAAATGAATAGGCCGAATTGCCAAAATGCTCGATGGCGAAGCCGCACTTGAGGTTGTGCATACCATCGATGAATTTTCCAACAACGTTCATATTTTCTAGCAGAACCTTTTCGCTCACCATTCCAACCAAACGCTGCTCGCCGCGGATGCGAGCAGAGTTTAAGGCATTACTCATTGACGGAAGTAAAAATGGCTTTTTCAATGCTTGGTCACCAACTTTAATAAACAGCGTGGCATTTAGCTGTGCGCGAGAATCTTTGGCCATCCGGTTGATGGCGTTTTCAATGATCCAGCGGTCTGTTTCCGCTTCAATCCCCTGCTCTTTAACAACAGGGAAAAACTGTGATGGGAGCAAAACTTTCCCGTGCTCATCTTTCATTCTAAATAACACTTCGAAAAACTCACTTTCCGAGCCAGACATTGTCACAATTGGTTGATAAACCAGGTGATAGCGCTGGTTGGCTATTGCCTCGGTTATAGTTGCCTTCAGCTTACTCTCATCCTGGTCTCTTTGCTCGGGACTAGCAGTGCTTAAGGCGGGCGATTGTATGTATTCGACCCCATTACCGCCTTTAGAGCTGGCTGTATCAGAGGCCGACTCGGCTAAGCGCAATGCATCATGAGCTGAGTTGATATTCGTGGTGAGCGGGATAACCCCAGTGCTACAAGTGATATTAAGTTGGCTCTCCAAGTTGCCAAATGGCTCTTGGTGTATTTCTTTACACAGTATTTTGGCGAGAGAGACGGCTGATTGAGCCGGGCGCGAAGTCAAAATAGCAACAACGCCATCGGTCAGCGAGCTGGAAATATCTTCATTGCGCATAAGGTGGCTGATGCGGTTGTTGACCTGATAAAACAGCTCGTCGAGATGAACCAGCCCAAACTGTTTACGTATTAGACCTATTTGATCCAGGCTTAAATATAAGAGGTGGTGGCGTGCTTCAGCATGACTATGAATGGCGACGGCCTTTTCCAATTGCTCAAAAAACTGGTGTCGAGTGACCATCCCCAGTGATTTGTGGTTGAGCTCCAGCTCACTCATCTTGGCATTAAAGCGATGGCTTTGTTTGATATGCTGACGAACGATGGCTACCAGCTCTTGTTGTGGCACTGGCTTACGTATGAAATCGCAGTTATGGAGTTGATAACTGCGTTCTTTATACTCATCACTGGAGTCTGCGGTCAGGAATACGATGGGAATATGTTCATAGCTGGGCTCTTGACGCAATACGGTAGCCAGCTCTAACCCATCACACCCTGGCATATGCATATCTAGCAGTATCAAATGCGGTGCATATTCGTTGATATCCTTGATTGCTTCGAGAGGCTTAGTTTGTACCCTTGAGTCGATGCCAGCTTTGCGCAGCATCGCTGCATGTATTTGGGTGGTCGCCTCATCGTCGTCGATGATCAATACTCGGCTACTTTGTTTACTATCTGGAGTTATCAGTTCATTGATTTTATCGACAAACTCAGGGACCTCGATCGGTTTGGCAAAGTATGCGTTTCCACCAGCTCGCATTGCACGCAGTCTCGCTACCATATCTGAGCGGGCGGAAATGAAGACAACAGGTAAGTTTTCACCAGCTTCCATTCGAATGCGCTTAAGCGCCTCGATGCCGCCCATCGAGCTATCAGGAAATACAATATCGAGAACTAATAAGTCTGGCGTACTTTGCTGTAATCGATGATGCAAAGTCGATAATTGGTAAAAAGTTTCTACCTGAAAACCACATGATTCAAGCTGAATTTTTAGAGTTTTAGCGACATTTTCATCGTCATCAACAACAAACACTAACGGTGAAAATTCTCGCTTGTAGCGACTCAATCTATCAAGATCAAAAGGAGTGGCGGTCGGTTCTTCATCGGTATATCGATAAAGATTCAGAACGTGCTCGGCGATGCTTTCGGCTTCTGCTTTGGTCGGTATTTCGTTCTGATCCAGCTTGACGCGGATCAGTTGCTCTAACTGACGGGCATCATCAGCGAGGGAGTCAAACTGAAGCGTTGCAGCACTGCCGACGATATGGTGAACCAGTCTATAGAGAAGGTTAAAGGTGTTGGCGTTCCATTGAACATATTGCATCGAGTCCCATAGGGTTTTGAGTCGGCTCAGCTTGGTTGGCAGCTCTTTAATAAAGCGCTTCTGGAGATCCGATAGTTCATTATTGGATTGGCTGTACTCGTTCATAGATTCCAATTCTCGGCGGTATTGGTCGGGTAATTAATGAAAGGTTCCTCTCATAGTTTTAGTCGAAAAAAGCACATAAAGCCAATGAGCTTAATGTGAATTTATTCTTTTCTTCAAACTGAATCTTGCTTGTCGCTTAGAAATCTTTGAAATACGGTTGATTCGAGATAGTTCGTATGTTTTTAGTGTTTGGAATCGAATCGATAACAACAGAAATGTCAAAAAACGTAAAATTGTTCTATGATGAGTTTAAGGGGGCGCATTTTGGCCCTTTTAAGAGTTTCCGAACGTTTCAGGAGGGTTAGATATGTTGGAAATGCTCGAAGTTTGCGATGTTACCTGTCCTTATTGTTCTGCTCGTTTCCAGGTTCGTGTTGATTGCTCCGCTGGAGCTGATGACTATTACGAAGACTGTGAAAAGTGTTGTTCACCTATTCGCCTTACCACAGTGGTTGATGATGACAATAAATTGATTTCTATTGACGCCCGAAGGGAGGACGAGTCCGACTGAGCAATAACCGATTGCCACGGCCAAAGCCTTGCATTTCCCGACCATAGTGGTAATCTGGCCGAGATTTTAGGTTAACCAGACATTTCAATTATGCGCTTAAGTGTTTTGCAGAAAAAAGGGCACTGGATACTTGATTACCGATGGCGTTAGCCACCGGTATCTATTCGTTTTTCTCTGCTACGCCTTTATTTTAAAACTCGAAACTATACGAGCCCTATTATTATGAGCGCTGAACAATTCCATCAGTTTGTCGATCAAGGCTATCGACGCATTCCTGTTATTCGGCAAATATTTGCTGATTTAGAAACTCCTTTAACGACATACCTCAAGCTTGCTGCCACCCCCTATTCCTATTTGTTTGAATCGGTGCAGGGTGGCGAGAAGTGGGGCCGCTATACGATCATCGGCTTACCATGCCGAGAAGTTGTGCGCGTTTTTGGTTCTCGTGTAGAAGTCGAGAGCCACGGAAAGATCACATTCAAGCAAGACGTCGATAGTCCCCTAGACTGGATTGCAGACTATCATCAGTCCAAGCTGGCCCCAGAAATCGAAGGGCTGCCTCGTTTTACAGGTGGCTTGGTTGGCTATTTTGGTTACGATACGGTTCGTTACATTGAACCAAAGCTTGGCCCAAACCAGCACCCCGATCCGTTAAATACTCCCGATATCATGCTGATGCTGTCAGATGAAGTGGTTGTATTCGACAACTTAAGTGGACACCTTTACCTGATCGTACATGTGGACAGTGATGACACAGATGCATCCTACGATACCGCTCAACAACGACTGGATTCGCTCGAACAGCAGCTGCGTCAACCACTGGTTGAGCCTGAGCGGGTTGCAGAACCCGGGAAATCGATCGATGAAGGAGACTTTGTTTCGGCCTTCACCCAGCAAGGGTTTATGGATGCTGTAGAAAAGGTAAAAGAGTATATTTCGGCGGGTGATGCGATGCAGGTGGTGTTATCTCAACGCCTTACCGTAGATTTCAATGCAGAGCCATTCGATTTATACCGAGCTTTGAGGCACCTCAATCCTTCGCCTTATATGTATTTTCTTGATATGGGCGATCATCAGGTAGTTGGTTCTTCACCAGAAATTCTGGTTCGACTCGATAATGGCACAGTAACCGTTCGTCCAATCGCAGGAACGCGTCGTCGCGGTTATAGCGAGCAGGAAGACCTCGATTTAGA
>DFOV01000425.1:0-1821 GCA_002376965.1 Gammaproteobacteria bacterium UBA3532
AACTACGGTTTTAGCAATGCCATGGCGGCTGTTCTGGTGGTCGGCCTGATTATATTTTTTACAAGCATTCCAATATGTTACTACGCAGCGAAGTACGGCGTAGACATCGATTTATTAACCCGTGGCGCCGGCTTTGGATACATCGGCTCTACGGCAACCTCCCTCATCTACGCCTCATTCACCTTTATCTTTTTTGCTTTAGAAGCGGCGATCATGGCAGTGGCACTGGAGCTGTTGCTCGGCATTCCGTTGGTTTACGGCTATGTTATTTCATCGGTGGTGGTTATTCCGATGGTGACGCATGGCATCACCTTTATCAGTCGCTTCCAACTCTGGAGTCAGCCCCTGTGGATTTTGCTTCAGCTAACCCCGTTTGCCTTTATCCTTTACCATGATATGGCGATGGTCAGTGCCTGGCCTTCGTATACAGGTTCTCCCCAAAACATGTCCTCACCCCAAAACATGTCCTCGCCCCAAAACAGTATCAACCTGGCCTATTTTGGTGCTGCGGCGTCGGTGCTTTTCGCCTTGATAGCGCAGATTGGCGAGCAGGTGGATTTTTTACGCTTTCTTCCACCAAAAACCCCCAACAACCATTACCGCTGGTGGACAGCATTGTTGGCTGCCGGACCCGGCTGGATTGTTATCGGTATGCTAAAGATTATTGCTGGCTCGCTGCTGGCTTTTATAGCCCTTCAACATGCCATTCCTCTAGGCTCCGCAGCCGACCCAACCAGCATGTATCGTGTGGCTTTTGCCTATTTAACGGATAATCCACAAACGGCACTGATACTGAGCGCAGTTTTTGTGATTATTTCCCAGCTAAAGATCAATGTGACCAATGCTTACGCTGGCTCTATTGCCTGGTCGAACTTTTTCTCCCGCCTGACCCATAGCCATCCAGGGCGCGTGGTTTGGCTGGTGTTTAATGTCACCATTGCTCTGATGCTCATGGAGCTGGGCATTTATCAGGCTTTTGAGAACACCCTCGGTGTTTATGCCATTATTGCCGTTGGATGGGTGGGCGCGCTGGTTGCTGATCTCATCATCAATAAGCCGCTTGGCCTAAGCCCACCCCAGATCGAATTCAAGCGCGCCCACCTCTACGATATCAATCCTGTTGGTGTCGGCGCGATGGTGTTGTCATCCACGCTTGGCATTCTGTGCTACGCCGGGCTGGCGGGCGAGGCGGCAAAGGCGCTTTCTCACTTCGTGACTCTGGGTAGCGCTTTTGTACTGGCTCCTTTAATCGCTTATCTCACCGATGGTCGCTATTACATTGCCCGCCAACCGATCCACGTTCATACCGATCCCCATGCCCATAAAGCCGACATAGAATGCATTATTTGTCAGAACCACTATGAGCCGGAAGACATGGCCTTTTGCCCCGCGTATGACGGCGCGATTTGTTCGCTATGTTGCTCGCTTGATGCGCGTTGTCAGGATATGTGTAAAGATGTTAAAAAGTTTCCTGAGCAGGTCATCAGCTTCTTTTCGCGCTTCCTGCCCGACTGGCTCACCCAAGCGATGAACCGGCGTTTTGTCCAGTTTAGCCTGCTATTGCTGCTGGTGACTGGAGTCACCGGGTTATTAATGGCCTTGGTCTATACCAACGTAAAAACCGGCGATCCAGCCACCGATCTTTGGCTGGCTAATACGCTGTGGAAGATTTTTCTCATTTTAGTGATTGTTGCTGGCGTTATTTCATGGCTTTTTGTGTTGGCTCATGAAAGCCGAGTGGTGGCCCAGGAAGAATCTCAACGTCAAAACCGCTTGTTGGTTGAAGAAATTGAGGCACACACCAAAACCGACCGCGAACTG
>DFOV01000425.1:1960-5160 GCA_002376965.1 Gammaproteobacteria bacterium UBA3532
GCAATCAAATATCGGTTATTAAACGCAGTGGTGAGCATCTGGCCGACCTGATCGAGGGATTGCTGGATATTTCCAAAATCGAAGCCGGACGGCTGCAGATCCATCGCGATCAGGTGCGTGTATCGGCGCTGATGGATCAGCTGGTGTATATGTTTCGTTTGCAAGCCGAAGAGCGTGGCCTTACATTCAGCTATCACTGCGAAAGCCGCTTGCCAACCTTTGTCACCACAGATGAGAAAGCGCCTGCGCCAAATATTGATCAACCTGCTGTCAAATGCCATCAAGTTTACCGAACAAGGCGAAGTGGCGCTTACGTTGAAGTACAAAAACCAAGTGGCCGAGTTTCAGATCCGCGACTCGGGCGTTGGCATCCCTGAAGAAGAAATGGAGCGGATATTTAAACCCTTTGAGCGCGTTCGCCGCCCTGGCATGCCAAATGTCAATGGCACCGGTTTAGGGCTTGCCATTGTACAACTGCTAACAGATATCATGGGTGGCGAGATTCTGGTGAAGAACAACCCCGAGGGCGGCGTCACCTTCACCCTGTGGCTGATGCTGGCAGAGGTTGCATCGCCACAAAGTGAAATCGCCCCGACTCGGCGAATCTATGGCTATCACGGCCTCAAACGCACCATCATGGTCGTAGACGATGATGCATCACACCGCGGACTGATTAGCGATATTTTGTCTCCATTAGGCTTTATTGTGCTGGAAGCGCCAGATGGAGAAACCTGCTTATCGATGTTTCATCAATGTCAGCCCGACTTATATCTGATGGATATATCGATGCCGGGAGCCAATGGCTGGCAAGTCAGCCAAGGCCTGCGTGAACAAGGGTATAAAGGCCCAATTATTATGGTCTCTGCCAATGCCAGCGAAGTAGACAAAGACTACGCCGATACCCATGTGCATAATGATTATGTAGTTAAGCCAGTAAAAATTGACACCCTGCTCGACAAGCTTAGTCACTGGCTTAGCATCGCATGGTGCTACGCTCCCACCCCGTCTCCTGAGGAAGTCCCCATCCGGCCTCCTGCTGAACGAATCAGCCCTTTAAGCAACCAAGTGATCGAAGCATTGATTGGGTTGATTGAGATTGGTCACCTCAGCGAATTAAAACGCGAAGTCGAAAAGCTTGAAAGTCAGGGAGCGATTGATCCCACTTTTATGTTGCAGATGAACCAGTGGATCACCAATATCCAGTTCGAACCCATGCTACAAAGCTTAAGGAGCCATTATGAAGCCAATACCCACTAATGAACGCGATGTGGTGCTGGTGGTCGATGACTCGCCAGAGACATTGAGCATGTTGAACGCGACTTTGGATCAGGCTGGCATGACCTCGCTGGTCGCCCTCGATGGCCATCAGGCCCTGTCTATCGCCCGTCGAATGCTGCCAGATATGCTATTGCTCGATGCCTGTATGCCGGACATGGATGGATTTGAAGTTTGTCGACAATTAAAAGGCGACCCTGAGTTGAAATCCATCCCTGTTATTTTTATGACCGGCCTCGGTGATACTGAAAGTGTCGTAAAAGGCTTTGAGGTGGGTGGAATAGACTACGTCACCAAGCCCATCAAAAGCTCTGAACTGATCGCCCGAATGCGGGTACATCTCGCTAATTCACGGCTAACCTTAAGCGCGCAAACGGCACTGGATATTGCTGGGCAGTTTGTGTTTGCCGTAAATGCCACAGGCACTATTCAGTGGGCAACCCCACAAGTTCACCAACTGTTAGAAACGGCCTGCGGCGACAGCGACTGGCTGGAAACAGGCCTGGCGGCGTGCATTCGCAATGGTTTACAACAAAGCCCGCTGGACGGCTCTGGATTTATATTAAAGGCACCGCAACACAACCTTCGCGTTATGTATCTTGGCGCATCAACGCCCCAAGAACACCTGTTGCGGCTTTTAGACAACAACACCGAAAAAGAAACCACCAGCTTGCAATCGCGCCTGCAGCTCACCGCCCGCGAAGCCGAAGTTTTACTATGGATGGCGCGAGGAAAAACCAACCGAGAAATCGGCATTATTCTGGGCACCAGCCCTCGAACCGTCAATAAGCACTCGGAGAAGATCTATAAAAAGCTCGATGTCGATAACCGAACCGCAGCGGCGGCTAAGGCCCTGCAGTTTCTGGAACATTAGCAAGGCGGTACACACCATACTGCCAATAATCCCGCCCCGGCGATGCAGGCCCCTGCCAGTCACGCTTTTTCAGCTCTTTGGCGATGTAGCGATTCATCAGCCCATGCCCAATAAACAAAATTGACTGATGCATACTTGCCAGTTTTATCAGAGTATCAGCCGCTGTTGCGGCACGCTGCCTGGCTTCACGGCGCGACTCACTGTTTCTGGAAAAGCCACACCACCACAGCAAGCGGTGGATCACCATCCAGGTCGACGCCTTTAAACGCAAGCGACTGGCTAATCCATAGGGCATATCTAACTCACGCAAAGCCTGCAAACACAAAACCGGCTCAAGCCCCATAGACTTAGCCGATTCAATGGAGCGCAAAAGATCACTACACACAGTAAAAGGGGTTTGGCACACCGCCGAACAAAATTCTTGAGGCGGCGGTAAGCTGGGGCAAACCCCACTGGCATTATACTGGTCAACCCAATCAGCAAACTCACGGGCCGAAATACGTGGTATAGCGGCAACACTGGGTTTGCCATGCCTCATTAATATGATTTCCATCGTTTTTTTTCTTTTTTAGCAGCCTTTATTAACCATAGCATGGTGCATAACGAATGGTGCGCTCAAGCGCATGTATTTGTACAAAATGCCGAGTTGATCACATATCCTGTTTTCTTTATCTTACTCATCATTCACGCGCTCACCCTGCCCACCGAAAGGAGCTTACATGAAACTCAACCGAATTTACCAGAACCATAAACTGGTTTGGTTTGCATACTTCTTTCTGCTTAGCTGGCACTGTCAAATATTTGCTGTACAGATACAAGCTTCTGGCTGGCAGCAACAGCAATTTGCTGATGGCAAACAGATCTATACGCCACTCTCCACAGAGTTTGCAGATAAAGTAAAAGTCAGCTGGTATCCTCCTGTCAAAACCGACCAAATATCGTTAAAACGCTGGTTTGAAACAAAAATGACAACCAGCAATGCCCCGCAAGGACAATGGGTAGACGAGCCATCTATCTATCACATGAACGACATGGTCAGTTATGCTGAACG
>DFOV01000425.1:5200-5393 GCA_002376965.1 Gammaproteobacteria bacterium UBA3532
TACTTCTTTCTGCTTAGCTGGCACGGTCAAATATTTGCTGCACAGATCCAAGCCGCTGGCTGGCAACAACAGCGATTTTCTGATGGCAAACAGATCTATAGGCCACTCTCACCAGAGTTTGCAGACAAGGTAAAAGTCAGCTGGTATCCCCCTGTCAAAACCGACCAAATATCGTTAAAACGCTGGTTTGAAA
>DFOV01000117.1:0-6462 GCA_002376965.1 Gammaproteobacteria bacterium UBA3532
TCAAGCCTCGCTGGTTGGCAAAGAGTATCTGGTGGAAATGGACGTGGATGCTATTGTGGATCCCAAATAGTCAGTCCAGGCCGGTTGTTTAGGTCGCCCTGGACATCTTGAAACGACGCTGGGCGCCTTTACTTCTTCAGTGAATTGATGAATTCGTTGATATCCTCACTCGTAATATAATCAAGTTCCACGATTCCTTTTTCAGAAAAATTCCAACTAAGACCTGGGGCGGAAACATCCCCATACTGATCAAAGGTGACGGCACCGGTTCCTCCCTGATAGCGGATGGTTTTCCCCTGGGATAAAAGGGCACTGGCCTGTTTGATGCCAGCCTCGTCTGGAAAAATAGGGGTCCCATTGGGATCGGTCACTTTGGACACCGAACGGGCGATGACGTCACCAGACAAAGTCGGTGATGCTTCCATGGCCAACAATGCGATCATGACTGCATCGAAGATGTTGGGCAAACCAGGCCCGGATGGTTCTTTCTTGAAGGCCTCCTTGTAAAGCGCCGTAAAGGAGGCTGCGGCTGCGGTCCTGGGAGCAGCGGAATCGTGACCCACCATCTTGCCCAAATATTTGATCCCTACACTGTCGCGAAACTCTTCGGATCTTAGAGAGTTGGCAACCACCAGGTTCTGCGTTCCTCCCAAAGAGATCCATTCTCGCATGGTAGCAATCCCTTCCTTGGGGTAGAGTGCTACATAAGCGGCTTCCGGATTACTTTTCAGCGCTTCGACTACCTCAGCCCGGTAGGACGGCTGTCCATCGTTGATGGCTATTGAAGCCTTGACAGTAACCCCTAATGCTTCTAGGTCTGCTTTGACCAATTTACCGATATCCTGTCCCCAATCGTCGTTCTTGTAGAAGATGACGAGATTATTGTACCCTTTTGCCTTGATGATCTTGGCAGCAACCGCGGCATGATTACGCGATGTCGTGAATGTCCGAAACCAAAGCCCCTTTGTCTTACCATCCTTTGCAAGGCCGGTAAACACGGTTGATGACGAGCAGCAAGATATTTGCATGACGTTGGATGGAACAGAAACAGATGTAAGGATTGGCATAGAGACACCACTGGAAACCGCACCAATCAAAACAGGGACTTTGTCCAAATCAACCAGTGCTTTGGCTGCATCTACACCCACTTTTGGATCGACCTGAGTATCCCGTAAAATGAGTTCCACTTTGCACCCTTTGACACCTCCCGCTTTATTGTAGAGATCGACTGCCATCCTGGCTGTCGCCGCAATAGGTCGTCCCCAGTCGACCGAAGTTGGGAGGACCGCACCGACCTTGGTGGTACAGTCTGCTGAGTATGATAAGCCTGGCGCAAGCGCGACCAAACTGATTGCCGTTAGGCCAAAAATAAGAGCTTTCATAAGTTTTTCCTTTCTGGTTCAGTTGATACTATTGTGATTGACATTGATTTCCCTGATCGGGCTCAATGCCGCTGGGTTATAAAATAAGCACTTTCATACGTTTTTTCCTCCTTTGCTAATTTGATTGGTCATTGAGATTAATCCTCTCTTATAATCCCTTCTCTCCATCGGCAATGTCAATCCTTTACTTGAAATAGATTCAGTCACTCGGGTTTTACCCTGGCTACAGACCGCGAGATGATCAATTTTTCAGGGAGCAAACCTTTGGGTCTGATCAGTAGGGTCAAAACAATGATGAGCCCAATCATAATGAATTGAATCGTGCCTATATAAAGCTGCATCTCGACTGGCGCAAATTGGGTCAAGACCCAACCGCTACCGACCCAGCCAGCCCAAACGATCAGGGTTCCGAACACGGCACCCTTATTATTGCCACTACCGCCCACAATCAGCATTGACCAAATCTGGAATGTGAGAATGGGTACAATGTCCTGAGGGCTGATAAAGGCATAGAATGTTGCGTAAAGGGCCCCCGACAGTCCCATAATCATAGATCCGAAAATGAACGCCTGGAGCCGCACACGAGCAGGCGATTTGCCAAGGGATTGGGCGGCGACTTCATCCTCACGGATAGCCCGTAACAAACGTCCGAACGGTGATTGTCCAATATTCTCCAAAATATTGTAGACGATGATCAGGACGACAAACACAAATATCAGGTAAGCCAGATTGAACCAAAACGGATCATTAATGACGGTCTCGAAAGGGCGTTCGAACCCCCTTAAACCTTTTGCTCCTCCCGTAATGGGTTCGGCATTGCGGGCAAAGTTTTCCACCGCAATCGCAACGCCAAAAGTCGCGATTGCTAAATAATCGTGGCGCAGATGGGTGGTGATGAGACCCACAATCCAAGCCAACAATCCTGCCAACAGCACAGCTCCAGCCACGGCAAACGGATAAGGCAGACCAAACCCAATCAGCTGGCCTGCTTTATTCGACCCGCCGAACAAAATGACGCCGTAGGCTCCCGCACCAAAAAACGCGGCCACACCGCCGTTGAACAGACCCGTGTAACCCCATTGCAGGTTCAGGCCTAAAACGGCGATAGACAGCACGAAGCCCATCGTCAGAAAAAAAACGAGGTAAGAGACGATGCCAATCATTTTTTTTCTCCAAATAAGCCTGTAGGGCGTATTGAAAGGATAATCAGAATAATCAGGAAAGGCACCGCCGGTTTATAGCCGGACGGCAGGATGAGGAGGGCCATGTTAGAAGCCAGTCCCACCAAAAATCCCCCAACCACAGCACCGTAGATGCTGCCAATTCCCCCGACTATGACAGCGGCAAACAAAGAGAGGACCAGATTGTTTCCCATCAAGAAACTCACTTGGTTGTTGAGGCCATAAAACACTCCTGCCACAGCGGCAAGTCCACCACCAATCAGCCATATTAACCGGATCATAAGTGCCAGACGGACACCGTTGATTTGCGACAAAGTTGGATTTTCGGACACGGCTTTCAAGGCGTAACCAAAAGTGGTGCGCGAAAGAACAAAGTGGAATATTAACATGATCACGAGCGCCATACACAAAACGAAGACTTGGTCTAACTTAATGAGGATCAACGGATCCAGGCTCACTCTCACCGCAAATGTAATCTCTTCACTATAAAGTTTGGGTTTGAGGCCGAAAATCAGACTGATCAGATTCCTCACAATCAAGGCAACACCAAAAGAGGCGAACACCATTGACAGGGGACCGGCTGAGTCGCGAATTCGGCGAAAGACGAGCCAGTCGATGATGATCGCCGATACACCAGTCACTCCCATTGAGAGAATAATCGCAAAAATGAGAGAGAAGGTGAGACTGAGACCACCGATTGTTTGAGATAAAGCTGGTACCATGGATTCAAGCAGCTTGTCAAAAACAAACGTAACGTAGGCACCAAGGGACAGCAGTTCGGCATGAGAAAAATTGGCAAAACGCAGCATATGCATCACCATGGTGAGCCCGATAGCTCCCAGGGAAAGGATGGAACCGACAAGGATGCCGTCAAACAGATTCTGGATCATGATGTTTCGAGCCTCCTACCACCTAGATAGATCTCCTTGATGACTTGGCCCTCCATCAGTTCCTGAGTAGAACCATCTATTTGATTTCGGCCCTCTGCCAAAATATACGTCCGGTTCGAGATGCGCAGTGCAGCCTTAACGTTTTGCTCAACAAATATAATAGATACTCCTTTCTCAGCGATGTCTTGAACAAGTGCCAGTATCTCTTCGGCAACCTTAGGGGCGAGTCCAGCCGTGGGCTCATCCATGAGGATTAGTGTAGGTTCGGCCACAAGTGCCATCGCGATCGCCAGCATCTGTCGTTGCCCTCCTGATAACTTCCCCCCTTTGTCCAACTGTTTGTCACGCAGGATTTCGAACAACGTGAACATCCTCTCGATCAGATCATCGACAAGGCCATCGCTCCGTTTCGCAGCAAGCATGAGATTCTGCCGAATAGTCAGGGTTCTAAAAATGTTGTTTGTTTGTGGGACATAAGCAATCCCAAAAATCGCCATCTCATCAGGCCGGATCCCAACCAGGTTTCGTGCGCCAAGCATAATCGTCCCCTCTTCGACAAGCACCAGCCCCGCAATTGCCTTGATGAGAGTCGACTTGCCAGCACCATTTGGACCGATCACTGCGACGATTTCACCTCTGCCCAAACGCATGTTGACGTCGTGCAGGATTGGCAAGCCTGGGACATAACCCGCTGTTAACGACTGCACATTGAGGACTGTGTCACTCATAAGTCATATCTCCCAGGTAGGCATTCACAAGCTGGGGGTCAGAGCGTGCGGCTTCCCCACTGCCCTCAAACACCACATGCCCTGATACCATTGCGATTACCGGCTCGCAGTGACGCATGATGAAGTCCATATCGTGCTCGATAATAAAGAATGTATGCCCACGGGCATTGAGATCCTTAATCTTCTCCACCAGAATCTCTGTGAGAGCCGGGCTGACTCCAGCAGCAGGTTCATCAAGCAGAATGACTTTGGGATCCCCCATCAGCACCCGGGCAAGCTCCAGAAGTTTCATTTGGCCGCCTGACAGTTTTCCGGCTGGGTCATTAGCCATCGTATCAAGGGTCGTAAAGGTGAGTATGTCCATCGCTTTTGCCTGTATCTCGCGCTCCTGACGCTTGACCTTCTTCATCATGAAGAACGGGGCAAAGAGACTCTCGCCTACCTGTCCTGTTGGAGCAAGCATCAGATTTTCAAGCACGGTCATCTGAGGGAACGGTCTTGGAATCTGAAATGTGTGTGCCAGCCCCTGGCGGAAAAGCACGTCTGGCGGCGATTTTGTGGTTCGTATCCCATCAAAATGGATTTCCCCGCTTGTGGGACGAATGACACCGGTTAATGTGTTGAACAACGTTGACTTGCCAGCACCATTTGGGCCAATCAGACCTGTAATTGTTCCTTTGGCCACCGACAAAGATACATTATCGACGGCCTTAAGTAAACCGAATGAAGTTATCAGGTTTTGTGTTTCAATCATCGTTGTCTTCGCTGCCTTATGAAGCGTTGAGATTATATTTCATGATACTGCCATGACGTCCTGTCCGATCGCTCTCCAATTCATAAACATATCCGGAAGGACCATGACGCTGGGCCAGAACAGCTTCCAGCGCGGCATAGTCATCGGGATCAAGAGAGAGTTCGAATATTGATAACGTCTGAGGCAGATGATGCGCATAACGTGCACCAATGATCACGGCACCGACTTGGGGCTGATCTAGCACATATCGTGCGGCGACTGCGCTCATCGAGACACCATGTTTATCAGCAAGGGCTTTGACCGTTGTCAGCAGGGTTTGGAATAAATCCCAGCCACCAAATTCATCAACGATCAGTCGGTATTTGATCAGTGATCTATTTTCAAACACGAAACCAGGGTCGGGTTGATCAAGCCAATGCTCGGTGAGAAACCCACCGGCCAGTGATCCGTAACAAAGCAACTTGATATCATTTTCAGCACACCATCTTGCCAACCCATTGGCTGGACGATGGTCGAGTAGCGAGTACTGAACCTGGGTCGAGACAATATCAAACCCCATCTCGACAAAAGGAGCCGTTTGCTTCACATCCCAGTTATTCACCCCTAGATGGCGGATTTTCCCTTTTTCGCAGAGCCTTTTGAGACATTCCAGAGTCTCATACGGGCGTCCGATCGATAAATTCCACCAATAGAATTGTACGAGATGGAGCTGATCGAGCCGCAGCCTTTTTAATGAACGATCAATAATCCCCTCAATATCCGTAGCGCCAATGCTGGAGAGGCTATCCAGATCCGGTACAAGCTTGGTGTGGACGGTGACTTTGTCGGCAGACTCAGATCCACGGTCACGACGCAATGTTTCGATGAATGTTCCAATCATCTCTTCAACGCCGGTATAAATATCGGCGCAGTCAAATGTTCGAATGCCCGCATCGAAAAAAGTGGTCATGTCGGCTATGGCCTGCGTGCGGTCTACCGAACCGTGCCCCCCGGCAAGCTGCCAGCCGCCCTTGATCACTCGTGAGATCTGGTGATCTGGCCGCAATTGGCATATTTCAACACTTATGCTTCACCTCCATTCGAATCAGTCGAGGGCTCTTTCGCCCAGTAAGGCACGCCGCGCTGGTCTGGCAGGCCTGTTGTTTCAGCATGTGAGAATATCCGCCGACCCGTCCGTGTGATTCTAAAACGCCCACCACAATGAGGATCAGGGCAGGCGACTTCTGTGTCGGTCGTCATCCAATCGTGAGGATCGGTATCGCGTTGCTTAGCGGGAAGCAGTGGTAAAATAGAGGCAAGCGAGTACATTGGGAAACGCTGGTCAGCGCCAAAAACTAAATTTTCTCCCTCGACCAGAAAATAGTCTCCAACCTGATGGTTGCAGACCATCGGCTTCTCACTACCAACAACCTCGACCTTTAAATCATAAAGCCAAAAGGTGTCTTTGTCCATCTTGTCTCCTAACTTTTTCTCTTGTATTTCAATGCAGAGTAACTATTCAGGTGCATAGGTTGAAGGCTAAAGACT
>DFOV01000117.1:6855-8435 GCA_002376965.1 Gammaproteobacteria bacterium UBA3532
CTTCAAACCCCAAGACATTCTAATCATCCAAGAAGCCTAAGCATTTCGACAAAACAATTTTCTCTGGGAAACCCGGCAGTTACTCGATTAACGAATACAGCAACTTTGTCGACCAATTCAAAGGTTCTAAGTTTTGGGTGGTCACACATGATTTTTTCCTAAAAACCTTCTGTTTTCAGCCTATTCACCTGAATAGTTTCAATGCAGAAAGGAAATTTCGTATAAAATATGCCAATGTTTCTCGTTCTCCCTTCCACCAGAGTTTGGGCTGCATCCGTCTTCCATACCCCAGCTTGATGTCAAGGGTCAGCATCCAGCGGCGTAGACGAGTCCCTGCCAACCAGCGACCCACCCGATACCACCACTTAGAATAATCCTTGTTATAGGGGCATACACGAATACAGATAGAGCAATCACTGTTTTGCGCGGCCCAATAGCCAAAGCATTTCTCGCCGTCCACCGTCCATTTTTTTATGCCTTTGATATTTGATTGATTGTGGGTTTGAGTCGATGGTGCACCGTTTGGAATTGCCTTGACAGGGCAGCCCAGGGTGCATCCCTGGCAGATCTCACAAAATTCTTTTACACCAAAATGGATGGGTTTATCCAGAGCCATTGGCAGATCCGTAAAAATTTTGCCCAGCCTTACTCGTGGCCCAAATTCTTTTGTAATCAGTAGTCCATGTCGTCCATATTCTCCCAAACCTGCCTGAATTGCTGTTGGGATAGCGAGCGACGAATCGTTCATACTGGCGACGGCATTGTAGCCTAAATTGCGAAGGTATTGTGCCACAGAGAGCACCACCAGAGCATCATGTGAATACCCTAACCCTGTAGCGGCACCGCTCAATGCGGAGGGTACCGTACGAATCAGGTCATAATCCATTCTTTGGGCTGTCACAATCACAAATTTGAGCCCTTCCGGAATATCATTGGGCCGCTCCGTTGCACTCATGTCACTAAATTTTTGGGTATACAACCAGCGTTCGTCATAGCATGTAATTCCAACAATATCGGCCCCAAATCTTTTTGCGACATTCTTGATTTCATCCGCTGCGGCTTGAGGAGAATCAAAGAGTATTTTCTCTTTTGCAACATCACGATAAAGAGTGAAGGCGTCAGAGAAACCTTCACGACGATCTTCGTTCTCTTTCATTTCGGTAAAGATGTCACTGACATGCCAAGTTGCATTACGGAAGGCATAATCTTTTTGAGTGAAGCCATCTGCTTGACGCCAGGATTTTAAGGGATCCCGGTAGGTAGAATAGAAAAGTCGGGCCTTTTCACTGCGAATACGCTCATCCCACCATGATCGTCGAAACACATCATTCTTTTGATGGAATCGCTCAAAATTGTCCATCATTTCAAAGCCAGCTTCTTGATCGCTCTTCTCAACATTGCGTATTTCAGATTGATCGGGAGAAGGGTTATTCTTGTCTGGCATGAACATGCTCCAAGAGAAATATTTAATATTTGAAATTAAATTTCAAATTTAAGATGAAGGGCGTGGCTGATACTTTGTGTACCGTACAAACTATTCTCTTTAAAGTCAAGTAGTAAATATACGTAGTACTTAGATG
>DFOV01000333.1 GCA_002376965.1 Gammaproteobacteria bacterium UBA3532
TGATGCAGGCGTTTTTGCAAGAGGTAGGCAGCGCGTTAGCTGATGATGCAGCAGGCTTATCTACTGAGGATTTGGCTAGGCAAATGAATGTCGCAGGTGGCCCAACCGAATCACCTTGGCCTAAAAACGTGGGGTTACTGTTTTTCAATGAGACACCGGAACACTTCTTCCCTGGAGTGCAAATCGATGTACTGTGGTTCCCTGAAGGTGCAGGCGGCGATCGCTTTGATGAGAAGATTTTCAAAGGCCCACTGGCGCGAATGACACGCGAGGCCTTGAGCTACATTGAGCGCAATTACTTGCACGAAACGGTTATCAAGCACCCTGATCGTGCCGAGGCCACACGGGTGTGGAATTTTCCTTATACCGCTATCGAGGAAGCCTTGGTCAATGCGGTGTATCACCGCTCTTACCAAGAACGCGAGCCGATTGAAGTGCGTATCAGCCATGATGAGCTGGTGATACTGAGCTTCCCCGGCCCTGATCGCTCAATTCGGCTAGAGGATTTTCAGGCCGGACGCGCAGTCAGCCGCCGTTACCGCAATCGCCGCATTGGGGAGTTTCTGAAAGAACTGGATCTAACCGAAGGCCGCTCGACGGGCATTCCCAAGATCCTCAAGGTAATGGCCGCCAATGGCTCACCCGCACCGCTGTTCGAAACCGATGACGACCGATTGTCTTTCGTGATCCGCCTACCTGCGCACCCTGCGGCCACTGCTGAGAATGCGCCTACCCAGCAAGTCACCACGCAAGTCACCACGCAAGTCACCACGCAAGTCGAAATGCTGGTGTCGCGCATAGAAGGGGACATGACCAGACAAGCCATTCAAGATGCGTTAGGCCTTAGCAACAGAGAACACTTTCGTAAGACCTATCTCGTGCCTGCTCTGGAACAAGGCGTTATCGAAATGACACTACCCGACAAGCCGAATAGCCGCAGCCAACGTTACCGCCTAACGGCCTTGGGGCTGCGCTTGTTTGAACAGCAAAAACGCTCCTAAACAAGCCAGCTATTGCACACCCACACTCAACCCTGCAACTGCAGCTTAAACTGCGCCGGTGTTAACCCCGTTTTCTTTTTAAAAAACTTCACCAGATTGGTCGGCTCATCAAACCCCATGTCAAAGGTGAGTGTTTTGATCGATACGTTGGTAGTCGCCAGGCGCTTTTTTATGTCGAGTACGATGGCGTTGTCTATAACGCCTTTGGCAGTCATCCCTACCATGGATTTGCAGATCTGGTTGAGGTGTTTGTACGAGATCCCTAAGCTGTTGGCGTAATCTGCGGCGTTTCGGGTTTGGGCGTATTGCTCTTTGATCAGCAATTTATAGCGACGAAACCAGGCGACCCATTCGGCATTGCGTGTGCCAACCGTGGCGGCGCGTTTGGCTCGTTCGGCTTTGAGTAGCAGCATTTTTAGTTGCAGCCGTAGCATGTCTTCTTTGGCGTAATCCGGGCCGTGGAGAAACTCTTGGTGCATGTCTTTTATCAGATGCTCAACACCGGCGGTTTGTAGCTCCTGTTGATGGAGTATGGGGGATTGGGTGTGGTAATTGTATAACCGCGACATCGAGAGCAAGTCCGAATGAATCAGCGATTTGGATACGAAGGATTCGGTAAACATATCTTTTTTGCGATCGACAATGAAAACATAGCCATCGCTATCCATATATCCAACGTCGCCGGTGTGCAAACGGCCATCAATAAAGCTCTTGGCGGTCTCTTCTGCTTGCTGCCAATAGCCACTCATCACTTGCGGGCCTTGCACGACGATTTCACCCAGCGCTCCCTGCTCTACTGATTCGCCCTTGTCATCCACAAGACCCTCAGTCAGAGCATGACTTCCCATATTCACTCCTTTCATTCTGCTAGATTGCCAAGCACAGAAAGTCAGATACCGCTCAAATCCAACTCACGTTTTGGAGGGAAGTTTACGAAGATAAAAAGGGTAAATATGGATATCGATCAAATTTATTTGCTTTTTGCAAAATGCATAAACTATATTTTTTATGCATTTAATTTATATAACAAATAAAATAACTATAACCTTAATTCAAATAATATAACTATCTAAATATAAATGACTATTTTTTATAAAAAAACAACCAACTTATCAGTTCAGTCACTACCAAACAGACTGACGTCATTCCCGCGAATGCGTGAGGACTCAACTCCCGCCGCAGGAGCCACCACAAGACGATCCGCAAGATCCGGCGCAACTGCCATTGCCACCGCCGCCTTTACCTGAGCCTAGCCAACGCAAAATACGATAGACAATGTAAATACCAACGGCTACTTTCACGTAAAACCAAATATCCGCATCGGAATCGATACTACAGGCGGTTAACAGCAATACCGAAGCCCCAGCCATTGTGGCCCATTGCCAGATGTTGCGTTTAGCTTTGTCAGGCGCTGGCGACATTGGCCAGAATGCAGGCGAAGGATCGCCAAAGCTTGCTTGGTAACTGGCCAATGTTTTTTGGTAATCCTGCACATCGCGATGATGCGCTGCCTCGCCAGCCGACGATGGCCAGTGGTGCAGCTCTTTGCCCAAAATCTCACGGCATAGCTCATGCCAATAAGAGTGGGTAAACGTCATATGCAGATGCCACACGGCATCAACCACCTTGGAAGGAACCACCCGATGGTCAACGGTGGCAGCCAGCCAAATAAACTTCTTATATTCATCAAAAGCCGCTTTGGCATAAGCCTTTGACCATTTATTTTCAATCATCAACTTATGCCAAAAAACCTCAGCATCACCGTGACTCACTACTACGAAGTTTCTTAATGCATCATTCATGGAAAACCTGCTAAATCTGACCGCGGATCACCTCGGCATTGGCTTGGTGGGCACGACCCGTTTCATCCGCTTCTTTTAATTCTTCGACAATATGGCTACCAGAATCGAGCAAGGCGCTGGTTTCTTTGGCGCTTTGTTCTATGTTGTGGATTTTATCGACTATCTGGTTGGTCTGGCTTTCGGCGTCGTCCATGTTGCTGGAAATAGCACCAATAAATCCAGAAACGTTTTCTATCTGGGCAAATAGGCTATTCACTTTGTTGCGCGACTCGGTCAGTGACGACTGGGTATTTTGCGCCAAGTTACGCACTTCGTCGGCTACCACCGCAAAACCGCGACCGGCGTCGCCCGCTCGTGCGGCTTCGATACTGGCATTCAGCGCCAGCAAATTGGTTTGCTCGGCGATTTTATCAATAATGGTAAATACCGATTCTATCCCGGCAATGTCTTCATTTACCGCGCTGATATTATCAGTTAACTCACGCACACTTTGATTGAGAGTGCTGACCACGCTTTGGAAGGCGTTAAACTGCTCTAACAATTCGTTGGAGTTATCGGCTATTTTGGCCACATGCTCTACCGAGTTGGCGGTCAATTCTGACGATGAATTAGCCACGCCCAATATGTTGCTATAGCCTTCTATGACCCGCTCTTGAATTTGGATCATCAATTGACGGGCCCGGCTCTCCAGCAAATAGAAATAGCGTGAATAGGCCGCATATTCAGACACAAAAGAGCGCTGGCGCGACGGTGAGCCATGTTCACTGCGCTTGCAAATAAACAGCGCGCTCAGGGTTTCATTAACATTGACGCCATATAGCTCGCCAAAGGTGGAAAAGCCAGACACCGGAAATTCATTGAAGCAGCGGATCTTGGCGAGGTCCGACGCATTATTTAAGCGGCGTACATAGACAGGATCTTTAGCAGA
>DFOV01000328.1 GCA_002376965.1 Gammaproteobacteria bacterium UBA3532
TTATGATGAGCCTCGGCTGTCATTACATGCAGGGCTTTGGTATATCCGTCCCAGTGCCCTTATCAGAATTTCAGCAATGGTTCGACAGCGGGCACCACCATCAACCTATGAGCCAGATCCAACCATTCGACTTGGATGCCGAGCATGCCATGCTCGAGCTGGAAAAACTCAGCCACACCCTTTGGGTTGAACGCATTTGCCAGTACCTTCAGGAACCAGATAAGCAGCCAGCCGCGCCACAGGATCTAAATGAATACGCTTGTACCTTTAACCAATGGTATGAAGGCATCGGCAAAGAAAACTATGGCGACAATGAGAATTATGCTTTTATTCCACCCAAGCATCGCGCGGTACATGATCTGGCAAAAGAGCTGATTGCCTGCCATAAAAACGGTGACACTACCAAGCTGCGTCACCGCTTATCTGACTTTTTAGCGCTGAAAGAACAGTTTCTCAACGCTCTTGACCAATTAGCGCAATAGCGTGTTATTTTCTGTTCACTAGGACAGCGAATAAACCATCATATGAATATGAACCGTGTAAAGCATCTACTGATAGCCACCCTCAGCCCCGCCATAGTAGTTAGCCTATTAGCCATCACCCTATTACCGACTCCACCAGGAGGGCTAATCGCGTCACTGTCACTCTTCCTGTTCATTTTTTGCAACGCATTACTTGGTCCGGCCGCTTACCCATTGCTATATAATCAACCGCTCATAATGAATACACTGACCCTGATCAATGTAGTCGCCTCATTGACCTCAGTCGTCTTTTTGGGTATCTGGCTGCTCAAGCCAAAAACCACTGTGCTGCTCTATTTATCAACAACAATTTGGATTCTCATCGGTGGCTTCGCGACATTTATTGTTATTTCATCAGGTATATGATGTTGTTGAAGCAACTGTCTATGGTGGCTTTTCCGATTCAACGACTCTGTCTCAATACAGCTCTCTAATGAAACCATTGATCCGCTCAACCGCAGCAAGATCATTCACTGGCTTCCAGCCAAAACGTCCATTGAGTAGCTCGGATAGCAGCTCGCTGCCCAATGAGTTGAACACCGCACTAACAATACTTCTTTCGAGAGTCAGCGATTTAGCGCCATCAGGACTACCCTGACGTAAATAAGCAGGATCTGCAAAGGGAGCCGCTGCAACGAAAAACTGATTGACTGTCATCTTGCGTCGATATCCAAGACTTTTCCTCAACCCAAAGGCTGCCTGCTGAGCGATGCCACCTCCAGGCTCGGGAGCAATCAACTTAAGCACAGCAGACGTATCCAGAAAATAACTGTAACTAACAATCTCACGCCGCATTATTCGCTCAACCGGTATATCTTCCAGACGAATCGGCGCAACAGCAGGAAACGAGGAAGCCGACTGGGTCGCTATATAGTTAATTAGCACCTGATCCGCTTCCACCATCCGTAGCAACGTATTTAAATAATACTTACTTTGCACCTCAGGCAGGTGCTGACTTAACAGGCGGATATCACTGGCAAGCAGCGCCAACGCCTTATCTGCCTTCCCCTCCAGCCATAGCGTTAGCGCGTCCAATGCCTTCAGGCGCTGTCCTAGCTCCAGTACTGGATAAAATGGCTCCCACTGATACTTTTTGGGGTGTGACAGGTTTCGGTAGTCCGTCAATGTTACAAACTGCTCGTAACCGCGCCGAAATGACTCAAATTGAGAAACAGTCGACTCCCAAGTTGCTTTATTGGCCAGCAACCTGTCAATGCAGTCCACTGAACCGCTTGCAAGCTTACAAAACAAAGGATACTCATCAAGCGGGTCTGCGTAATGCTTATAATCATATGGGGGAGACTCAGGAACGCTAGAAAAGAAGTGGAATGCCAATCGCCCATTATACTCTTCGAATTCGCGCTTGCCATGCTCAATGAAGCGCTCCGTTGCGCCCACGGAAAGCCCCCACAACAAATAGAAGGCATCGCTTTCTCCACTTGATTGCTCATCCACTTCACTGCGCCAAGCAGCCAAACGCGGATCAAGCGCTTCATCGTATCGGTAATAGGCAAAAACGACCGCGTTAATTACCAGCAGAGTGAGTAAGCACTTCCTCACCGAGGCTCTCCAATCTCCAAATCCACCACCAGCGGCCAGTGATCCGATCCAACATCCGCTGCGACATACGCATCCACAACGGCCACTGATTCACTCACCAACACATGATCAATACCAATGCCCAGTGGCGGAAAAAAGCGAGGCCATGTCGGCAGCATACCAAAACCCTGCCGCGCATTGCGCAAGCCGGATTGCTGCTCAAACCGCCGATAATCAGCCGACCAAACCGTTGTATTCAAATCTCCCACAACCACCACCGGATCAGATGATAACTTAACTTGACGCGCCACCTCCTCCAACTGCTGGTTACGCGCTTGATAATATAAATCGCTGATCGGCGGCACCGGATGGGTGGCTATTAAGTTCCATGTCAGTGAACCAAGTGAAACCTTACCAGAAAAGCTAGGTACATCCGCAGCCCCCCAATCATTCCAGGAAGCAGCGCTAATCGCCAACCGACTCAACACCGCCATGCCAAAATTGTCGGCCCGCGGTTGCCAGTATTGATGAGGATACTGCTCAGCCAAGCTTTTTAGTTCGTGCTTCCACTGCCCTGTGACTTCTTGAAGCACCACAACATCCGGCTGCTCTTGCTCAATCAATGCAATCATCCGCGCATAATCGCTGTTTTGTGACAGCACATTGCTTTGCATAATCCGCAGCGCTATCCCGTTATCAACAACCACAGCGGGCTTCGAAAAATACCAAGGCACTATGGCATAACCATTTAACAACGCCACCAACATCATGGCAAAAGCACAAGAGCGACGCTTGCCACAAGCAAATATCACAGCAACCCCCAACGCCAGCACACCATACTGAAAGGTAAAATGACTAAGCAGTTCACACCAGCGGCTCAATGAACCAAACTGCGCCGCAATGGTAAAAATACCGATAGCGAGCGATGCCACCTGGAGCAAGCCCCATAGGGAGACGAGTGGGCGGGAAGGTGGATTATGCTTGTCTGAGGTGGTTGTCATATGGAGCGTTTTCCATTACGTTGATTTAAGAGCGCCAACTGGCCTATCCGATGGCTCTTCCTTCATGCTAGATAATATACCTACCTTACTCAAGCGCAATGCTAGGCCAAGAGGTCATCCATATGAACGACCTTAAACCCGCAGAATTTCGATTTTTTGAGAATTATCAGTTTGAGTTTGTGCGCGAGGATGGCACATAGAGGCCCCCTCTAAACCAGACGGAAATAGAGGGAGGAGGAGAG
>DFOV01000028.1 GCA_002376965.1 Gammaproteobacteria bacterium UBA3532
TTGTAAAATATCCCACTCGCGTTCGGTTAGACCATGTTCTTTGACGACTTGTGGTATTTGGGGTGCTCTAGAGGGGGATGGGGCGAACTGGGCTAAACCGATCAAGCGCTTGGCATGCTGGCGTGCTTGCTCTGGAAAAACATCCATCAGCGGCTCAAATAGGCTTTTAATCTCACAACGCGATTCTAAAAAGGAGCCCAGGTAATTGACCTGAAAGCCCAGACTTAAACTTTCAGATAAACTTTCGAGTACACCTTGTTGATTATTTTGGCTATTTTGAATTTTTGCTAGCCAGAATAAGTTTTGAATCAGGTCATTGGTTAATTGAAATTCTCTGGCTGCAGCTATTTGCAATGCCAGTTGGGACTGGGCCTGAGTCAGATGTCCGGTTACATAAAGAGCAATAGCCTGGTTTCTTCCTCGCCCTTGCTGAATGATATTGGTAAAACAGCGGATGTCGGGTTGGCTGTCTAACCATTGCGTCAGCGGTGCGCTATCCTTGTTACAAATATGCCAATAGATATAAGCAGTCTCATACTGCCACTGATTGTAGCTGTGGTAAGGCTCTTTAGCGTAAAGCTGGGTATTGATATTTAACAACCGTTCCGCTTCGCTGTATTCGCCACGGGCGAGGTGAATCCGGATCAACAGGCTATAAACCGGCAGCAGCCAATAGTCGCCCCGATATTCGGTCAGGTCTAAAGACGACTGACAGCACTGGCGAGCTTCTTCAAGACGATACCACTCCAACAGCACGCTGGCTCGCTGGCGGTAGACATAGTCGACATCCGGTACGCTATCCAGGAAATAACTCTGAGCCAGCTGAATACTTTGGGTTTGCAGCTGGTAGGCCTGTTGCAGGTTGGCGCGGCTATATTCTGTTTCTGCTTGCAGGTGCATGGCCCATAGTTCGCCTTCAGCCACCTTGCCTGCATGAGCAATTTTTTCAGACTGACAAAATCGGTTCAGCGCATCATCCAGCCGACCTTGTTTTAGGTGGATTTCGCCGAGTGTGGCCATGGCTGAGGCTCGTAGGCGGTTATCGTTAGCTGGCAGCATATCCAGCGCATGACCAGCCAGCGTAGCTCCTTCATCATGCTTTTCGTAACACATTGCCACCATAGCGCGGATGGCACTGAATTTACCCTGAACCTGACGCCACTCTTCGTCTGTTAATCTATCGGGTAATGAGCGCTCGGCCGCACTTAGACATGGTTCAACATTGCGCGCATCTTTGTTGATGATCTTTACTACAGACGCCTTAAGCAGCGTTAACTCAACACTGCTAGCAACGATGGTGTCGTCGAGTGCTTCCAGGCAGCGATTGAGTAACCCTGACTGGCCATAGTGAAATAGATCCCAGCCTATCTGTTCAAGCAGCTCTGCGATAACCCGTTGATCCCCGGCTTGAAGCGCGTGATGAGCGGCATCGCCAAAGTATCCTTGATAGCGCCACCAGCAAAATGCTTTTAGGTGTAATTCAGGGAGTTGATCGCCAAAGTGTTGTTGCAATTGATGACGCAAAAAGCTTAAAAATAATGGATGGTAGACGTACCAGGATTGCTCATCTTCAGTGGGAGATATAAATAAGCTGTTGCGCACCAGGTGCATCAGTATCTGGGTGGCATTGGCTTGTCCTGTCAGGTGTTGGGCAAGATCAGCGTTAAAGCGATTGGCTACACTGGTTAACAGTAAAAAGCGTGAAATGTCTTGTGGTTGCTGACTAAGCACTTCGTCGCCAAGGTAGTCGAGTAAATGGAGGTGGGTGCCATCAAAGCGCGAAGCAATATTGGCTAGACCAGATGCGCTGTTGGCCGATAAAGCCAACAATTGTAGACCGGCTGCCCACCCCCCGACTTGATTGACTGCCAGATCAACGACATCTGTCTGGATAGATTCGCCAATTTTCAAACTGAAAAACTCACGCGCTTCATCTTGGGTGAAGTTTAGATCGTGGTTATTGATTTCGGATAGGGCATTGTTCACCCGTAATGTTGCCACGCCGATATCAGGTTCGGTACGACTGATGATAGCCAGACGGACAAAGCTCGGCAGGTGTTGAACCAAAAAGCGCATGGCTTGGTGAATACGTCGATCAGATATTACGTGGTAGTCGTCAAATACCATTAATAGCGGATCGACCTGCTGATTCAAGGAGTTCAGAATATGGGTGACAAGAGAGTTCAGGTTTTCAAACTGTCCGCGCAGGGCGATCTGAACCACCTTTTCATCCAAAGCAACACCGACCTTTTTTAGTGCAGTAACCCAATATGCGGCAAATAAAGCAGCCTCATTATCTTGTTCATCCAGTGAATACCATAAAATACGACCATGCCAGGAGCGACACCAATGCAACGCCAGGGTGGTTTTCCCTGTACCCGCTGGGGAACAAATCAATGTCAGTGGTCGTGAAATGACGTCTTGAAATTTTACATGTAGGCGCTGACGAATAATGCTGGTTGAAGGCAGCTCAGGGAGCGTAATTTTTGACGATAGCAATAACAATGGTGAGGGTTTACTGTCAGACAAATGCTTATTCTCTTATTTTGTATCTTATTGCTTGGGTATAACAGCCGAGTATAAGGTGACATTTCGCCAAAATACATCACTTAAAAAAGGTAATTTTGTCGAGGGCTCTAGCACTATTTAGTATGCCCAAAAATGTTGCGCTGCAACTTGTTATAGTACCTTGAATAAGGCAGCAAAGGCCAATGTTTTGCGTTCCTATCTGGTAAATAAATCGATAAAAATCAGCTGCTTTATGCCAATATAGATTAATCCTGCTGCTGTCGCACATTGGTGACATTGTTAGTTATGGTCTGCGCTGCTATATTGTGCCCTTTGATGGATCATCAACGGAAGTCAATAACACGTTTTAGGACAATTAAATAGGAACACCTTATTATGAAAAACATTTCTCTTCTTTCTTTGGTTTTTGTCTCTGCTTTAGGTTTAACCGCCTGTGGTGAGTCTTCTGATAACGCTGAGCAAGCAGCTGAAGCGGCACCTGCAGTAGAACAAGCTGCGCCAGCGGCTGAGCCAGTACAAGCGACGGCTGCAGCATCTGCGCCTGCAGCTAAAGCGTCTAGCGGTGAAACTGGTATTGCTGAATGTGATGACTATGTTGCTAAATACCGTAGCTGTTTAGACAAAATGCCAAGCGAAGTGCGTGGCTCTATGCAACAAGGTTTGGACGCGGCGCTAGCAGGATATAAACAAAGTGCAGAAGCGGCACCCGATCAAACGCGAGAAGCCTGCAAAATGGCTGATGCTGCAGCTGGTCAATCCATGAAAGCGATGGGTTGTGACTGGTAAGCTTTCCATGTCTTGACCGGCTTGGTGATGCCAAGAAACGCAAAAAGGTACGTCATTCACGTACCTTTTTGCGTTTCTTGGGGCTGTATTCAGGGCATGATCATGAACAACATCAATCCATTATCGCTGAGTGGCTGGA
>DFOV01000015.1:0-3566 GCA_002376965.1 Gammaproteobacteria bacterium UBA3532
TTTTGAATAGCGATAACTGGATTGCCTTCAACGTTAGGGTCGCGCAGTGCAATGCGTGTGGCACCTTCAATAGCAGTGATGTCATTAGTCAGGTTGACGATAGGAACAGGCCAGAAAAGCCCTGAGGTGGTGTGCATGTCTTTAGCCACGGCCAGCATATCGGCTTTGTTCATAAACCCTGTTAAAGGATTGAAGTAGCCAGCACCCAGCATAACTGCGTTGGCGGCAGCGGCAGAGTTTAAAAGAAGTGAAGGAAGCTCCTCAGCTTCTTTAACAAGCGCAGCGCGCTCTGCTTCATTTTCTACAAACAACGGGTTTAGTTGGTCCGAACCGTGTGGTTTGATCATGCAATTGTCCTCAAAGTATTTTCATTTGGAGCTTTTAAAGGTTGATCGCCAAGGGCGACAACTGATTTCGGGCGCTATTCTAACACAGATTCTGCTGGCGTGGAGTTGTTGGTGATATAGCCAAGCTGTGGTATTATTCCGCCCCAATTTTTAGCGATTAATGCGAACATTCCTGCGAAACACCCCATGACGATTGAAGCCAAAGTCATTTCTATTTTAAATCATACCCTTTCCATCGATCCGGAGACCGAAAGCTTAACGCTCGATTCTGAGCTGTTGGGTGTTATTCCTGAATTTGATTCGATGGCGGTGGTTTCTGTGATCACCGCATTAGAAGAAGAACTTGGGGTATTGATAGACGACGATGAGCTTGATGCAGAGGTGTTTGCTACCGTCGCCTCTTTGGTCGAGTTTGTTGAAAATAAAAAGTCGTAAATTTCGACGCTTCTTAAGCTCTGACGGTCTTGACACCTTCAGGCGTGCCCATCAACAAAACGTCTGCGCCTCTCGCAGCAAATAAACCATTTGAAACAACGCCGGTTATCTGATTGATTTTGTTTTCTAGCTCGATCGGTGTAACTATATCCAGGTAGAACACATCCAAGATAATATTGCCATTATCAGTAACAAACCCTTCCCTATAAGCCGGGTCGCCGCCGAGCTTCACCAGTTGCCTTCCAACGTAGCTTCTAGCCATAGGAATCACTTCTACCGGCAGCGGAAAAGTACCTAACTTCTGTACTAACTTGGATGAGTCGGCGATGCAAATAAACTTCTCTGCAACAGCCGCAACAATTTTTTCTCGTGTCAGTGCGCCACCGCCACCTTTGATCATCTGCAAGTGATTGTTGATTTCGTCAGCACCGTCGACATACACCGAGATGGGGCCTGCACTGTTTAGATCATAAACCGGAATACCATGATCTTTCAGGCGTTTTGCTGAGGCATCCGAGCTGGCAACGGCACCATCGATATCCCCCTTTATTTTGGCCAACTCGTCGATGAAGTAATTTGCCGTTGAGCCTGTTCCTACGCCAACAATACTTCCGCGTTCGATATAGTCAATCGCAGCCTTGGCGACTTGTTGCTTTTGTTCATCTAACGTCATGGGTTGCTCTCTTATATTCGTATGCTGTGGAAGGGGGCATGATAGCGGAAATTACGGTTAAACCTCAAGGTACATACCAGCGCGTCAAGGCAAGAGCTTGAATGCTGGGTGGTTATGGGGGGGGTGAGGGTAATTACAGGGGGGTATTCTGATGCCGCAAGATGCTACTTGTTTTTCCAATAGTTGATTTCATCCCTATTGGTGCGGCCTTCAGCCAATTGGTTGAGGGTTAATAAAAGATTTTTATGCGAATGGATTTTGATTTTAATTGGGTTGTTGCGCTGCGTCTGACTTTGAATGCAGGCAAGCACATCTGTAAACATCACAATTCATATTAGCTAGAGAAGAAGAGGCCAGTCTTCTTTTCATTGAAAAACAAAAATTAAGCAGGAGAGCAAATGAAAAGGAACCACAAAGTATTGCGGCCTTTGATCGAGAGAGCATGTCACTCCTTTAGTTTACTTGTGGTAGGGACTGCTGGCGCGATGGCTGCCAGCAGCGCGGTCTACGACATCAATGGCGACTTATCCTCCGATATTTTTTGGCGCAACACCACCACAGGAGCCAATCATTACCATCTGATAGCCGATGGCGCGGTAGCTGGCGAAGCTTCGTTTGCGACGGTTTCAACAGACTGGAGTGCCTATTCAGGTAACTTCGATGGTGATGGCTATCGGGATATATTCTGGCGCAACCAAGTGACGGGCCAGACGTGGGTTTACCACTTGATGGGAGAGCGGATTGTCGATCAAGGGCCTGCAGGTATGGTTCCGACAGAATGGAAAATCGCCGCCATTGGTGATTTCAATGGCGATCAGATGGACGACATCTTGTGGTACCACACGGAAACCGGCACCACTTGGATGAACTTGATGCAAGGTCAGCGCATCGTCAGTGGGCGCAAAGTATCGCAAATCTCCGATCTTAATTGGCAGGTCGCCGCAAGCGGGGATTTTAATAGCGATGGTAGAGACGATATTTTGTGGCGCAACAGCGCAACTGGTCAAAACTGGATTTATTTAATGGGCAGTGCAGGGATTGCTGCTAGCTATCAGCTAAATGTTGCGGGCTCTGAATGGAATATCGTTGGTGCTGGTGACTTTAATGGTGATGGCAGTGATGATCTTTTTTGGCGTAATAGTGAAACAGGCAGTAACTGGATTTATTTTATGCAGTCCGGTCGTATCGACAGCTACAAGCCTTTAAATACCGTTCCGGTGGAGTGGAGCGTTGTTCAGTTGTCAGACTTTAACGCCGATGGCACTGCAGATATTTTGTGGCGCAACAGTCAGTCGGGCCAGAATCACATTTACTTGATGAATGGGCTTGAGATCGTCAAGAGCCAAGCGTTGAATGTGATTGCCGACCAGAACTGGCAGCCAGTATCTGCGGCTGTTGGCGTTGACTATATCACACCGAAGCCAAAGCCCAAGCCGGATCCCAAGCCAACACCGGATAACTATCCGCCTATCGCCCAAGCTGGCCCTGATGTTGTAATTGGGCCTGGTGAGTCAGTGGTGCTCAATGGCCAATCATCTTTTGATGTTGATGGCTCGATAGTCAGTTATGAATGGTCGACAGGTGAACAAAGTGCAACAACCAGCATTACGCCATCGACAGAAGGAACTCTGCTTGTCTCGCTAAAAGTGACCGATGATAAAGGTGCTACAGGTACCGATTATGTATTGATTAAATCGGAAGTAGCTTCGGCATCTACTATACCTGTTGAACCACCTGTATCTGACTTTTCAAGCATCAGCGTGCCCGGCACGATGAACAACTGGTCGTTTAGCGATGATATGACTTTGGTCGCCGACTTTACCTGGCAAGCGCTGATTAATTTCAGTGGGCAAGGTGATGATAACGGCCCTGAGCGCTTTAAGATTGCGGCCAATGGCAGTTGGGATACCAATTGGGGTAGTGACTGTGGCCAAGACGGCCCTGATATTGAGCCTGCTGGTACTGGGGAATACACGCTGACTTTTGATGAAACGACTGGCTGTGTGTCACAACAGGCGGGCAATCATCTGATAAAACAAGTAAGCAACGTGGTTGCTGATGCCGGGGCCGATCGAGAAATCGGAATTGGCTGCTCAGTGCTGCTTTCTGGA
>DFOV01000015.1:3626-7556 GCA_002376965.1 Gammaproteobacteria bacterium UBA3532
GGGCAAGGTGATGATAACGGCCCTGAGCGCTTTAAGATCGCTGCCAATGGCAGTTGGGATACCAATTGGGGCAGTGACTGTGGTCAAGACGGCCCTGATATTGTGCCTGCTGGTACTGGGGAATACACGCTGACCTTTGATGAAACGACGGGCTGTGTGTCACAACAGGCTGGCAATCATCTGACAAAACAACTAAGCAACGTGGTTGCTGATGCCGGGGCCGATCGAGAAATCGGAATTGGCTGCTCAGTGCTGCTTTCTGGAGGCCACTCAACTGGTGCTACCAGTTATTCCTGGAGCGATGGCCAGTCTGGAATGAAAACAACCACGCCGGTCTATGATAGCGCGGGAATGTATCCTTTTACCCTGACTGTTATCGGCGAAAATGGCGAAACAGATACCGATACCGTGCATGTCGCGGTGACTCCTGAGCGTCCACACTGTTCAGGCGCTGTCACTGAGCATGGCTTTCCCATGGGCGAGGATATTGCTCTTGGCAACTACGAAGCTCAATTAGCCTATCCCAATTTAGAAGACCATTTTGAGTTGATCACCCATATCACCAGTGATGGAAGCTATATTTTTGTCGTAGAACGTTCTGGTGCAGTGTATTTCTTTCCTGATCGAGTAGATGTTCAGCCATCAGACGTGAAACTGCTGCTTGATATCCGCCAGCGCGTGCATCACGATCACGAAATGGGCATGCTAAGTATGGCCCTTGATCCAAACTATCAAAGCAACGGCCATTTCTACGTTTTCTATAGCCTCAAACCATCGCTGTCCAGCAGTGGTGAAGTGGCTGGCGATTCAGTTGTTGAGCGTTATACCGTTGATTCTCCCGCTAATCCAACCTCGGCGTCGGCTCCAGTCATTGTTATTAGTGAGGGGCAGCAAGGTTGGGAGCACAAGGGCGGACAAATCCAGTTTTATGATGGCTTTATGTTTGTCAGCTTTGGTGATGGCGATTGGGCGCGTTGTGCCGACAAGGATCTGTGGGACTGGTGTAGCAATGAGCGTGAAAACAATAATGGCCAAGATCTAACAAATTTACGCGGCTCGATCATCCGAATCAAAGTGAACGCGGATGGCAGTTATGATATTCCTGATGACAATCCGTTTAGCGGCAGTAACCTGGCACGTCCCGAAATCTATGCTTATGGCTTTAGAAACCCATGGCGCTTCGATATCGATCCAGCTACAGGAACGATTTGGGAAGGCGATTCCGGCCAGCAGGCATACGACACTATGATCGATGGTCAGGTTCTGACCAACATCGATAGCTGGGAAGAAGTCAATATTATTGAGCGTGGCGGCAACTACGGTTGGCCGGTATGCGATGGTCCAGATAACCGCGGTATTATCGGCGGCAATGCCAATGCGGATTGTAATGCCAATGGCTTCGTTGCCCCAGAAGTGGTTTATGCCCACGGCAACAAAGCGGCTAGTATTATCGGCGGTATTTTCTACACCGGTTCCGAACTTCCGGCACTTCGCGACAGCTACTTCTATGCTGACTATGACACCAAACGCTTGTGGAGCTACCAGCGCGGTGAGCAGTCGAATCTTATCATGAACGGCAACTTCCCAGAGAATCCAACCACCTTTGGCCGTAACAGCCGTGGTGAAATGCTCATTGGCACCTTTGTCAGTCATGATGGCTCGCCTGACCCTGCCTCCAACATTTGGAAGCTGGTTAATCAAAGTGCACAGACGCCTGTTGTTGTCCCTCAGAAACTATCCGAATCTAAGTTGTTCACCAACCTTGCTACCCAAGAATGGGCTAGTGGTGTGGTTCCTGTCGATATGATTGCAGATAAATGGCGCGATGGATTACAAGCATCACACTTTATCGCTTTACCGGCTGGACGCAAGATCGGTTATCAATCTCGAGATGAGTGGAACTTTCCTAAAGGCACAGCGCTCATTGAGCATGTTGTTATGCCGAAAAATAGTGCGGGAGACAGCGAGCCGTTAAATACACTGGTTCAACTGAAGCAGGAGAGTGGATGGCTGGTCTACAACTACCTGTGGCAAGGCGATGATGCTGTGTTGATCGACCCTGTGGATGGTGCGATTGCCAGCTACAACCTATGGGCTGACGGAGGCATGCAGCAAGGAACCGTTAAGCTGGAGTCCGAGTTTTTGTGTACGTCGGACTGCTTAAAACTAGGTGGTATTGAATTGTCTACTCCGCGGCTGAATCAATGGCTAACCATTGATAACCAATGGTATTCACAAATCGGGCTACTGTCGTTGCTGGGCATGTTTGACAGTAATATTCCTAACTTGGGACACGAACCTGGCATGATTGACCCTATGGATGAGTCTCAGGATATTGCCGAACGAGCACGAGTTTATCTCGATGTAAACTGTGCAGGCTGCCATCGTGATCCAAAGAATAAGAATTTCCGCTATGACGATTCGCTAGCGCAAACCGGGCTGTTATGGGCTGATGGTAATCCTGGGAACTTTAGGCTGCATCCAGGTCGCGCTGATGACAGTAGTATTTTCTTGCGCCAAAACACTACGTCGGGGGAGCGCATGCCGCGTGGCACATCTAAGATTGATGAAGCAGGTGTAGCTTTGGTTGAAGCATGGATTGACTCGCTCGACGATGGCAGTGTATCAGGCCTTTTCTTGGCTGGCTCCAACCCGAGTACCGATCGTCAAGCGCTATCTAGCCTTAGTTTGAAACCTGGCAATAGCCAGACCATTACTGCTCATGCTGATTACAGCAATGGTATATGGGCGCCGGTGTCTGCGGATTACAGCTCGTCAAATACCAATGTGGTTACAGTAACCGCTGCTGGTCAGCTACAAGCTTTGGGTGAAGGTAATGCTACGATTTCTGCTTCCTATCAGGGCATGCAGACACAGCTTGAGGTTGAGGTTGTTGATACGACGATTGCTTCACTTACGATTACCCCAGCGGTAATTAACCTAAGCGGTACTCAGCCTTTCATTGTGATTGCTAATTACTCAGACGGCAGCAGTGCAAATGTAACCTCACAAAGTGAAGCTGAAGTCGTATCTGGGGCCGATGTGGTTTCTGTTGATATGGCTACCGGTACATTGACTCAAACTGGTGATGGTGAAGCGGTTATTCGATTCTCATTATCTGGAGACCCACAATCGCCTACAGCTGAAATGACAATAACGACTGGGCCTCAAGGGCTATGGGTCCGTTATAACAATCCGAATGGTTGGGGGGCTGTTTGTGCTTATGCTTGGAGTGAGTCATTAGGTGAAGCTGTTGCTTGGCCGGGCACTACGTTAACAGCAAAAGATGGTTGGTATGAGTATCAGATACCAGAAAATATTATTCCTAACGGAACGGTTAGCGCTATTTTCAACAGCTGCGATGACAGTGCACAGACTGATAACCTTGACGGGATCGATAGCAGTCGCTCATTTACCGGCAATACCACCAATGATTGGGAAGAATGGAATACGGGTGGTTCTTCTAGCAATGAAACATCCAGCCTGGTATTAAGCGGTGGCAGTCAAGATGGCAACGGTACCTATCCCGTTGGCACCGTCGTAAGTGTTGTGGCTGATAGTGCCAGTGGTGACTTCTCACACTGGGAAGGCTCTGGCCTTCACTATATCTTGGGTAATACGTCCTCCACCAGCATTGAAGTGCTGATTCCTGAACAGGATATTACCCTTACCGCGCAGTTTAAGCAGCTGGGCGGTAAAGAAGAATACAATCTGATGTGTGCCGGCTGCCATGGCTCGGATGGCAATGGTACGCCCTCACTGCGTCTTTCAACCAGAACGACATTCGACTCATTGCGCAGTTTCATTGATAGCAGCATGCCGCCAGTTAACTCGGCTACCGGTGCCTCTCCTGCTGATTGCCAGGGGGCTTGTGCAGAAAAGCTGGCTAACTACATATTGGTTAACTTCCTCGGTGGGGTTGTAGGCTGC
>DFOV01000447.1 GCA_002376965.1 Gammaproteobacteria bacterium UBA3532
GGGGCTTGGTATGCTCCCGCCCTGCCTGTCCAGATTAGTAAAGCGCCTTTGGAAGTCCGCATATGCCGAACTCGACCTGGCGCCATCTCATGCCTATTTGTTGCGCTTGGTTCTGGAAAAGCCAGGCTTGGCTCAGCGGGATATCGTTGTTGAGCTTGGGTTAGAAAAGTCTACCATCACTCGCTTTATCGATAAAATGGTTGCGAAAGGCTACCTGGTTCGGGAGAAGCCTGATGACGCAGTGGGGCATGAGTTTCGGATTTACCCAACTGATGCCGCGATTGGCCTTGAAAAAGATTTAGTGCGAATAGAGAAAGAATTACTATCGTTAACTCGGGCTAAGTTTGATGATGGCGAACTAGAACATCTTATCCGGCAGCTACGTACCTTGATTCAGACGCTATAATATTGATTACAATTAATAAAAACGCCCATAATGAAATTGAATATGCAACTTTAATTTCATTATGGGCTAATTGAATCGAATAAGCATTGAATAGACTGTGACCCTAGGCTCATTCACTTTTTTAATCTTAAAGCTGAGCTAATTTGTTTTGGGCATAACTCAATGCTGAGGCTGGTACCTTACCGCCTGAACCGGTTTCAAGCCAACGGCGAATTCGGCCTGCATCGCCTATGTGGGTTCGCTTGCCGTAAGAGTCGAGTAAGACTAGTCCAATATCCTTACCGTTAATGTTTGTTCGCATTACGAGACATCGTCCTGCCTCATTAGTAAACCCTGTTTTAGTTAGTTCAATATCCCAGCGTTTACGGTTTACCAACGGATTGGTGTTGTAAAAGGCAAGAGCGTAACGCGGATGAGTGAAGAACATATCATCTTTCGGTGTTGTTGTGAGTTCGCTGATTAGGGGGTACTCGCCTGCAGCCTTAATCAGTTTTATCAGATCTTGTGCGCTCGAAACGTTTTGTTCAGACAAGCCCGATGGTTCTACAAAATGAGAATTTTTCATTCCTAGTGTTTGGGCCTTGGTATTCATTGCTTTCACAAAGGCATTAACACCACCTGTATAGTGGTGGGCCAGAGTCGCAGCTGCTCGGTTTTCAGAAGACATTAGGGCCAGCAATAATACTTCTTTGCGTGTTAGCTTGCTTTGTAAGCGTACCCGTGAAAATTCTTCTTGAACCAACTCTGTGTCCTGGATTTCAAAAGTAATTTTCTCTTCGAGGGGCTGCTTAGAGTCTAATGCGACGATTGCAGCCATTAGCTTGGTTATTGAGGCTATTGGTACAACTCGGTCTGTATTTTTTTCGTAAAGTGGCTTTCCTGTTTCCATGTCAACAATCAGGGCATGAATCGACGCAAGTTGTAAATTAGTTGGATCAGGCACTTCGCTTTTGGCCGATACCAATTGGCAGATTAAGAATAAAGGAATTAGAAAAATATACTTCAACTTCATGGTGTAATGCTTTCTCTGTCTATATCATTAGTGTTATCGGTATTTCCTTACAGCCCACTAGGGGGAAGGGAGCTGGATGATTTATGCAGTAAACCTATTCGGCTTTTGCTGCGAAGCAATTAAATGCTAGTACACAAAAAGGCATATGTGAAAAAAATGACTGAAAAATCAAGCTTTCAAGTGAAAATTAATCGAAATCGCTGTGAAGGGAAGGCGGCGTGTGTTGCTGTTTGTCCAAATCAGGTGTTCGAAATGGGGCTGTTATCAAAGGAAGAAAAAAATCAGTTGTCGTTTAGAGGAAAATTAAAGGCTTGGGCGCATGGTGGGAAACAGGCATATGCAACCAAAATGGAACAGTGCAATGGATGCAATCGCTGTGTAGAAGCCTGTCCGGAAAAAGCAATTACAATTACTGAAGGCTAGCAGAAAGGCTGGGTGCCTTTCATGCTAGCCTTGATACACTTAAGAAACAAAAAGGTTGGTTAAATCCAGGCCTTGCTCGATCGGGTTTTGATCGCGATTAGGGAAAATCGTTGATGACGAGCCAGGGCTAAGCCAGTCGCTGCAGCGGCCAAATACATGCTCGATTGAGGTTTGGCCCAGAATGTCTGGGCTGTGGTCATCGAGACGGTTCAACTCATCCGCTGGGAACATGTCACCGTACAAACCGCCTTGAACGGGGCGGCCGATAATAAGCATGCTATTGCCGCGACCATGATCCGTTCCCTCGTCGCCATTTGCTTTTAGCTGGCGGCCAAATTCTCCACCGATTACAAATACAAGCCGGTCTTTGGTGCCTTCAGGTAGCGATTGATAGAGAGCATCAAAGGTTTGGCCTGCCCCAAACAGAAGCTGAAGCTTGGGTTCTATCATGTCTATTTGTCCACCATGACTATCCCATCCACCAAAATCCATGGAGCCTAGGCGCATATTTAGCAGATCCTGGGCCGCTAAACAGTCAAATACATTTCGAAATTGAAGTGCCAGGTTGCGAACACCCCATGAATCATGATTAAGCAACGGATCAAATGGCAAGGGTATTTCAATGTCTTGTAAGCGATTATTGATTTGGGTGCCAAAATCGCGAAGTACGTGTTCGTGTTGTACGAACAGGTGATAGGGCGAGGTTGGTGGAACCATGTCACGCTTGGCCCGATAATAGCTGGTCAAGGCGCGAGACATCACTGGTCGCCCCCCTCTAGACCAGTCGGCAGGATCATGCTCGTAAAGCGCTATATTACGGCTATCTTTGACCGCTATAAGGTTGTCATTGCGGTGAGATAGAGGATTCGTTGGATGGGGGCCAAAACAGAATGGGCGTGGTGTGCGTGATACACTCACTACCTTAGCATCCATGTGGGCGGCCAGCTTGCCCCCCCAGCCAGGCTTGGTCGCGTGATTTGGTTCAGTCAGAGCGTCTCCATGCTCCCAAACCAGCAGGGCATGTTCATGATTACGACTGTTGGTACCGTAAACGTTATTGACGATGGCGACGTTACCAGCATCCCACATACTTTTTAACCAGCCGCAGCTGTTTAAAATGCCAAACTGTGTTCCATTATGGCTGACTGGCGTATAGCTGTTGGCCCAGCGAGCTTGCGCTGCTTCTTCAGTGGCCGCGATACCGTGGGAAGAAGCGCGAGCCATCCAGTGTTGGTAGCCAAAGCTTTGCGGATCGGATGACATGGCGGGCGGAAGCAAGTGACGGAAATCAGGCCCGCCAGCGAGCGTCATATTGATTAACGTTGTTTGCAGTGCCTCTGGGGCTGGAGCTGCTTGAAGGGGCGTTAGCCATCCAGCGGAGGCGACGGCAGCGGTAGACGCGGTTGCATTGCGTAAAAAGTCTCTGCGTTTCATTATCGACCCTCCTGACCAAAGGCATATGGTGTGACTAAAATAAAGTTGATTGCCATGCCTACGCGGTAGTTGGCTGTTTCTAGATCATCTGGATCGCTAAGGTCGAAGTCCATCAGATCGTTGGCCCACTGTCGGTATGTGTGGTTGACGCGAGGATCTCCTTCTATCTCTGCGACAGTATAGACATGCTCAGGATCGATGCCATCGGTCATAGCGTAACCTGCATCCAGACCGGTAGCCAATATAGAGTAAACATGAAAGCGCTCTAACGGCCCGAAGTTCTTCAGATCGTCTGCAATAAAGCGTTGCCAGAGCCATTCAGCGACGTCTTCGACGACATAAAGACCAAGTACATCAGAGGGCAGAGTAGTACGCCAGTCTTTAGTCCAAATAACGTTCCCGTCAGAATCATCTTCCCATGTTCGGCTATAGCGCCAGTAACTGCTAGTGGCTCGATTGTATACTTCGCGGAAAATATCAGTGCTTGTTGCTGCCTCCAGGCCGGTTTGATGGCCGAATACGTTATGCTTAGGTTCAAATACGGTGAAATCTTCGCGGTTAATCAAAAATGGGTCGTATAAGCCAAGATAGGCTTCCTGGTTAGTCAACGTCATCTGATTAATCGCATTCATATGGCGCTCGACGGATGTCCAGTATTTAAACCGGTTCTCACTATGGAATATGGTTGAGATAGCGTAGTCACGCAAAAACTGCAGCAGGTTTTTCTGGTTCATGGCATGCCAGTATGCTCTAAGCTGCTGCGCTTCATTTTCATCAATGTTGTCGTCAGCCAAGCCGCCTACAATCATAAGAGGAAGATTGTCGAGACTTTCTTGATGTTGAATGGTGATATCAGCTAAGGCGCGAATTTTCTCCGAGGCATTTAGTCCATCAACGATTTGATGATACATCTCCAGACCTGCCATATGGTGGAAGTCTTGACCATAGATAATGTCTGGTGAGTTTCTATCTGGCTCCAAGTCCATGTCTGTTAGGGCTTTTGCTGTATTTTTAATAGTAGTGACTTCATGGTAGTCCGGGTCGTCTTCACCTAAGACACCAAAAAATAACTGGTGGTATTCACGGGCAAAGTCTTCATTGCCTTCGAATACGCCATCAACCATGCGGTTATCATAGTGGCCATACTGGCGTGCGATAGCAGCAGATTCCGCGCCAGTTGCCAGTACTTGTTGATATGGCTCGTTGTCTGCCAAGTCGATCATAATATTGTCGAAGTGGCGGACAATTTGCTCGCGGCTAACACCAACGATGGCATTACCAACCATGTGGTAATTAGTCTCCCACAGGCCAACTTTTTGACGAAAAGGGTTTAGGCCTCTCACATTAGAGGATACAAGTAAAATTCGTTCTGGTGAGCGCCAATAATCGAGCGCGAACTGTTCTCTCCTGTCAACTTGCATTCCATTGTCTGCAGAATCTGTTGACCAGTGCTGGCTAAGCCCAAGCAGAGTACCATCGCTATTAGCAAGGCCAGGATCATTTGGATCGATAGGAGACAGGAATGGATTATGTGGTTCGAAAGTTAATATTTGCTCGATGGCTGCTTGCGGCGTCATGTTGGCCCAGGTTTTTATTTGGGTATCTGTGGCAAAACCACCAAAGGCGAATGTGTGTAAGACCTTGCGGACAGCGGTTTCATCCCAGGTCTCGCCGTCGATGTAGGTCATTCCGACCATCGTTGGTGTTGTCGGCGGTTCAGGAGTATCGCCAGGCTGCGTTGATGCCAGCTGCCATTGGGTATCGCTAATGGTGCCTATTTTCTGTGCTGATGTGATGGAGCCATTATTGAGTGTGTATAGGTAGGTATCACCAGTAATTGCATGGTACCAAACCAGATCATCAGTGCCGTCGCCATTGAAGTCATCGCTAGTGGCAATAGACCAGTTTAAATCTCCAACGATATTAAGTTGGTAGCTTCCACCAATCTGTCCTTGAGACATTTGATAAACCCAGTTTACGCCTGAGGTCTGATTGCGCCACAATAGGTCGTTGGTGCCATCGCCATTGAAATCACCAAGACCTGCCAATGCCCACTCGGCGTTAACCGTTGCAAGCCCATGGCTGGAGAGTATTTGGTGGCCATCTAGCTCGTATATCCATACTTGACCATTTTGTGTGTTACGCCAGATCACATCGGCCCGGCCGTCGCCGCTAATATCGCCGACAGACTCGACATCCCAATGCAAAGCTACGTTTCCACCAACGCCATTGGATGACTGAATGGAAGTACCATTTAACTCATATAACCAGAGTTTGCCTGAGTTGATGTTTCTCCATAGAACATCGGCACGGCCATCGCCGTTAAAGTCTTCGATGCCAACAACAGCCCAATCATTAGGAGTGTTGTTTAATTTTCGAGACGACTTTATACCGCGATCTTCCATTAAGTAGATCCAGTTATCGCCATTGTCATGACGCCAAAAAAGGTCTAGCTGACCGTCGCCATCAAAATCGCCGCGTCCCACCAAATCCCATTCGGGAGCAACGGTATTAAAGGTACCTTGCGATACGATAGTGGCTCCATTCATTTGGTAGATATAATTGCGGCCATCGTCACTGCGACGCCAAAAAAGATCGGTAATTACACCTTGGGGCAGGGCTTTAGCATTAACGACCTTGGCTCGCGGGCCTGCAGTGTCGAATTGAGTTGATGACTCTTCCGTTGAATCCACGCTCTCACAGCCTGCCAGGGAGAAGATTGAGAACAAGGCAACAGACATGGGCGTCAGTTTGACCTTCATAGGGCGGTACCTCTAGTTATTATCGGCATCTATTACAGATAGACTGGGATGCCTATTATTTTTTTCGAGTAAACATATACCCGAACTCTAGCGTTATTAAAATAGCTCACAGGGGTACTTCAGATATTATCAGTGGCTACTGGCTTTGTGCGTGAACTATATCACAACGATAAAGATTGATGTATCGCATGATTTTGTTAATTTCGTTTGTCGGGGATATTTAGAGGAGATGACTTACAGACAAAGGCGCTTGGGAATTTTGGTTGGCCTTTGTCTGTAAAATGCTGTTAAGACTCTAGGTTGCGAGTGAAGGTCCAGTTGTTTTCATCACTATATTCAGCGTTAAACTCGTATCCTTCCGTATTAAATTCCTTTAAATCATCTACAGTGTTAATTTTTTCGTTCAACGCAAAGGCCGCCATCATTCCCCGTGCTTTTTTGGCGTAAAAACTGATCATTTTATATTGGCCATTCTTCATATCCTTAAAATGAGGAGTGATGATGCGAGCGTTAACTTTTTTGGCTTTGACTGCTTTGAAGTATTCATTGGAGGCTAAGTTGACCAGCACCGGTTGTTGCTGTTGCTCAAGTTCACGATTGATAGCTTCAGTAATACTGTCTCCCCAAAATTCATAGAGGTTCTTACCGCGATGGTTTTTAAATTTCGTACCCATTTCCAAGCGATAAGGCTGGATAAGATCAAGTGGTTTAAGCAGTCCGTACAGGCCTGACAGTATCCGAATGCGAGATTGCGCGATATCAAGCCGTTGCTCGCCCAAAGATTCGGCATCCAGTCCGGTATAGACATCGCCTTTAAAAGCCAAAGCAGCTTGCTTGGCATTTGAAGGAGTAAACGGCTGTTGCCACGTTTGAAAGCGTTGATAATTGAGCTCGCCGAGTTTAGCGCTAATACTCATTAGATCAGCGATATCATTGGCGGATAACGCTCTCAGCTGTTCAATTAAAGCTTGCGCTTCTTCAATAAATACCGGTTGGGTATAGGCCGCTGTAGTTGGCGGTGCTTCAAAGTCCAGCGTTTTTGCTGGTGATAAAACAATTAACATAGTTTTACTCTAATTTTGGTTCGACAGTGGATGTGTAATATACCCAAACAACTTCAAGATGCTTGATTCAGC
>DFOV01000043.1 GCA_002376965.1 Gammaproteobacteria bacterium UBA3532
ATCCAGCCCATACTAATGATAACAACCACTACCACGCTTATAATCGAAGCTTTTTCCAGCCACGGCCACGGCTTCACCTTGGGCGTTTGCGTGCCATTCGCCGTGAACATCGGGAAAACGCGTCCACCTAATATGCACATTACCAGCGTCACTAACATCACCATCGCATTGGCTGCCTGAAAAGCATAAAAGGGATTATTTAGATACACCGCGCAGTGCATAGTGGCATTGGCTAGAGCCATTAGCAGCAAAATGGGCACAAACATCAGGTTGCGCCATAATTTAACGCGGATGATTTGATGGCCAAGACTTAGCGCGGCCAGCGGCAGAAATGCGAGATCTAAGGTGCTAATCAACCACCAAGGCACGACATGTGGCGCAAACAGTGTCAGCCGACTTGTCAACCATAATGCCACCAACCCGCCAAGCAATAGGCCATGTAAACCACGCCTGCCCGTCCAGGTTTGCACCGCCGTTAATAAGAAACCAACAACAATGGCGGCGACAAAACCAAACAGCATTTCATGCATGTGCCACCATATCGGCCCACCAAACAGCTTAGGTACAGCAACATCACCGCGAATAATCAGAGCCCACAACATAACAGCCACAAGGCTGAACGCTGAGCCGAATAAGAAAAATGGCCGAAATGCCAATTGCAGCAAAGGTGCACCAGCAGCTTGTTCACCCTCAAGCGGGATAGTTCGTCGACGTGAAGACATAGACACTCCTCCTGATCAGGAAATATCAGTAATTAACAGTTCGGTGAGTTTGTTCTTCTGCTCGGGTGCCACCAGATCCTGCAGGGTGTATTTATCCAAGGTAGCAAAGAAACTATCGAGGGCTTCGGCCAGCATCTGCTTTAGCTGGCAGCCTGGGGTGATAACACATTGATTGTCTTGTCCAAAACACTCAACCAGGTGGCAGTCGCTCTCCAGCTCGCGCATCAAATAACCAATATTAATATCGTCGGCTGATCGATGAAGTTGCAAGCCTCCATATTTACCTCGTGTGGCCAGGATATAGCCTTTGTTGTGCAGGGTTTGCGCAACCTTCATCAAGTGATTTTTTGAAATATTGTAGCGCTCAGCAATGGCGCCAATGGTCACCTTTTCAGCTGGATTAACCGCCAGATAAATCAAAACACGTAATGAATAGTCCGTGAAACGAGTGATATACATACATCCAACTCATAAGCCGCCTATAACATGCATTTAATATACATGTTATAAAGTGGCATGTAAAATACTTCTTTAGTCTCATTCGGTAAACTATTTACGCCCCTATCTCATCTTTTTGCGCGCAAAGCCTTTGCTAGTATAGATTTCAGAGGCGGTGCCGAAGTCATCAAACAGGTGTTCTGGCAGATGTGCTCCTGTTTGTTTCTACACCAGGATAGCTTCAGCACCGTCTCTACCAAAGCATACATAGAAAAGTATTGGAGGTAATTATGCGTATCTTAGGTTCACTCGTTCTACTCAGCCTGCTGTCTGGCTGCGCGCACTTAGGCTCTATAGATGATAAACCTGGACGCGGCATGATTTCACAAACTGTAGAGCTACTGGTTCCCACCATGATGTTTCCCAATCCAAAACAGCTTTATGGCGCGCTGAAACCGGCATACATCTATGAAATAGACGGTGTCCGCGTCTCCGCCTCACAAGAAAGCTTTTATCTGGATGAAGGCAAGCATGTGATCAAGGCTTGGCCGTGGTTGTGTCCACGCCAAGCCTCGTATAGCGGTTGCATGATCCCTGATAAAGCCTATTTGAAAGAAAAAGGGCTGAAGGAAATTGAGCTGATACTGAAGGTAGAAAACAATCACCGCTATTGGATTGGCACCCAAGAAAAGAAATATCAAATTCAAAGCGAAGTAAATGGTTATATCTATCCTAGTGATTACCAGAAAATCATCATTCCAACAGTGATTAAAGAGTCCTCATGGTGAGAGAGGATGCCACCCCAACCTGTCCCACGTCCTCTGTTCCACCTGGGTTGGGGTGGCCTATATGTTAGTGAAGGCAGCACTTCTTATATTTTTTACCACTACCACAAGGGCACGGATCGTTGCGACCGACCTTTGGCTGCTCTCTAACATAGGTGGTGCCCGGTTCATGGTAGCCACCTGATTGAAGCTGATCGCGCAACTCAATAACAATTGCAGGAAGAATCGTTACCAGCTCACCCCATTGTTCTTCCGATAGTCCTTCCGCCCCATCCTCTACAGGCCCTTGCGCCGCCAGCAATATCGACCCAATTAGCTGCTGAGCTGAGAGCATTTGCTGTGTAGTCAAACCTGCGGCAGCCAGCCCACGTTGAAAGCCATCACACCAATCCATGATGTCTTCATCATATTCAGCGCCTTCAGGGTTCACATAAGCTGGGATGCAGGCATCCTGGAGTAGCCCAGCCAAAATATTGTTATAATATGGCATTAACGCAGAGTGAAATTGCTCAGCTTCTTCCTTGCTTTCCCACGTCGGCATGAAGCGTTCACCACCCCATATTTTCGGCAACCATTGAGATGGCAATACTGGCGATGGTGCACAAGCGATAGCAGTGATAAACCCATCGAGGCTGATAATACCAGCTAACGATTCTTCCGAACCATATTTATCCAAGGAGTGCTCGATGGTGTCTACACAGGCCTCATAAAATGCCACGTCATCTTGAGCATCCGACGCGTCAAAATCATCGCTATCAAACGCCATTTCAGCGGCTCCGCTCTGGTCTCTTGACCCGCCAAAATAAGGCTTGGGCGTATCCCGCTTTTCTCTCAAACCCAAAGCGATTTCAATCTCTTCAATATCACCACAAATTGTTATATCAACTAGCTCTGCTGCAAAGGCTTGGCGAATTTCATCTATAACTTCAGTTGCATCCAGCTCACACAAAGAGCAGATCACAAAAGCCCTCATCTCCAGCTCATCTCTATCAGCTGTTTCGAGAAACTGCTTCAATATATTAACCACGCGTTCGCGGCATTGTGCGTCATTTTTAGCGATATCTTCCAGACTTTCCGAAGCGCAGCTGCGACTCAATTCAAGGTAGTCACGATCAAATAAAATCTCAGTTAGAGGTTCAATTGCCGCTGAACCAAGCAAACCAAAGCAGCCGCTAATTTCATTGATCAGCCATTCGTCGTCGTCCAAGATCTTTAGCAACTCAAGAAAAGGGGCAATAGCACGTTCATCCCGAAGCTGTGCTAGCGCTCGCCAACTATGTACCAAAGTCCAAAACTCTGCTACATCTTCTTCCGCGCTCTCCCCCATTTCATCGGCGGAGGCATCAAGGCGCTCTATGACTTGAGAGTATTGACCCAATATATCGATCAGTTCAGGAACATGCTCACGACTCAATCCACACAGTTTTAGGTAATCCAGATCACTCATCGGCTCTGGTGGCTCCAGACCTGCGAGCTTTTTAAGTACAGTATTCCCTGGCATCATTTTCAACCCCTTTCGCTATTGCTTATGACATGTGGGCCAAAATACTCCTTGCCATTAAAAACATCAATCAGCAAACTAACAAAACACGCCTTAAACATATGTAGCCAATGACTACATATAATTCATCGACTAACCTTTCCTCACTTTCCACTCGGCTACGAGTACTGCATAATTCTCGACGCTTTTCTAAAACCACAAACGAATACAGCAGCGTAAAACGGCCATTTATGAGCACAAACGTAGACATAGAATTCTTAGACTACTTAAAAGAACACAGTGTAGCCCTACGGCTGTTGCGTTCTCCTCACCTTCCTCTCATCGGCAGTTTCTTCCATGCTGCATTTTTGCGACATAATCGGCGTTCCGTCAGCTATCAAGAACTTATCGCCCTACTCGATCACCATTTATCCGACATTGCAGAAACCTATGGTGAAGATGCCTACCCCAAAACGGCCAAAGCCTATATCGATGACTGGATCAATACCAAAGGCGGCTACCTGCGCAAATACCTCCCCGCTCAGGGTGATGAGCCTGAGTGCGATTTGCTACCCGATGTCGAAAAAGCATTGCGTTGGGTTGAAGAGCTGCAGGGCAAGCGCTTTGTTGGAACCGAGTCTCGTTTAAAGCTATTGCTGGATATGATTGCCGATCTGGTACATGGCACATCAGAAGACACCGCCAGCAAATTGGCAACACTAAAACAACGCAAAGCAGAAATTGAGCAGCAAATCGAACTGGTCGAACTGGGGCAGGACTTAGGTTACAACGCCACGCAAGTTCGTGAAAAAATGTATTTGCTAACCGATGTGTCGCGCCAGCTACTGGGTGACTTTCGCCAGGTTGAGGCCAACTTTCGGGACTTGGATAAAGACACACGAAAAAAGATCACAATCGGCGGTCTACACAAAGGCAAAGTGCTGGATACCGTGTTTAACAACCAGGACGTTATCGATAATTCCGATGAAGGAAAGTCATTCAGCGCTTTTTTCGAGCTACTGATGCGTGGTGACATGCGAGAGAGTATGCGTGATAACTTAAAGCAGCTACTCAACCAGGAGCATAGCCGCGACTTCGTCAAAAGCGACGAGATGTTGCAGCATCTATACGGTTATCTGCTGGATGCCGGAGCCAAAGTCAATGGCACCAAACAACAAATAACCGATCAACTCCGGCGCTATATTCAAGATCAGTCACAGGATAACAAGCGTATTCTAGAGCTTATTCGAGAATTCGAAGCCCTTGCCCAACAAAGTGACGACGACCAGCTCCAACCAAAAGATTTCTGTCAGCTCGACAGCTTTCAGGTCGATATTTACCAACAGCTCAGCCGTAACCTTTATCAGCCAAAAGCTCAGGAAACGTTTGACTGCGAACTGGTAGAACAAGACAGGCAGCCCGATGTTGATTTAAGCCGTCTATTCGAAATATGTCATATTGATGAACAGGCCCTGCAACGCCAAATAGCTCAATGTTTGCAAGCACATCATGGCCAAGTGACACTTGCGCAAGTTATAGAGCAACATCCGCTGCAGTATGGGCTGGACGAAGCGTTGACCTATGTAAAACTGGCCTGTGAACAGCAGGTAGCCTCCCATATCGACGAGCAAAAAAGCCAGACCATTAGCTGGCAACATGGCGACCACCAAAAGCGCCTCAAATTGCCTCACATTACCTTCGTGCGAGAACTATAATCATGTCCGACCCCCAAAGCCTCTCAGGAAATGCCAACGAAAAGCTACAATATGAAAAATCGGCTGTACAAATCCGCCTGTTGAAAGGGCCGGTTTTTCGCGCCACTCATCGCGACCTCTGGCAGGCTTTAGAGCGCGATCTTTTCCAAATCCGCGAATACTTCCAACAAATAGGCCTTAGTCTGGTTTTGGACGATGCAGAGGGTTATGCTTTTTTACGCCAAATCGAGAGCAATGAAGAAGATAGCGATATTGAATTGCCGCGGCTTATCACTCGGCGCAGGCTGACGTTTCATCAAACTCTTCTGCTGGTATTGCTGCGCAAACGCCTGGCAGAGCATGACAGTGAAGAAAGCGCACCGCGATTAACCGTCGATCGCAGCACCATCCACCAGTGGCTCAGCGGCTTCGTTCCAGAGACCAGCAACCAGGTCAAACAACACAAAGACTTTGATGCGTTGATTAAAAAGACCATAGAGATGGGCTTTCTTAGTCCTTTGAAAAATAGCCCAGATGATTTTGAAGTGCAACGGATCTTAAAAGCGCTTATTCATGCCGAACAAATAGGTGAACTGATTGAGATGCTGTCACAACAGCAGGAGGAGGCCAACAATGACTAATAATGCACTGGGCGGCTTTCGCTTACAGCGTTTTTCAGTACTCAACTGGGGGACATTCGACCAAAAAATCTGGCAACTAACGCCTGAACAGCAAAACAGCCTGCTGACAGGCAATATTGGCAGCGGTAAATCCACCTTGATCGATGCCCTGACCACATTACTGGTTCCGACACGCAAACTGGCATTCAACAAGGCGGCAGGGGCGATTGGAAAAGAGCGCTCGCTTGAGTCCTACTTTCACGGCTTTTATACCTCTCAACAAGACGATATGGGCAAAGCCCGCGCGGTGGGCTTACGTCAAAACACGCATTATTCGGTGCTGTTAGCAGAGTTTCATAGTAGCGATCTACAACAAACGGTTTGCCTGGCTCAAGTAATTTGGTTGCCACCCCATGAGAAAAAAGTTCGGCGACTATTTATCACGGCATCGGAACCTCTCACTATTGCAGAAGACTTTCACGGTTTTGGCAATAAGATCAGCCTGCTCAAGAAGCACTTACGTAAATACAACCATATCACCCTGTTTGACAGTTTTACCCCCTATCAACAGTCATTTAGCAAACTGCTGGGGCTAGGAGCCGACGGCAAAGCGCTAGAGCTTTTCAACCAAACGATTTCCATGAAGTCGGTTAATTCTGTTACTGACTTTGTTCGCAGCAATATGCTTGAGCAAGCCGATGTCGAAGGACAGCTGGTTGAACTGGAGCGCAACTATAACGATCTCAAACGCCTACATGATGCCGTCGTTGCAGCCAGACAAAAAGTCGAACTGCTGACCCCCATTGACGCCTATGGCAAACAGGCTCTGACAGCTTATCAGGAAAAGCAGCATTTCGAAGACTGCCGCGAGCTCACCGATGCCTACATGGCCCAAGTGGCAACCACGCTCTATCAAGCCCGAATAGAAAAGCGCCAACATGCGCTCAAGCGCTTGGATATCCAGCTCAATACCATGGAGCAAGAAAAGCTAACACTCAACGAAAAACTGAGCCAGCTTCAGGAATCCATTCGCAACAATGGCGGTGGCCGACTGCAACAGCTTGAAAGCGATATACGCCAACTGGGTCAAATACGCGATGATAGCCGCCAGCTATGTCTCAACTATCAAAAATTAGCCGCAGAATTGGAGCTGACTACAACGCTGACACCTGCGAATTTTATCGCTAACCTGTCTGCCGCCAAGGACAAAGCAGAAGCCTTACAAGAAAGCTTAAACACCTTTGATGATGAATTGTTTCAGTTGAAACGCGAACAGGTTGAAAAGGAACAGAAAAAAAGCGGTCTGACCGAGCAGCTAAATATCCTTGAGAAGCGCAAATCCAATATACACACCAAACAACTCACCATTCGTGCCCAATTATGCCAACAACTGGACATTGACGAATCGCGGTTGCCCTTTGTCGGTGAGCTTATCCAGGTAAAACACAATGCCAGCTTATGGCAAGGAGCCATTGAACGCGTACTGCACAATTTTGCCCTGAGCCTTTTGGTGCCTGATGACCTGTATAGCCAAGTCTGTGACTTTGTCGAACACACCCACCTGGGTAGTCGACTCGTCTACTACCGTATTCAGCCTTTAGAAGATTTTTATCCGTCATCGCTACCATCAAATTCTATGCTGACCAAAATCGATATTAAGCCAGACAGCGAATATTACGACTGGTTACATAAAGAACTGCAGCAGCGATTTGACTATACCTGCACCGACGATATGCAACAATTTCGACGCAGTGACAAAGCCATCACCCCCAAAGGACAGCTGAAAAGTGGTCGCATCCGCCACGAGAAAGATGATCGTCACAACATTTTAGATAAAAGCCGCTACGTTCTAGGTTGGAGCAATAAGGACAAAGTAAACCTGCTGAAAGCTCAACGCCAACAACTAGAACAAGAGATTGCCAATCTCGCTCAATCCGTTGCCGCAGCAAAAATGCAAAAAAGCCGACTGGAGCAGCTATGCCGTACAGCGCAAAACTTGGCAGAATTCGGTACCAGTTTTAGCTACGAGAAAATTGACTGGTCTGCCTACAGTAGCAAAATTGAAGCGTTGCAAGCAGAGAAACAAACCCTGGAAAAGGCTTCCGACTTACTGATTGACCTACGCAAGCAATACGAAGACAGCAACCATTCACTGCAACAACTGGAACAAGCTTTGCGCCAAAGCTATACCGAACAAGGGCAGAGACAGAGCGAAATTTCTGCCGACCAGCAGGCGCTAAGCGAGCAGCAGGCACTGTATAACGCCGTCAACGAATCACTGCGCCAACGCTGTTTCCCGACCATTGATGCTTTGTATCAACAACACATAGAATCAGGCCTGCTGCGTATCAACCGCTTGGCCAACCTGACATCAGACCTGAGGACGCGGCTCAATTCCAAGGTTCAGCACCTTGAAGAAAAGCGACGAAAACGCCAAAACCAGATGATCAGTGCTATGGGCGACTTTGCCCGAGCATTTCCCAACGACGTGACCGAAGTCGACAAGTCACCGGAATCATTGCCCGAATACCAACACATGCTCAAACAGCTAAGTGAAGAAGACCTCCCACGTCACGAAGTCCGTTTCAAGGAAATGCTCAACCGCGACACCATCCGCGCCATGGCATTGTTTCGCAGCTACTTAGACAAGCAGGAAGAGGCCATTGAAAGCCGAATTCAGCTGATCAATCAGGCACTGCACGAGCTGGATTATCAAGCAGGGACTTACATCGAAATAAACAGCCTTCCATCGCCTGATGTCGACATTCGAGACTTTAAGCACCGGCTCAAACAGTGCATCGAGTTCAGCTCCGACGACACCCTATACTCTGAAGAGAAATTCGAGCGCGTTAAAGATCTGATTGAGCAAATGCGGAACGAGCCTAAGTGGACCGAAAAGGTGGTCGATGTTCGCTATTGGCACTTGTTTAATGTTATTGAACGTTTCCGAGAAGATGACAGTGAAAAAGAGTGTTACTCCGATTCAGGTGGAAAGTCTGGTGGCCAGAAAGAAAAGCTTGCCTACTCCATTCTTGCTGCAGCTATTCTGTTGCAGTATCGCTTAGTCGATATGTCATCCAATCCAAACCAACAAAAGCGTCGTTTTAATCTGGTTGTCATTGACGAAGCCTTCGCCCGCGGCTCGAAAGACAGCACACGCTTTGGCTTGGAGCTGTTCAAAAAGCTCGGCTTGCAACTTCTGCTGGTAACGCCATTGCAAAAACTGGATGTCATTGAGCACTACGTGCAACACGTTCACTTTGTTGATCAAAAAGAAAACCGCTCACTGCTACTCAATATGACGATAGAAGAATATCGCCATCGACTGGACAACCACAAAGCACGACAGCAGTATCAACACCTCGTTGAAGAGGAACCAGAGACAACCTGATGGCCAAGCTTTTACACAGAAAAGACATTAAGACCAAGCTTGAAAAACAATGGCAACAAGGCAAGTTTCATGTCGACTGGTTGCAAAATGCCAACCAGGAAGTAGCCGTTCGGCTGGCAAAGCCAACAGGCAAACAATGGCTACACCACTATGATGACGTCAAATACTGGCTTGATGATATACAGCACTATGAACGACTTAGCGGCGTTGTGATCGCAAAACAGGATATTCAATACCAAGCGGTTGGAATGCAGCGACTCCCGGTAACGATTCATTTCACCCACATGGAAGCACTGGCACGCTATCTGGGAAGATGGCAAGAATGGCAGCTATTCCTGCGTAATGCCAACCTCACTCAGGAACAACTGCCTCAACTCATCCCTTGGCTGTTAACTCATATAACGACCATCATCCAATATGCGCAAAGCTGGCCCAAACTGATCAAAGTCTGCCAATACTTTATCCAAAATCCCAACCCAGATTGCTATATGCGCCAATTGGATATTCAAGGCATCGACACCAAGTTCATCGAACAGCATAAAGGCGTATTACGCAACCTTCTGAATACATTGCTACCCAACGAAGCGATACAACACCCTACCGAGACGCTGAATGAACACGGTTTTGAGAAGCGTTTTGGCCTGCGCTACGAAGAACCGCAAATTCGTTTCCGGCTACTTGATCCGCTGATGTATGACGACTTCTCCGGCCTCAGCGATTTGACCATTCCACTAAGCCAGTTTAAAGCGCTGGATATCCTTATCGACACAGTCTACATCACCGAAAACAAGCTCAATGGTTTAACCTTTCCCTCAGTAAACAATGCAATGGTCATTTTCGGGCTGGGATATGGTATTCAGGCACTAAAAGACATCCGTTGGCTAAACCGCTGCCAAATCTACTACTGGGGTGACATTGATAGCCACGGCCTCGCCATGCTATCTCAGTGGCGCAGCTACTACCCTAACAGCCGTTCTTTGTTAATGGATCAGGATACATTACTTTCATGCCAAGAATTCTGGGGAGAAGAGCCGGGGCATAAACAGTGCCCAGCAGCAGAACTCGCTCACCTAACCGCGCCAGAACTTCAGCTTTTCCATGATCTGAAAAGCCATAAATGGCAGCCGGATTTACGGCTTGAACAAGAACGCATTCCTTATGATCGGGTATTGACGGCTGTGCGCTCCACTATTGGATTTAAGCCAGGCGTACTCTTAAACTCCCCGCGAAATTAGAGTATAAACCTTAGTGATCCCCTCATAATCA